>NC_019682.1:0-319166 GCF_000316575.1 Calothrix sp. PCC 7507 | reverse complement strand
AACCTGGAGTAGTGCGTGTATCTTGCCCGCTACTACATTCGGGAGCAAGATGCTCCCACTAGTTTTAAAAACTATAAATAATTTTACTGATGCCGTTACCCTACAGTGTATCCCAATTGGGTAGCGCTCCTTTTCTAGGAAAAGATAAATAAACAATCATCCCCAAAAAAACTTAACATTAGTTCTAGCTATCCCTAAGCAGAACCCATGAGTTACTACATTGCTCCTCGCTTTCTCGATAAACTTGCTGTCCACATCACTAAAAATTTTTTGAAGCTTCCTGGTGTCAGAGTTCCCCTAATTTTGGGGATACATGGACGCAAAGGTGAGGGAAAGACTTTTCAATGTGAGTTAGTCTTTGAAAAAATGGGTATTGAGGTGACTCTGATATCTGGCGGAGAATTGGAAAGTCCAGATGCAGGAGATCCAGCGCGGTTGATTCGGCTGCGCTATCGGGAAACCGCAGAATTAATCAAAGTGCGCGGTAAGATGTGCGTGCTGATGATTAATGATTTAGATGCGGGTGCGGGGCGCTTTGATGAAGGCACTCAATATACTGTGAATACCCAGTTGGTAAACGCCACACTGATGAATATTGCTGATAATCCCACAGATGTGCAATTACCTGGCAGCTACGATTCTACGCCTTTGCATCGTGTGCCGATTATTGTTACGGGTAATGATTTTACCACTTTATATGCACCATTGATTCGTGATGGTCGGATGGAGAAATTTTATTGGGAACCTGACAGGGATGATAAGGTGGGGATTGTGGGGGGGATTTTTGAGCCGGATGGACTTTCAAGAAAGGAAGTAGAACAGTTAGTTGATACTTTCCCTCATCAATCCATTGACTTTTATAGCGCTGTGCGATCGCGTATTTATGACGAACAAATCCGCAACTATATTCATAAAGTAGGTTTTGAGCAGGTATCCTTGAGTGTGGTTAACAGCGTTGAAGGGCCACCAGAATTTAAAAAGCCAAATTTCGGGCTATCTCACTTAATCGAGGCGGGTAACTTGATGGTGGGTGAACAAAAACGGGTAGAAAATTCCCAGTTGGTTGATGAGTACAACCGACTCAACAGAGGGAGAAATCGTCAAGCTAGAACCCCTGAACTTGCAGCACCAATTAGTCAACCATCAACTAATGGGTTTCAACAACCACAGAATCCGAGTCCACATTTAACCCTAGAAACACAAGAACAAATCAGACAAATTTTGTCTCAGGGTTACAAAATTAGCATTGAACATGTAGATGAACGCCGCTTCCGCACAGGTTCTTGGCAAAGTTGTCTAGATACCCACATCGATGCACACTCAGATGCTATATCGGCTTTAGAATCATGTCTAGCAGAATACAGCGGTGAATATCTGCGTTTAGTGGGGATTGATCCCAAAGCCAAGCGGCGGGTGATAGAGACAATTATTCAGCGTCCAAATGGCAAAGGTGGCTACTAAACACGGACAAAATCCCCGCCCAAAAGGAGACGGGGATTTTTAATTCTAGTATGATGTGGCTAAAATAAAGCTACCTAACCCAAGTTGGTATAAAGACTAAGGTAGGATTTCGACCTGGAATTGAGAATAGGGATCAATAGCATCCTTTGCAGCTTCAATGGGATTTTTGCCACCATTGCCGCCATAATTAATGCGACTGAGGAACTTACCGTTATCTGCCTGTAAAGCGACTTTACCACCATCCAATACTTTCACATTGAATTGGGAATAGGGATCAGCATCAGACTTGGCAGCTTCAATTGCATTTCTACCACTATTGCCGCCATAATTAATGCGACTGAGGAACTTACCAGTGTCTGACTGTAAAGCAATTTTATTGCCATCTAGGACTGTCACCTTAAATTTAGAATAAGGATCAACAGCATCTTTTGCAGCTTCCGCAGGATCTACACCGCCACGATTAATCCGACTCAGATACTTGCCAGTATCAGAACGCAAGGCAATAGTATCACCTGTTTTGAGGCTGACTAAAGGAATAGATTGGGCAAAAGCGTTGCCGGCAAAACCAAATGCCAGCGAAACTACTAAAAAAGCAGCAACAACAGGCTGTATAAAACCAGCAATGATTTTTTTAATGCTAGACATGTTCAATACCTCAGTACGTGAATTAAGTACTCGTTGGAACTAGATACAGTGTGACTATTTCAACCCAGTATCGACAACCGAAGTTTAGGAACTTAACTAACGAAGTTAAGAATTTTTAGCTATCAGTTTCTAAAATCCTTGACTAGCAAGCTTTTGAGATATCGCCAGTTTATCAAAACATATGCTTGAACTCGCCTAATATTCGGACAAGTTTTTATTTTTGGGCAAAATAATCAAAATTTTTCTTTAATTAAACGTGAGTTCGACGGAACCTAACCCCAATCCCTTCCCTTGTAGGGAAGGGGCAAAAAATCTACAACTTGGTACGAAAAAATAAGCTTTTTAAGCCTCTCCCTGCTTCGGCTACGGTGTATACACAAGTGATTTAATCACCCCAAAACCTTTAAAAGTAGTGGCGTGGCAAGCCTTAAATGTTGCAAAAAAAACCTTAAGTTTCGTAGGTTGGGTTGAGCAACGAAACCCAACATTTTGCGGGGTTTGTTGGGTTGAAGCTTTGTGAAACCCACCAGATATCAGAATGTTGGGTTACGCAAAGCCTCCACCCAACCTACGTCTAATGCACTTCGGGGCTAATTCTTCCCCTATTGCCTATTTGCCTTCTTGCCTCGCGCTTGGTGAATGAATTTTTTTGGATGTTGATTTACTATAGTGACTAGTTTGCTAAGATACCTCACATAGTTAGTTTCGCCAGACTAGACATGTGTTTATAAACACAATAGGCTTGTGATGAATCAACAACAACCGAAACGTAAACGTGGTGTAATTCTCACCGATCAAGGATTTCAGAAACTGCACACGGCTAAATGCCAGGCAGAAAGTCAGGAAAACTCAGATCAGCGTTACACGTTGGAACAACTAAGCTTACGCACTGGCTTAGATCCAGATACCTTAATGAAAGTATTTCGTTGCCAAGTTGGAGTAGATCAGCGAACCCTTAATTATTGTTTCCAGGCTTTTAAGCTGCGGTTGGAACAAAGTGATTATCAATTACCGCCTACTGGGAACTCCATTCCGAATCCAGAATCCCAAATTCCCAACTGTATTGATTGGGATGATGCACCAGATGTATCTATTTTTTACGGACGCAGAGCGGAATTAGGAACCCTGGAACAATGGATCATTGGCGATCGCTGTCGGTTAGTGACGCTGTTAGGGATGGGTGGAATCGGTAAAACTTGGCTATCAGTGAAACTGGCTACTCAAATTCAAGAACAGTTTGAGTTTGTGATTTGGCGCAGTCTCGGCAATGCACCACCAGTCAAAGATATGCTAGCCCATCTGCTCCAAGTTTTCTCAATTGAGCCATCAATTCATTTACCGGAAACTGTAGAAGGTAGAATTTCCCTGTTGATTAATTATTTCAAGAAATATCGTTGCTTGTTGATATTAGATAATGCAGAGACAATTTTAAAAGAGGATTTATCTAATTTTGCACATGGTTGCTATTGTTCAGAATCTGAATTTTATAGTCAATTTTTTAAACAAGTGGGAGAAACATCCCATCAAAGTTGTTTAATGCTAACAAGTAGGGAAAAGCCAAATCAAATTAAGCGAATGGAAGGTAAAAAATTACCCGTTCGCGTCTTTCATCTACAAGGTTTACAGGCAAATGAAGTACAGGCAATATTTAATACCAAAGGTTATTTTTGTAGTTCTAACATTGAGTGGAATCAGCTAATTGAGCGCTATGCAGGCAATCCATTGGCATTAAATATTGTCTCTACTACTATTCAAGAATTATTTGATGGTAGTATTGCCGAATTTCTTAAGCAGGATGTAGTAGTTTTTGGTGAGATTTATCATCTTGTGAAACAGCATCTTAATCGTTTATCAGAGGTAGAAAAGAAAATTACACACTGGCTGGCAATTAATTACCAGCCAGTTTCATTTTCAGAACTGCGATCGCAAATATCCACGTTAGTATCACCACAACAATTACTAGAAGCTTTGGAGTCTCTACAAGAACGCTCTCTAATTAAAAAAACTTCGTCGCAACTGATTAATAAAAATGCTACTCTTTTCTCGCTATCACCGATGATTAGAGAATACTTGACTGAGCAATTAGCGGCTAATAAAATCAGCCTAAATATCCAATTTAGTAAGCAGCATCAAACTATCCCTCAGGTGCTACGCGAGAAATTATGAATTATTTTTGCATTCATCATTTCTCTATGGAGTGCGGTAAACTCGACCTTTCCAAGCGCCGCCTCGCCCTTGCCAATGGCGGATGGCAGAATCTAGAGTCATGAGGGTATAAAGAAAGGCGATCGCCGGTAAGCACCAGACTAACCAGGGAGAACACCGATAAAACCGGATAGTGGGTAAGTAAGCCACACTCATCAATAGCCATGCTGATAAGCTGGTGAGGGCGATCGCTAAATTCCCCATCAATAAACCCACAATCACCCCCACAGGGGGAACCAAATAAATCAGAGTCATTGCTAGCAAGGTTCCTCCTAGCAAGAATGGGGAATAATTCAATTGAGTATAAGCAGTCCGGGCCACCATTTGCCAAACCGTCTCTAAAGAGGGATAAGGACGTAAACTGCGAGTTAAAGTACTCAATCCCAACCAGATACCGCCATTCCCACTCTTCTTCACAGCACGCGCTAGGGCACAATCATCAATTAAAGCTTGGCGAATCACTGCAATCCCGCCGATGCGTTCTAGGGCTTCTCTACGAATCAGAATAGAACCACCAGCGGCTGCAGCAGTGGCGTTTTTTGGGTTATTCACCCAGCGAAAAGGGTAAAGTTTTTGAAAGAAAAAAACAAAAGCTGGAATCAAAAGTTTTTCCCATAAGCTTTCACATCTGAGTCGCACCATCACCGAAACTAGGTCTAAATCCTCTTGTATAGCTTTAGCCACCAAGCGCCGGAGACTACCCACGTCATGCTGAATATCTGCATCAGTGAGGAAAAAATAGTCTGGTGTAAAGACACTAGCTTTTTGAATACCTTGCTCAACTGCCCAGAGCTTACCTGTCCAACCGGGGGGTAATGATTCGCCAGCAATAATATGTAATTGCTGGGGTTTATTGACTGCGTGGGCTACCCCTTCGGCAAAATTTGCTGTGCCATCTGTGCTGCGATCGTCTACTAGAAACACCTGGAAATCGCCAGGATAGTCTTGGAGTAAAAGCGATCGCAAGGTAATTGGCAATAAATCAGCTTCGTTGCGCGCCGGAATGACTACACAAATTGTAGGTAAGGATTGCAGATGGGTTTGTGCTGCTTCTAATTGCTGATCTGCCCGCCAAAACTGCCCCCGTAAAATCAGTAATCCTATCCATATGATTAAGGATAAAAGCGTCAGCCCTAAGACAATTGCCGCCATGACTTAAAGATAAAAGATGAAACCTTGATATTTTATACTTGGTACAGGCCGCAAAATGTAACTATAAAATATTCCGTTCCTCGTTCATCGCAGAAGGGAACTGTGGCAAGTTGTGGCTGGACATTTAGACCCTAACCACAACCTCCCGTTGCCCGTTCCCTTGTTAAACTATTTTTGAGGTTGAGTAGTACTTGATGCAAACGCAAGACAGGGTAATAGTCAATCAAACTGCAGCGGCGATCGCAGCCAGTCAACAATATCTACTTTCGATCCAAAATCCAGCGGGTTACTGGTGGGCAGAATTAGAATCTAATGTCACGATCACAGCAGAAACTGTTCTCTTACATAAAATTTGGGGGACAGACATCACCAGGCCCCTGCACAAAGTTGAGGCTTATCTACGTCAACAGCAGCGAAATCATGGCGGTTGGGAACTGTTTTATGGAGATGGGGGCGAACTCAGCACCTCAGTAGAGGCTTACATGGCGTTAAGGCTGTTGGGTGTCCCCAACACAGATCCAGCCATGATTCAGGCACGCACCTTTATTCTCCAACGAGGCGGCATCAGTAAAACGCGCATCTTTACCAAATTACACCTCGCCTTAATTGGCTGTTACGACTGGCGCGGTTTACCTTCACTACCAGCCTGGGTGATGCTTTTGCCCCCGGCTTTCCCCTTTAATATTTACGAGATGTCCAGCTGGGCACGTTCTAGCACAGTACCACTGCTGATTGTCTTTGACCGGAAACCTGTTTTTATCACCGACCCGGCCATCAACTTAGACGAGCTGTATGCTGAAGGTGTCGATCAAGTCCAGTTTGCACTACCCCGCAATGGTGATTGGACAGATTTATTTATCACCCTAGATCATGGGTTCAAGTTGGCAGAAAGTCTGAATTTATTGCCTTTCCGCCAGGAGGGTATCAACGCCGCCGAAAAGTGGATTTTAGAACGCCAAGAAGCTACAGGTGACTGGGGTGGGATTATTCCCGCGATGCTGAATTCCCTGCTAGCTTTGCGGTGTCTGGATTACGATGCATCTGATCCCATTGTGGAACGCGGACTCAAAGCAGTTGATAACTTTGCCATTGAAACCGAGGATAGTTACCGAGTCCAACCTTGTGTTTCACCCGTTTGGGATACAGCCTGGGTAATACGCGCTCTAGTCGATTCTGGCTTTACACCAGATCATCCTGCCATAGTCAAGGCTGGAGAATGGTTATTAGATCAGCAAATTCTCGACTACGGAGATTGGAATGTCAAAAATCGTCAGGGCAAACCAGGCGCTTGGGCATTTGAGTTTGACAACCGTTTTTATCCAGATGTAGACGATTCGGCGGTGGTGGTAATGGCGCTACATCAAGCGAAACTCCCTAATGAAAAATTAAAACATGCAGCGATCGCCCGTGCTGTAAATTGGATTGCGTCTATGCAATGCAAACCAGGCGGTTGGGCGGCTTTCGATTTAGATAACGATCAAGACTGGCTGAATGCTGTACCCTACGGCGACTTGAAAGCTATGATTGATCCAAATACAGCCGATGTCACCGCCAGAGTGCTAGAAATGCTGGGGGCTGGTAACTTAGCAATTGATCCTGATAATTTAGCAAGAGCGATCGCCTATATCATCAATGAACAAGAACCAGAAGGCTGTTGGTTTGGTCGTTGGGGAGTCAATTACATCTATGGTACTAGTGGTGTTCTCTCAGCTTTAGCACTCATTGATCCTCTAAAATATCAACTCAATATCAAACGCGGTGCAGCTTGGTTAGTTAGCTGTCAAAACCCAGATGGCGGTTGGGGTGAAACCTGTCGCAGCTACGATGATCCCAGCCTCAAAGGACAAGGAACTAGCACCGCATCTCAAACAGCTTGGGCCTTAATTGGACTCATAGCAGCTGGTGAAGCCACTGGCGAACTGGCTGATCACACCCTTGAAAAGGGAATTAATTTCCTTTTAACCACTCAACAGCCAGATGGTACTTGGTACGAAGCAGACTTCACCGGTACCGGCTTCCCCAGCCATTTTTATCTGAAATATCACATGTATCAACAATACTTCCCTTTAATTGCCCTCGGTCGCTATCAATCAGTTTTAGACAATGGAGAGTGGGGGAATAAATCTTGACTCTTGACAAATGACCAATGACAAAAACCAAATGACAAAGCTAATCGAATACGAAGAAGCTACTGACGAAGTACGCGCAGTATATGATGATATCCGGGCTACGCGCCAGAATGATTATATTAATAATTTCTGGAAAGCTATAGCCAATCATCCTCCCACTCTGCAGCGAACGTGGCAGACTGTGAAGGAGGTGATGACCAGTCCTGGTGAAATTGATCCACTGATGCGTGAACTAATTTATATCGCCGTCAGCGTCACCAACGGCTGTGATTACTGCATCGCCTCACACACAGCAGCAGCACGTGCTAAGGGGATGAGTGACACTACATTAGGTGAATTGTTGGCGATCGTTGCTACTGCAAACACAACTAATCGTCTCGCCAATGGTTATCAAATTCCAGTAGATGAGCGATTCAAAACCTAGAATCTTGTGGAGTGCAGGTATAGTATTCCTATTTTATTTGTAACAATTTCCATTGGTAGTTTTGTAGGGTGGGCAATGCCCACCGTATCATCGTGTTGGTGGGCATTGCCTACCCTACGTATATTTCAGAAATCAAATCTGATTCATCTCTACAGCAGTTTTCGTAGAGCCTAAAACCCTACGAAAAAACTGTGTTATGACTAACTCGCCTATGAGAATAAGAGCAAAATTTTAAATTTCAGCACCTGCTTTTGCTTCGGCCCCCATTGGTGCAACATAATCACGGAAAAGAGTAATTTGTTGCTCAAAAGGTAAAGCTTTAATTTTGTTAAACAGTGCTTCTGCTTCTGAGGAAAGTCGATAATCTGCTGGTACAGGAACGATGGTTGTGCTTTCCATACCTTGACCTAACTGATACCAAAATAGCAGCTTAGTTGTATCACCCAAAGACCCATATTCACGGGAAATTAGAGTATCTGCCTTATTAATTAGATCACGTTGAACTTGCAGTTGCTGTTCATGAGTTAATTCTTTAACTTGATTGAACAAACCTTCGGCAATTGCAGGTGAAGCTGTACTCGCACCAGGGGCTGCTGGCGTAATGGATTTACCAATTTCTGTGTAAATGAACCAGAATAAAGCCAGTTGTTGATCCACATGTAATCTTTGCCATGACTGCACATGTTCGCGAATAGTTGGATCGCTAGTTTGAGTATATGTCATTAGAAATTCTCATTACCATTCCTAAGATGTCACGATTAACCGTATCAAATGTATATATGTGGCTTAACCCTACTGAAGACAGATGTATCTTAACCAAAGAGAATAACAATTGAAGATAGAAAACAGACAAAAGTTACACGTAGCTAGGACTTACACATTGACAGGCAAGACCAAATATAAATGTTTAGAAAAACTACATCTGCCGTAGGGGCAATTCATGTAGACGCGGAGCGGTGATTAGCGAAGCGATAGCGACTGTGCGTAGCGTCAGCATCGCGTATATGTGCGATTAGCCGCACCCTCCAAGGGTGACGACGGAACTTCGGATTAAGAGAAGCCGCTTGTTGTGAGACACTCACTCTTATAGCGTTTCCCGACAAGCGTGACGTACACCCGTAGGGCACGGCAATGCCCATTGGTGTCAACTTAAGCCACAGATGGCTTATTGCAAGGCTTACCTACCACGGGAATGAATTCCAAGGCTAATAGGCAAAGTTTACTAAAGTAAACTGGGGATAAATGATAATTTTTAGTCATCTTGAGATGACTTTTGCTATGAGACTCAGAATTCATTCTGAGGCGGGCTATGAGTTTCACGTTAAGTTGACACTAATGGTCACTGCCGTGCTACTACACCTCGCAATATAATGTTGTACTCCATCTGGGAACCGCTATATATAGAATAATTTTCACTAATCAAATACCAAGATTGCACAGAGAGTATCAGTATTTCTCCCCATAGTGTAAGATTTTTGAATATTATTCCTAATAACAAATATTGGTGAATTAACTGCATATATAAACAACGCAATCCGAGGATTTACAAAGGAGAATAATTAAAATATATATATTCTTAATGCTAAAAATCTTCTGGTATCAGGAAAGGAGTTGTCAGTATATATCAGGCTTACAGCTACTTTTGGCAATAAATAATCTCAATAAAATAGCCTAATTATCAAATAATTTGAACATATATAATTTTGCCGATGTAGTGTTCAGATACATTTTATTTGTATCCTGAGTTGTAACTAGAAGTTGTAGAACTTGGTGTTCAATATTTTTTATGACTTACGATAACCGCGCCACAGTACGAAGAGTTTTAATTATCACACTACTGCTAAACTTATTTGTGATGGCATTAAAAGCATTTGTGGGCTATTCAACGGGTTCACTCAGCTTGCTAGCTGACGCCTTGCATAGTGTGACAGATAGCGCCAATAATATTTTAGGATTGATTGCTAGTAGGTTTTCTTCCCCACATCCTGATCGCGAACATCCTTATGGACATCACAAGTTTGAAGCTGTGGGAGCTTTAGGAATTGCTGCATTTTTAGGGATAGCTTGTTTTGAAATTCTGCAAGGAGCAATCGAGAGAATTCTCAAAGGTAGTGAACCTGTAAAAATATCAGCACCAGAATTGTGGTTATTACTAATTGTTCTGGGTGTGAATATCTTTGTCACTTTTTATGAACGTAGTGAAGGTAAGCGGGTAGGTAGCCCAATTTTGATTGCTGATGCTACACACACCATGAGTGATGTTTGGGTAACTATCACCGTCATTCTCGGTTTAATTGGGATTTGGTGGCTAAATTATCAATGGCTGGATGTGGTGTTAGCTTTTCCCGTCGCTTTGTTGGTATTTTGGAGTGGTTGGTCAGTTTTAAAAGAGAATTTACCTTGGCTTGTAGATCAAATGGCGATCGCCCCAGAAGCAATACACGCGATCGCTACTTCTGTCCCTGGCGTGATTAACTGCCATGATATTGCGTCTCGTGGTGTTCTTGGCCGCCAAGTTTTTGTAGAAATGCATCTCATCGTTGATGCACCAGACGTAGAAACAGCACACCGGATCACCGAAGCCGTAGAAAGGCGATTAGAAGAACGCTTCAGCCCGGTGAGGATTTTAATTCACGTCGAGCCGCCAGCATACCAGTCTGAGAAAATTAGCTTTGAATCTCAATAAGTTAGTCTGTTGACTGTTGACTGATAACTTCTTGTACTAGTCTCGATAATGAGCGGCTAAATTTGTTATGATCGCAACTAGTTTTTCTGGTTCAACTGGTTTACCTATATGAGTTTGAAAGCCAGCTTCTAAGGCACGAATCCGATCCTCACTATCAGCATAGGCGGTTAAGGCAACAGCAGGAATCCGTCCACCATCATTTGCTTTTAGTGTACGCACCTTGCGAATCAAAGTATAGCCATCTTCACCAGGCATAGCAATGTCACAGATCAAAACATCAGGTTGCAATTTAGGTAGCACGTCCATCGCCGCTGCGGCTGATGCAACTGCTGTGACGGTGCCTCCATCTGCTTCCAATACGGTAGAAATATAAAAGCGGCTATCATCATCATCATCAACCACGAGGATGCGTAAGCCCACAAGTGGGAGAGGAGGTTGCATACAGTCTCCGTTAGCGTTGAAAAACAAAGAATTGTCTGGAAAAAGCGTCTTGTCTACTTCTGCTTAGACCATACCAATGGCAATTTTACAGCGATCGCGTCAATTATTTACTAAAGAAGTCTAAAGCATGAATTATATCCGTACATACCGGACTAAGTTCTCCTGCATTAACTCACCTTATACGTAATTTCATAATTCATAATTCAATTAACTCATTTAGTAGTCCAGACTAGCATTGATAATTTCAAATCAAGTAAATTTTTAAAAAATTTTACTAATTTTGTAATTACTTAAGGTAGCATGTAATCAATAGCATCAACCGGAATAAAGTTGTTTAACTTAATAAAAATCAAACTTTATTACGATTTAGGTGTAAATTTTTAACTTTCTCCTAGTACTCATAAAAGAAAGAAAAATATGAAAGCTAGACTTTCTCCTAAAAGGTTAAGATAACTTTGAGAACTAGGGTGGATTCGGAGAGATTTAAAAACACTTCCTAGCTGCCACTCTGATTATTGGGGAATAAACATGAAAAGCGACGAAATTACTGCCCCATTCCAGCTTGATGTGACTAACTGTGAACAAGAACCGATTCATATTCCTGGTGCGATTCAGCCTCATGGAGTCCTGTTAGTTTTAAAAGAACCAGAGTTAACTATCTTACAAATTAGCAATAATACATTTCATTTTTTGGGAATACATCCACAAGAACTATTGAATCAGCCTCTGAGCAGGCTATTAGATACTGAACAAATTAACTTCTTAAAAGAAGGTTGTTCTCAAGCAGATTTACATTTTATCAATCCCCTGGAACTCATCATTAAAATAAATGATAAAATTACAGAATTCGATGGTATCGTTCATCGTTCAGATGGAGTTTTAATTCTGGAATTAGAACCGGCATTTTCCGAGAAGAATAACGCCTTTTATCAATTTTATCATTTAGTTAAACTGTCTATATCTAAAATCCAAGGAGCAGCGAGTTTAACAGAGCTTAGTCAAGTTCTGGTCAAAGAAGTGAGAAAAATCAGTGGTTTTGATCGGGTGATGCTCTATCGATTCGATGAAAATTGGCATGGCGTAGTAATTGCGGAAGAGAAACCAGAATATCTCACTGCTTATTTAGGGTTGCACTACCCTGCTTCTGATATTCCTCCACAAGTCAGAAAACTCTATACCCAAAACTGGCTAAGACTGATACCAAATATTAATTATCAACCTACGGCAATTGTACCTGTAAATAACCCTATAACTGACCAGCCCCTAGATTTAAGTGAGTCAGTTTTACGCAGCGTTTCGCCTTTACATATTGAATATCTGCATAATATGGGCGTGACAGCATCAATGTCAATCTCGATTATGAAAGATAAAAAATTATGGGGGCTAATTGCTTGTCATCATCAAGTACCTAAATATGTTCCCTATGAAATTCGCAACGCTTGTGAATTTTTGGGACAAATAACCTCTGTAGAACTAGCTGCAAAAGCAGATAGTGAAGACATTGAATATAAAATGCAGTTAAACTCAGTGCAGACAAAATTAGTAGAGTATATATCTGCCGAAAAAAACTTTATTGATGCCTTAATTAACAAGGAGCCAAACATACTTAATTTAGCAAATGCTCAAGGTGCCGCAGTCTGTTTTCATGGGGAGTATTTTACTGTGGGAAGCACTCCAGAAAAACAGGATATACAACATTTGCTGGAATGGATGAATCTACATCTACAGGAAGAGATTTTTTATACTGACGCCTTATCAAAAGTTTATCCAGCCGCAGAAAAATTCCGGGATGTTGGTAGCGGTGTGATGGCGCTTTTTATATCTCAAAGTCAGCGAAACTGTGTTTTGTGGTTTCGTTCGGAGGTAGTGCGAACTGTAGATTGGGGAGGGAACCCGAATAAACCCGTAGAAGTATCAGAAAACGGGGGTGTGCGTTTATCACCTCGGAAGTCTTTTGATTTATGGAAAGAAACAGTGCGATCGCAATCTCTCCCCTGGAAACCCTGCGAAGTGACTGCAGCATTGGAGTTGAAGAGTGCGATCGTTGGTGTAGTGCTGCGGAAAGCCGATGAACTAGCACAGCTAAATATTGAACTAGAACGCAGCAATAAAGAATTAGATGCTTTCGCCTACATTGCTTCCCACGATTTGAAAGAACCTCTGCGCGGTATTCACAATTACTCTAATTTCTTGATTGAAGACTATGGCGCTACCTTAAACGAAGAGGGTAAAGCTAAATTAAACACCCTAATTCGTCTCACACAGCGGATGGAAGATTTAATCGATTCCCTCTTACATTTTTCTAGGTTAGGAAGAGTGGATCTTTCCATGCAGGATACTGACCTAAATATTATTGTCAGTGGAACTTTAGCATTGTTGAGCGCCCGCATTGAAGAAACCGGTGTAGAAATCCGGATTCCTAAACCACTACCAACCATCTATTGCGATCATGTCCAAGTGGGCGAAGTCTTTAATAATCTCATAGCTAACGCCATTAAATACAATGACAAAACCGAAAAATGGATTGAAATTGGCTATATTGACCATCCATCTTTACCCACGACATTCTACGTGCAAGATAACGGTATTGGCATACGGGAAAAACATTTTGAGGCAATTTTCCGGATTTTTAAACGATTACACGGACCGAGTAAATATGGCGGTGGTACAGGAGCCGGATTAACCATTGCCAAAAAAATTGTTGAGCGACATGGCGGTACAATTTGGGTGGAGTCAACATATGGCGAAGGCACTACATTCTATTTCACATTGCAGGGAGTGAGCTAAAAGCATGATTGGTAAATATGCCCAACCTTTGCTCGTAGTTGAAGATAGTGATGAAGACTTTGAAGCTTTTTGTCGAGTCATGGGACGACAAGCTGTAGTCACTCCGATTTTTCGCTGTACCGATGGCGATGAAGCCTTAGACTTCTTGTATCATACTGGTAACTACAGCAATCCCCAAACTGCACCGCGTCCAGCAATTATTTTGCTCGACTTGAATTTACCAGGAACCGATGGGCGAGAGGTTTTACAGCAAATCAAACAGGATGAAGATTTGAAATATATTCCTGTAGTCGTATTTACCACTTCTTCTAATCCCAGAGATATTGAAATATGTTACCGCTATTGTGTCGCTAGTTATATTTTGAAACCAATTGACATTAACAGATTGGTGCAAACAATTCAAAGCTTTGTCAATTATTGGTTAGACATTGTAATATTTCCTGATATTGTTAGCAAATAGTTATGGCGCAAGCGCTAACTGTCTTAATTATTGATGATTGTCTGGAAGACCGCGAAGTTTATCGCCGTTATCTTCTGCAAGATAGAGAATACAATTACACAATTCTAGAAGAAGAATCAGGAGAAAGGGGATTAGAAGTATGTCGGCAATTTCAGCCTGATGGCATCTTATTAGACTTTCTGTTGCCAGATTTAGATGGTTTGGAGTTTTTGGAGCAATTAAAAAAGCAAGCGAAAGCTGCTATGCCCGCTGTGATTATGTTAACTGGATATGGCAACGAAGCTGTAGCTGTCCAGGCGATGAAACGGGGTGTGCAAGATTATTTAGTTAAGGGACAAACAACAGGGGATCTATTACGCTCCACTGTCCACTCAGCAATTAAAAACGCGCAACTTTCCCAAGAACTGCAACGGAGTGAGGAACGTTTCCGCACCTCAATTGAAAATATGCTGGATTGCTTCGGCATTTATTCAGCTATTCGCAATCATAGAGGTGAAATCTCAGACTTTCGCATTGATTATGTCAATGCTGCAGCTTGTGAATTTAACCAGATGGCTAAGGAAAAACAACTGGGGAAGGGGTTGTGCGAAATTCTGCCTATTTATCGGGAAAGTGGTTTATTTGATGAATATTGCCAAGTTGTGGAAACCGGTAAACCTTTAATTAAAGAATCGCTGATCTACACTTCTTTTGATAAGACCAAAGCCTTTGATGCGCGCATCACTAAAATGGGAGATGGCTTTGTAGCTTCCTGGCGGGATGTAACCGAAAAAAAGCAAGCAGAAGAACGCTTACAAGAAAGTCAGCGGTTAATCGAACGCATCGCCGAAACCACTCCAGGGATTGTGTATGTTTATGACTTGGTTGAACAGCGGAATGTCTATATCAATCGTCAAGTTAATAAATTGCTTGGTTATACCGCTCAACAAATTCAGGCTCAGAGTCCAGAATTTCTACCCCAGTTCATGCATCCTGAAGATTTAATTTCTATTGCTATCTTTTTCCAAAAATTTAACTCAGCTAAGGATGGCGACATTCTCGAAAATGAGTATCAGATGCGACACGCCAATGGCGAATGGCGTTGGTTTTTTAGTCGAGACACTATCTTCACGAGAAATGCTGACGGTTCACCTCGCCAAATCGTGGGAACAGCCTTTGATATCACCGAACGCAAACTTGCTGAAGTAGCTTTGCGCCAAAGTGAAGAACGCTACCGTTACTTATCGGATGCTGTACCCCAAATCGTCTGGATTAGTAATGCTGAAGGTGAATGCGAGCATATAAATCAAAAATGGGATGAATTTACTGGACAGCCAATTGAGCAGGCGATGGGGTTTGGCTGGACAGAAATTGTGCATCTAGACGATATCCCAGGAATGATGGAGAAATGGCTAGCAGCGGTGCATACAGGGGAACTCTACGAACACGAAATGCGCTATCGCAGCCGTGACGGCACTTATCGTTGGCATTTAGCACGAGGCTTACCCATGAAAGACGAGCAAGGAGATATCATCAAGTGGTTTGGAACTAGCACAGATATTGACGATCGCAAACAATTAGAAGCTGAACGTCACAGACTCTTACAACTGGAGCAAACTGCCCGCGCTGCAGCGGAAGTAGCTAACAATACTAAAGACGAGTTTGTCGCTATGGTATCTCACGATCTGCGATCGCCACTGAATGCCATTATGGGCTGGGCGAAACTGCTGCGGACTCAGCAAATGGATACAGCAAGCATTAATAATGCTTTAGAGACTATCGAACGCAATGCCAAATCCCAAGCAACACTCCTAGAAGACTTGCTGAATATGTCTCGGATTATTCAGGGTAAACTACAGCTGAATTTAGGAAAAGTCAACTTAGCTGCAATTGTCGCCGGGGCGATGGAAACCGCCTACCCTTCCGCCCATGCAAAGAGTATTTGTCTAGAATCGGTAGTTGACAAGTCAATTCCACCAATCAGAGGCGATTGGAACCGCTTGTTACAAGTTCTCGGAAATTTGCTCTCGAATGCGATGAAGTTCACCCCATCGGGGGGACAGGTGGAAGTCAAACTATTACGGAACGGCTCTAACGCCGAGATTACCGTAAGCGACACAGGAATCGGCATCAGTCCAGAGTTTTTACCCCATGTTTTTGAACGTTATTTTCAAGGCGATCGCATTCACAAACAAAGTGGTTTAGGACTGGGTTTAGCGATCGCTCGTCATCTCGTCGAACTACATGGTGGGACAATTGAAGTAGCTAGCCCAGGTGTTGGGCTAGGTTCTACCTTCACAATTAAATTACCATGCTGAAGGGAAGAATTTATCTTACACAGAGACTCAGCGTGCCTCTGCGTTTAAACTCTTTTCACTCCCACTCAATAGTTCCAGGCGGCTTAGAGGTAATGTCATAAACCACGCGGTTCACACCCTTCACCTCATTGACAATCCTCGTGGAAATTACTTCCAGCACATCATAAGGCACACGTGCCCAATCGGCAGTCATGCCATCTTCACTGGTGACAATCCGCAAGACAATCGGGTAAGCGTAGGTACGTTGGTCGCCCATGACACCGACACTGCGAATAGGCAGTAATACAGCGAAAGCCTGCCAAACATCGTGATACAACCCACGCTGGTTGATTTCTTGCCGCACAATCAAATCTGCATCCCGTAAAATATTTAACCTTTCGGCGGTGACATCACCTAAGATCCGAATTGCCAAACCAGGGCCAGGAAAAGGCTGTCTTTGGACAATTTCTTCTGGTAAGCCAATGGAACGCCCGAGGCGGCGGACTTCATCTTTAAATAGTTTCCGCAGGGGTTCCACTAGTTTAAATCGCAGGTCTTTAGGCAAGCCGCCAACATTGTGATGACTCTTGATTTTCACTGCTACCCGCTCACCAGTTTGGGGATCAACGTTGGTGTCAGCAGATTCAATCACATCTGGGTAGAGGGTGCCTTGAGCTAAATAATCAAAGTGGCCGAGGCGTTTGGATGTTTCTTCAAATACATGGATGAATTCGTGTCCAATGCGGCGGCGTTTTTCTTCGGGATCAGTCACCCCGGCTATTTTGTTGATGAAACGCTCGCGGGCGTTAACATACTCAACCGGGATATGAAATTGTTCTTGGAACAGCTTCACCAACCGCTCTGGCTCATACTTTCGCATAAAGCCTTGGTCGATAAACACACAAGTCAGCTGATCGCCGATCGCTTTATATAGTAAGAAAGCTAGGGTGGAAGAATCCACGCCCCCAGAAAGTGCTAATAGCACTCGCTTATCACCAACTCTCGCCCGGATTTCCCGAATTGATTCTTCTACAAAAGCTGCTGTTGTCCAGGTGGGTTCGCAGTCGCAGATATGGTAGACAAAGTTGCGGATTAATGCTAATCCGCCAACAGAATGCACTACCTCTGGATGGAACTGGACACCGTAGAGTTTTTTGTCATGGTCAGCGATCGCCGCGCAGGGGGTATTTTCTGTATGTGCTAGCAATTCAAACCCTGGGGGCATTTGAGCTACGGAATCTCCGTGACTCATCCACATGGTTGTGCCATTTTCGACGTTGGTGAGTAGGTCTGTGGGATCATCTATATATAATGATGCTTTGCCATACTCACCTCGGTCAGCCTTGGCTACTTCTCCACCCAGTTGGCTCACCATCAGTTGCATACCGTAGCACACACCTAAAATGGGGATGCCCAAGTTCCAAATTTCTGGGTCACAATGGGGAGCTTTTTCACCATAAACGGAACTCGGTCCACCTGAAAGAATAATTCCCTTCGGATTTAGTTGCCGCAACTGTTCCGCTGGAGTACGATAGGACAGGACTTCAGAATATACCTGTGTCTCACGGATGCGACGGGCAATTAGCTCGGAATATTGAGAGCCGAAGTCCAGAATCACAACTAACTGGCGATCGAGTCGCCCCCAATTTTCTAGTGTTTGAGGCGCTTGTTCTGTAAGTAGAGTCACCGCTGTATTCATGATGGCGAAAGTATGTTCAGTAATAATAATTTGTTGCTTTGTGGTCTAGTGCTACCATGACTTGATCTTTTTTGGGGTAATAGAATCCCCTACAACCGCGAGTTTAGCCGCGTTTGTCTAGCCGATGAATTTGGCATGGTATTAAAAGAGAAAACTTATCTTAGGCTCGCTACTGAAAGATTATTTATTTGCATTGTTTATGATAATTCATATTAAATTAGCATAATTTTCCGGATAAGATACAAGCTGTTTTACTCTTCACGATAATTTTGCGATCGCGGTCAAAGAGAATCGAGCCGCAGATGGTAGCAGATGTGTCTCTGTTGCTATGGCTATGGATGTATTCTTGGGCACGGGAATCTATGGCTTGGGCGATCGCACTATATACTTGCTTTACCCAATCGCTACCCGTTGCTGCATCTAGCGATCGCAAGTATATTAATGCGGCTTCAGCGGTGGCACTATGAAAAACCACTTGTATATCTGACGACTTTAAACCTGCTAATGCACAGTGAGCCGCGAGAATCTCTCGGCGGCCGTCAGCCAGATGGTGATGGGTGTGAAAAATTCCCCCCGCCAGCTTCATCAGTTTGCCATGATACCCAAACAATAAGATTTCTTTAACACCCAAAACATCAGCTTCTACTAACATTGGCCCTAGCCAATTAGCGGTTTTTACCAATCGCTCAGGATTAATACCGATTTTTGGCGCTAAATCTAACCCATTTTCACCAATACAAAATACTAAACTATCAAACTGACTGGCTTTTTGTTGCAATTCACTACGAAAAGCTGTTAGCTGATCGGGTGAACTTAAGGGTTGGGAAATTCCGTTTGTACCTAATAGAGAAAGCCCTTCCACGACACCAAAGGCAGAATTGGAGGTGCGAACAGCCAGCGATCGCCCTTCGGGGAGAATCACCGTCACCGTAATTTTTTCTCCCGGTGCTAACAGCGCTTGCAAATTTTCCTGCAAAAGCCTGTGAGCGTAGGCATAAATAGCTGGTTTGTCGCCAATGCGCCCAATTCCTTCTCCACCCTTAATTATTACCCTTTCCCCTTCTCCTACTCGCCATTCCACCAATACCCAAATCGGTGTATCTCTTGTCAAATCGAGATTATCACCCGGATCGCTGTGAGTAATGGCCAAGGCCATATTTTCTGATAAACCTGCTACTTGGGCGATCGCAATTTCGGCGATTTGGGCGGGTTCAATCAAATTCACCAACGCTACTTTTAAAGATTGGCGATCGCGTAACCAGTGTAATGCCGCAATGGCAGAAGCACAGGCAAATACGGGGAGGGTATATCCAGAACGGGACATTTTTTTAATTTAAAAGAATTCTGCTAACGATCAGCTTCAGGCGACCTAAAGCGAGTATGGTTGTGTGCTAATTGGACTCAACCGATCAACTCTCAAGGGTGGGGTGCAAGCGGTTTGTTGTGCTGCGCCTTCTGACGTTAGCTTTTCTGCCACTTTGGTCTATAACTGAACCGGGTCATTAATAAAAGTGCCGCAACAGAACCTAGAGCAACCACACCCGTAACCCAAATCACTAATGAACTTGGCTTAAAATGCTCTGGATACATTTTATAGAACACACCCAACGCAATGGTATTACATGCACCAACCAACAACGCACAGGCAAGATCATGAAAACGACGTGCTTTGTTTGCATTAACCGTCCATCGAGACTCAGTGTTGTAGCTTGGTAAATCCAAACTAGTGTTGTTGAGCCGCTCTAGCTCTGATAGATAATGTCGCAGATTGGTGAGTGTTTGCTCATACTTGTAGTTGAGGAGAACTAAACACACAGAAGCGATCGAGAATCCATACACAAGCCACTCAATTAGTAAAGTGTTTGGCTCTTCAATTCGTTTGGACGCAACGAGTGCCGCAATCAACCCTACAACGAGCGTAATGTAAAGAGATAGAGCATGTTGCCGTTGACCAATCCTGGCATTGACTTCATTATATGCAGCAATGTAGCGGTAATTCGCTGAAACATGATCTATGGTGGTCGCAGGTTGAGTCATCTTCTATCACTTAGAGCGGCTTGGCTTCTTAGCAAAAACAATGTCCAAATTCTAATTTATCGACTACCCTACCAATTTTTACAAAATTACGAATTAATTTTAGTTAAGCCCCTACTTCTGATATCAGAATTCGCAGCCCCAAAGACTCTTTCGCACTCAGAAAATCTCGAATATTAGACGTAACAATGATTGCACCTGCATTCATTGCACAGTCAATCACTAAGCGGTTTTTAGAACGTACCAGAATTAACCAGCCTTCGATATTCTGCTGGCTTGAATCTCACGGATTTTTCAACTACCTAGTACGTTTGTAGAATAACAAATAGAGTCACAATATTGTACTCCTCTTCAGGGAGTCTTAAAATGGTACAAGCTCTTACTAAAGCCCTGACCCTAGAAGAATTTCTACAATTGCCGGAAACAGAACCTGCCAGCGAGTACATTAATGGATTGATCGTCCAGAAACCGATGCCACAAGGAGAACACAGCGTAATTCAGACTGAACTATCGCCTGCAATCAACTTGGTCGTCAAACCTAAACAGATCGCACGGGCTTTCACAGAACTACGCTGTACGTTTGGTGGACGCTCAACTGTACCTGATATTGCTGTGTTTCAGTGGGGTAGAATTCCACGCAATGACAATGGTGGAGTTGCTAACGTTTTTGCGATCGCTCCAGATTGGACAATCGAAATTCTTTCACCTGATCAGAGCCAAACTAAAGTTACTAAAAATATTCTGCATTGTCTTAAACATGGAACTCAGATGGGATGGCTAATTGATCCAGAGGAAAAATCTGTGTTTGTTTACTTACCAGATCAACCAACTACGGTCTATGATGCACCAGAGTCACGATTGCCAGTACCGGAATTCGCCAAAGACTTTCACCTCACAGTAGAAGGTCTGTTTAGCTGGTTGAGGGAGTGAGTTTAGAGCCACAATTGTCTACAGATTTGTAATTAGTAATTAGTTAAACGCCAACCTCTAATAGTAGCGCCTGCATGGATTCCCAAGATAACCCTTGTTGGATATAACGGGGTGCTTCAGGATTGTAGGGACTAGCTACTCGATCAATGCTGAGGATATTGGCCTCATCTGGCAAAACAGGCACATCGGGATCAAATGCAGTTGGGCGCATTAAGGAACTAGAAAAGCCTTTAAATACAGCAATTGTGTCTTCCTCGTGGTTATTGAGCGCAGCCGAAGTATTGGCTATTTCCACTGTGACGAGTAAGACTTCTTGGGGGCGTTTATTCGTGTATTGTTCTAGCCGCTTGCCGATGGAATTGGTCATTTGTCATTTGTTATTGGTCATTTGTCAGGAGTTAGGAGTTAGGAGTCAGGAGTTATTTCTCCTTTGTCCTAATCCCTAGTGGTTTGTCAATTTTGTTTTGAGGGGTTTTTGGTAGTGCGGGCCGAAAAGCCCGCGTGAGCGAGACGCTCACACTACAGTCCCTCATTTCAACCCTGACAGACTACTAGTCCCCAATCCCCAATCCCCAATCCCCAATCCCATCATTGTTGTGTAGCTGAACGTCCTTGTTTGCCGAGCTTGATCAGCACAAAGTAGGTTAAGTAAAGCACGTAAATGATTAAGCCAACTACGCCCAAAAAGCCGAGGAATGCAGGTTTGCTGTTGGCGTGGAAATATTCTCTAAAGAGTAATGGGGCTTCAAACCAGACACTACAATAAGGACTTGTGGATGCATTAGCAGAAAAAGCACAACCCAAAAAAGGCACAAAGGCGATCGCACTTAATGCACTATAAACACTTACAGCCCAGCGCCAAGAGGTAAAAATCAGTTTCAGCGAGCCACTAGCTTGATACTCAACATCATCATTGAGATCCACCCAGAACCACAGTGAAACGGGAATCAAAATCCGCGCCATCAATCCCGATATAAAACTGACCCCAAACCCACCAATCATTAAGTAAATTGTAATTGCCAGCAAACTGGCTACTCGCCAATAAATGATTAACAGGCGTTGTATGCTATCAGCTTTTTGCACAAATGCCCAAATCAGAAGAATTAGAGGAATAATCACTGCAAATAATAGTGCTAGTCGATAATCAATCCAGACGAAAGGGCGAAACCAAACATTATTTCCCATAATTTTTACCAGAATATAAATCAAACACCTTTAACCAAGTCCCCGCATTTCGGGTAAGTATCAGTTATTAGCCAGCTAATAGCTGACATTTGAGTACATGATAGTCTAATCAAAATCAGTACTTACGCAACTGGCACATATATCTTCTGTAATGGGAGTCAAAAGTTAAGTGTCAAAAGTCCAAAAACCCTGGACTTTTGACGCTTGACAACCTCCATGAAAAAAATATGGCACTTGCGTCAGCCCTAAAAATAACTATTTTTGTAACTAACCGCCAAATATACCTCTTTGATATGTGGCTGGCAAAAAAAACAAGCAACTCAGAGCTAATAAGCTTATACCTTGCACTAACCTACAGCTTTCACAGGGAGGGTTGTAAAACTTATTCCCAAGCTATATGCTTGACGCACTTGCGATAGCTCAAATAAAGTTGCTTCTGAAGAGAATAAAACCTCAGATGTAACTATTTGAACTTCTTCAAACCTAGAATATTCACTTAGCATTCCTCAATACAGAAGAAGATGACTCCAAGAGAATCTAGTGAGGTTTTTAGATAGGAATAGCGTCAAGGTACAAGATATAAGTAAATAGGTTCTGGTTGCTTGCCAGTCAAGCGAATAGAAAATTCACTGTTCTTTATTTCTAGTCTTCGTAAAGCCGACATTCAGCCGCATCTGGGTTGTCATCACAATATTGTTCTAGAGAATTTTTTTGCTTGCCTTGGCGTTGATGGGAGGCTTCCGCTTGCAGTTCTTCAACTGCATCCCAAGCTGCTGCACATTCAGGCGAGTTGCCACCTGCAATATCACAGACAGCGCGAGCTTGTTCTACTTCGTCTTGGATCTTTTCTTGGATGTCGCTCATAGCTTTAGTCTCGTTGTGTGGTGTTAATACCCGTATAGAAAAAGTTCAAAAATGGCAGTTTTTTGTTCTATTGTTCACCATTCTAACTACTCATCTGTTAAGTAGGTATTTTAGCGTGATGATCCATAACTAATACAATAAATAGGGGAATACATAGTATATCTATATTTATTTTTTAAGATTTGATAGAGTCAGTACTACGAAAGTATAATCATACAATATATTGAGTGCAGATAGTAGGGTATGACAACCCTGGCTTCCTGGGATTGACAGGGCACTGAGGGAAGATAACGTTGAGTGTAGTCAAATCTTGTAGGGTGCAATTCTTCCCAGGATCAAAAATAAAAAACTACTGGCCTCACAAGAGAAAGAAGCTCAAAACATCATGGCAGACAAAATGCAGTGGGCAAACGCCCTGTCAACCCGTCCCTCTTTGGAAGCAGCTGTTACAGATGTGGTAGAACGGGCTGTCTCATCATTAACCGCACCGGCAGATCTGGGATTGGTGTTTATTTCGTCTGCATTTGCGAGCGAGTATTCTCGGCTCTTGCCTTTGCTGTCTGAGAAGCTTTCGGTACCTGTGCTGATCGGCTGTAGTGGTGGTGGTGTGATTGGTACGACAACTGAGGGACAAACTCAAGAACTAGAAGCAGAAGCTGCCCTGAGTCTAACTTTGGCACATCTTCCTGGGGTGGATCTGGAAGTATTTCATGTGGTGTCAGAAGAATTACCTGATTTGGATAGTTCGCCTGATGCTTGGATCGATTTAATTGGTGTGCCACCATCACCAACACCTCAGTTTATCTTGCTTTGCAGTTCATTCTCTTCCGGCATCAACGATTTATTGCAGGGGTTAGATTTTGCTTATCCTGGCTCTGTGACACTGGGGGGACAGGCAAGTGCTGGGGGAATGAGTGGACGCACGGCTCTGTTTTGTCACGATGCTGGAGGCGATCGCTTATATCGAGAGGGTACGCTGGGTTTGGCTTTGAGTGGGAATATTGCTGTCGAAACTATTGTGGCCCAAGGATGCCGACCAATTGGCAAGCCATTGCAAGTTACCAAAGCCGAACGCAATATCATTTTGGAACTTGATGAGCAAGTGCCGTTGGTGGTGTTGCGAGAAGTGATTGCTAATCTTAGTGAACAAGAGCGGATGCTGGCACAGCACTCTTTGTTTGTGGGTGTGGCAATGGATGGATTTAAGCTGACTTTGCAGCAGGGAGACTTTTTAATTCGCGGCATTTTAGGGGTAGATCCATCAGCAGGTGCGATCGCAATTGGCGATCGCGTCCGTCCCGGGCAACGTCTACAATTCCACCTCCGCGATGCCGAAGCCTCCGCCGAAGACTTGGAATTACTCTTACAGCAATATCAAAACCAGCGAAATGCTGAACCTGCAGCTATTGCTGCCTTAATGTTTTCTTGTGTAGGGCGAGGTGAAGGACTTTACGGTCAACCCAATTTTGATTCCGATCTATTTAGGCGTTACATCAAAGATATCCCTGTAGGCGGCTTTTTCTGTGGTGGCGAAATTGGCCCCATCGGTGGCAGTACATTTTTACACGGCTATACCTCTGTATTTGGCATTTGCCGTGCTTTGGGGATTGGGGAATAGGGCAGTTCAGTTAACAGTTATCAGTTATCAGTTAACAGTTACTAAGCTATGCCCTGATCTGGTCGTTGCGTCCAAAGAGGAATATCAGTTTATTCCCTGTTAACTGTTAACTGTCAACTGATTCCTTAGCAAGATGGTGCTGTTGTTATCAATCAGGGTGGGAGTCCCACTAGTGGCGATCGCCCCATATCTTTGAATGTAGTGACGGACTTTATGGGGAAATTGGGGATAGTCTAACAAAGCGTCGCCATCGGCAATAGTTGCCCAAAAGTCGCGCAAACTAGGAGCTAGTTCTGTTGCTTGATCCATTGGTAGACTGAGGGGCGGCAGTGTGAGTAGTTTGATGAGGAAAGGGAAAGAGCGATCGCCCATCCACTGCCGCGAAGATTGTTGCAAGTTGGGAAAATCGGGTACTGACTCTACACGGTGGGATAAAATTTGTAACCAACTCTTACCGTGGTTATCCTGATGATACTCCAATACACGGTAAGGGTGAGGATAACTAACTAACGAACCAGTGGTAATATCATATACTCCGTTTGAGCAGGCGACATCCTGGACATGCAAATGCCCAGTAAACACCAGATTGACTCCATATTGCTGAAGCAATTGCAATATTTCCCTAGCATTCTCCAACATATAGCGATTTGCCATCGGATGGCGCGATTGATTAGGTAGATGCTCAACCACATTGTGGTGTACCATTACCAGCACCAATTCATCACCCGCCGCTGCTAGCACATCCTCTAACCACCTGATCTGTTTGCTATCCAAACGCCCGACTTGCTGTCCTTGCTCATTAAACGAGTTAGAATTTAACCCAATCAGCCGTACTCCTGGCAGAATCTCACAAGTGTAATAAAGTTGCTGCGAATTGTTATAGCCAAACTTGCCGTAATAGTGAGGAAAATCGGCACAAGCAATTGATTGCTGATCAGCCATCAGAACAGGAACGTCATGATTCCCAGGAACAACATATACAGGAAAAGGTAGTTGCGCTAATCGTTCTTGCAGCCATTTGTGATTATCTGGTTCGCCATGCTGAGTTAAATCTCCCGGAAGTAAGAGAAAATCTAAATCAAGTTGTGTTAAATGTTCTAGTACACTTTCAAACGCCGGGATACTAACTTCCACCAAATGAAACCGGCTGGGATGATCCCATATTGTGTGGGGAAGTGCGATGTGTAAATCGCTGACTATGGCAAAACGAAAATTTAGAGTCATTGATTTCAGGATACTTTTAAATTTAAGGGTTAAAACAAGTCTTTTCCAACGAGTATAACTCTTACGTTGTCAACCTGAGTAGGAGATATTATACTTAATATTTGTATACATAAAAATTCGATTAAATAACACAATATAAATGGAGTTATAAGTATTGGCAGAGATGGTCATTTGTCATTTGTCATTTGTCATTAGTAGGGTAGGCGATGCCCAGCCAAACCCTTAATGTGGTGGGCATTGCCCACCCTACAATTAATCTTAAAATGTAGAAACTAATTGCAATAATCAAACTCGATACATCTGGCAATAGTCTAAATATTGATGAGCAAAATCTAGCAAGTTTTATATTATTTTTACTGAGAATTTGAGTTAAAATATTAATTGACATTAAAACTAAAGATAGAAATTTTCACTTTTAAAGGAGAATTGATTTTGGCACCTGTGCGAGTTCGTCAGCATGTTAATCCACTTGCCAACAAATATAAAACACCTGCAAGTCCCATCAATTGGGAAAAGGTTTATATACAACCAAATCAACCGCTACATTTAGATATTGGTTGTGCTAAGGGCCGGTTTTTATTGCAGATGGCAGAGAGAGAATCAAGCTGGAATTTCCTTGGCTTGGAAATTAGAGAAACCCTAGTAGTGGAGGCGAATAAAATACGCTCTGAGTTGGGGTTAACAAACCTGTATTATTTATTTTGTAATGTAAATAACTCATTGCAATCACTTTTATCTTCCCTCCCCAAGGGAACCTTACAGCGCGTCACTATTCAATTTCCCGATCCTTGGTTTAAAAACCGCCATGCTAAACGGCGAGTTGTACAACCAGAATTAGTAGCAGACTTAGCAAATTATCTTGATGTTGGTGGGGTGGTGTTTTTGCAATCAGATATGGAATTTATTGCAGTGGAGATGTGCGATCGCTTTGCCGAAAATCCAGCTTTTCAGAAACTGGGTACAGATGAATGGCTAGCAGAAAACCCACTACCCGTAGCTACAGAACGGGAAATATTCACTCAAGAAAAAGGTGAGCCAGTTTATCGCGCTTTATTTACCAGAAAATAAACTGGATTTAGATATCCGACTTCTTAAATATCTCCCCTGCTCCCTGCTTTTTCACTTGATAGATTTTAGACTTTGTGCCCGATTCTATAATTTTGGAGTTGATGTTTTTTCATCAACTCTTTCACTTGAGAGATTACTAGTGGGTGTTGGTCTTTTTGCAGTTGGGGTAGGAGTTCAATGAGAACTCGGCGGGAAACCATGCTCAAGTAGGCGATCGCTGCTTCTCTCACAAAGCCTGTGGGATGACGCAATGTAACGACAATTTCGGGAATTGTCAGGCGGATGCGGCTAACGTGGGCAAAATGAAAGCAGCAAGCCAAACACCAGTCAGAAAGGAAATTAGCCTGTGTCAATAACTTACAGAGGCGATCGCTATCGGACATCTGTTGATATTCTACTAAGCCTGCTTCTACTAAGAGATATAGTTTTTCTTGGTGCGATCGCTTATCTAAAATATTCAACAATAATGACTTTACAGGCAAATTCACGGTGTGGTCGAGAATTTCTAACCCCCGCGCTAAGTTAACGCCTGAATCAGAACGGAGATTGAAGGATGCTGCTTGCATCTTTTCTGGAGAATATAACAGCTTCAGTAACAGCAGCAATCTGTCTTTGACATCTATCTCTAATTCTAAAAGTGCGCGTTGCAGTAACTCACAAACAGCAACAATATTTGCATTGGCGAGATCAGCTGCTTGGGCTGTGAAATCTATATAAGCGGCGTAAATCTCACCCAAAAACTTTAATTCCTGCTCAATGAAAGCTTCCACCCGACTTTCATAGAACCGATCCTCTAAACTAGTAATCTCTGGTTGTTTATGTATTTTTAATAAGCTGCGGAGGATATGATATCGAGGATTACCCCAAGATGTCTCTAAGTACTGCCATAAACAATCCATCGCTTCTGGGGTACTAATTTGGCCGATGGTGCGCCAAGCATACATCCTCACTACTTCTGGTTTGTAAACATTGGTAGCTAGTTGCAACAGCATTTCTAGAGCTTCATTTTCTAGTTGCACCAAGGCACGCACGGCGGTATTGCGAGTGGACTTATAATAAAGTGCTGCTAGCAACGCCGAATAGTAATCTTCTAGCCGGGTAGCAGCAATCATCTCTAACACCGCACAGCGCACCCGTAAGGATTTATCCTGCAATAAATTCGGGATGTGAATTCGCAAGGCCTGTAAATAAACTGCTTCTCTGAGGGCTTTGACACCATTCACCCGTTCCCGTTCTTGCTTATGAGTCAGCATCCAGCGCATAGTTTTAGTCGCTGCTACCTTCTGCATTGGCGTTCCTTGACGCAGAAGTAAGGCGGCTGCGGTGGCGCGGACAAGTGAGTTTTGCCGTACATGCAGGTACTCTTCCAGCAGGGCTAAATTAGGATGCGGTTCGGCTAACCAAACGTAGCGCAGCGCTAGAGCAAAAACTTCAGGGTTAATGTTTTCTTGAGATTGATCTAATAAAGGACGAACCGCAGGTAAATAAATAGGATTGACATCTGCCAAGAGCATGACTTCTAAGCTCTGACATTGTAAATCTGGGGGTAATTTGCATAGCAGGGGTGCTAAAACTTCTACTGCTCCTTGGGGATCGATCTGGGCTAAAAGTTCAATACAAGAGCGTTTATCTGCTGTACTACCTTTTTCTGCTAAAGCTTTGACTACGCCTTGCTGGAAGACTCGTAAGCCTACATTAGTGGCACTAAGCGCACCTCTATCTGCACTCAAGACTAACAGGTCAACATAGCGCGATCGCAAGACCAAAACTACCTTTAAACAGATGGCGGCTACTAGGACTGTTTCGGCGATGAACACCCATTTTTGTAGTGATGCGGGGACAAAATGCCCAGAAAACACCAAAGTTAAAACAATCACTAATCCGGCTAAACCTGTAGCGATCGCTTCTGCAGTTCCTCCTGATAATGTCTGCGTCCGGCTACGAATTCGCTCTGGGATCGGTTGATAGAGCGCTGGACCGCTACTCATAATAAAGGTGTAGCGTAGCAGCTCATCACAGAATTTGAGAATTATTAACCCCCAGAAAAAGCCTTGCAGATGGATTCCCGGAAATACATTGAACAATGCGATCGCCCCAGGAACTAAAAAGCCTACGGTGATTGGGAGCAGTGCAGCAGCAAAAAATACGCCAATTCGTTCAATCAGTCGGCTGGAGATAAACCACTGGGTGAGCAACTCACACAGCCCCACAACACCACCAAATAAACCTAAAAAACTAGCGAGTTCGCGATCGCCAAAGTTGGCATTCAGTTCTCGGAGATACTGAAAATCGATCAACAACCCAATTATTTGCAACAAGCCCACAAAAGCAAACAGATAGTAAGTGTAGCGCTTCAATGGTGCTTCGAGGCGACGGTGTCGGGAAGCTTGCTCTTGAGAAATCAATCGTTGCGGTGCGTCAGGAAAAGCTTCTCGATAGTGATGGCTCAGATAAAAGAGAATTCCCGAACTCAAAATAATGACGACACAGGCGATTAAGATTACCTTATTTAGCTTGGCGAATTCTAGTAGCCAAGGCAAACTAAAGCCACTGATCACGTCCGCTACTAATAAACCACTACTAATTAGTGGGTAGGTGCGCTTAATCTCCCGAATGTTGAATAATTGGTTGGCGACGATGGAGGTGTTGAGATCGTTGACTACATAAAGTGCATCTACCCACAGCCTCAGCAGAAAGACAATGATCACCGCCAAGTAGGAAACATGTATTCCCCAACGTAATAAAACTAATAAAACCAATGGTATGACCATGCAAGGTGCGATCGCCACAATCACCCAACGCAAGGGGAAAATCTTTTGCAGCCAAGAGTATAAAAAAACTAGCCCAATACCCATCCCGGCACTAGCAATATACATCCAAGGTAGCGGGCCAGAACCATATTCATCTAAGAATAGGGCTACTGTACTATCCTCGGCCCACCGCAAGCCTACAGATACAGTCGTGTAAAAAGCAAACATCATCCATGTCCGCTCGCTTTCCTCTGGTCTAAGATTCACCCACCTTAGCAATCGTGGCAGAGTGCGTCTATTTGCAGCAAACCATTGATTTTTCAGTTCCATGCAGTTGTATTGTTTGGTAGCGTCACCGAGATGGGGGCAGGGGGCAGGGAGCAGGGGGCAGGGGGGAGGATGAATGCCTAATACCCAATCCCCAATCCCCGATGCCCCATGTCCAATGCCCCATGCCCAATCCTCAATGCCCTATAAATGGCAAAAGTCCCGAGCAACTGAGTATTATGTTTCCCACTCAGCGCTCAGGACTATCAGTTTTTGATGAATTTGCTCGACTTCTTGAGATTAGACGCAGGTTATTTCTTTGGTGAGATCAACATCATCATGTTTCGCCCTTCTTTTTTTGGCGCTTGCTGCACTTCACCAAACGGCTCCAAATCAGTGGCCATGCGTTTGAGCAATTCTTCTGCTAAATCACTGTGTTGAATTTCTCGACCCCGGAACATCACAGTCGCTTTGACTTTGTCACCATCTTTAAGAAAGCGCTCTGCTTGCTTGACACGAACGTTGTAGTCGTGTTCTTCTATTTTGTAGCGCATCTTCACTTCTTTGACATCAGCCGTGTGCTGCTTTTTCCTAGCTTCCCGCGCTTTCTTCTCTTGCTCAAACTTATATTTCCCGTAGTCCATGATCCGACAAACCGGCGGGTCGGCCTTATCACTGAGTAGCACCAAATCTAGCTCTTTTTCTTCTGCTAGTTGTATTGCTTCCTGCGGGGTGATAATTCCCAGTTGGCTGCCATCAGTATCAATGACCCGAATTTTTGGGAAACGAATGCGTTCGTTAATTTGGGGCAGATCGCGAGTTCTTTTTTTCTCAATCACAGGCATTATGATTTTTGGGAGCTCTCTAGTTAATAATTTGGTTTGGTCTTGATTGGCCGAGTTTTAATTAGTATGCCTCAGAACCTAAAATACTGTAGTAACTTAGGACTGAAAAATGAACCTATACTTCTAGGGTAACTAATTCATAAAGTAGTTGTGTCGTTTATCGTATTTGTTATTCTACTCACTCTGCAAGAATTTCTTGGCGATTGTTAATGTAAATTACACAACCTGGAGAGATGTTAAATATTGTAACAAGTTTTGTAAACTAATTGATATTTTAAGTCGATACCATGTATCCGGGATGGTTGGTCAAGGGTCAAGGATTATTGGTGAACACCTATTCCCTATTCCCCAATCCCCAATCCCCAATCCCCAATCCCCAATCCCCAATCCCCAATCCCCAATCCCCAATCCCCAATCCCCAATCCCCAATCCCCAATCCCCAATCCCCAATCCCCAATCCCCAATCCCCAATCCCCCACCTAATATAGAACATAAGAGCATTGCAATGCTGATACCTGGGAGGGAAGGGTGACTACTACAGTACACTGGCAAGAAAGGGTTGGTAATCAAAGAGACTGGATTTGGCGGGGCTGGCAAACTCGCTACACCTACATTCGTCCCACTCAAAATCACCAAAATGCAACACCCCTAATTCTGTTACACGGCTTTGGTGCTTCCATTGGTCATTGGCGACATAATTTAGAGATTTTGGGCGAACATCATGCAGTCTATGCTCTGGATATGCTGGGTTTTGGCGCTTCTGAAAAAGCCCCAGCTAACTACAGCATAGAACTGTGGGTAGAGCAGGTGTATGACTTTTGGCGAGCATTTATCCGTCAACCAGTGGTGTTAGTGGGTAATTCTAACGGTTCCTTGATTTCCATGGCCGCCGCAGCAGCTCATCCTGATATGGTGGCAGGTGTAGTCATGATGAGTTTACCTGATCCCACCTTGGAACAAGAAGCGATCCCGGCTTTGCTGCGACCAATCTTAATGCCCGTGATCATGACAATTAAAAAGATAGTCGCATCGCCTTTAGTGCTAAAACCTGTGTTTCATTTTGTGCGTCGGCCTAACATCCTGCGTCGCTGGGCTAGTATTGCTTACGCTAACCCTGAAGCGATCACCGATGAACTGGTCGAAATTTTAGCCGGGCCACCCCAAGATCGGGGTTCTGCACGGGCTTTTAGCGCCCTATTCAAAGCTGCGATCGGTATTAACTTTAGTCCTAGTGTCAAGCAAATATTACCAACCTTAACAGTTCCGATGCTTTTAATTTGGGGACAAAAAGACAGGTTTGTACCCCCCGTACTTGCTAGTCAATTTGCTCAATACAATGAGAAATTGCAACTACTCAACCTAGAAGATGTTGGGCATTGTCCCCATGATGAATGCCCAGAGCAAGTAAACCAGGCGATTTTAGATTGGATTGACAAGTATCTTGGGGAATAGGGACTGGGGACTGGGGATTGGGGACTGGGGACTGGGGATTGGGGACTGGGGACTGTGGTAATAGGTGTTCACCAATAATCCTTAACCAATGACAAATGACAAATGACAAATGACAAATGACAAATGACAAATGACAAATGACAACTAACCAACTTTGACTTGAGTGGTGTCAACAGCTGAGGTGCCATTAACTGTCCTTGCTACAGAAATCATTTTATTGAGAATGTCCTGGCTGGGGACTTGACCTTTTAACACTACAGTTCCCCCTGTCTGAGCAACCCAGAGGGTATTTACGTCATCGAGTTGTGAGTCTTGATCAAACGCCAATGCTACCCGCTTTGCTAAACCGCTCTGGTCATATTCTCCATTCAATCCTACCCGCTCTGGGGGAATGGATTGAGTAGCTGTGGGAGCCTGCTGAATCGCTGTAGCAGCCTGTGCTACTGCTTGGGGAGCGGGGTTTACTTCTGCATTTTCAGGTTTTTCCATGCCAAACAGTCTCTTTAACCAACCCATAAACTTTTTTCTCCTATAAGTGATTCCTCACCTGTGAATATAAAAGCTTAAAAAAAAAGTTACATCTGCCTATGAAAGGATGTTTGATCCGTGAGATTCCTGCTTTTGGGATGATTTAGGCACAAACTGAGATAGTAAGAAGAAAATTTTCACCCAGTTTTCTCTTATCCATTCCCAGTTTCCCCAGGAAATTTGGCTTTTGGGAATGTGATGGGTGCAGGTATTAAGTTTAAAATAGGGTTTCGGACTTGAAATTTAGTATTAGCAATAGCGCACCTCTTATATAGTGACTGCGTTGATCACATTCTGCCGTAGCCTCTGTTGGCGAAGATGAAACATACTCTCTCAGTTTTAGTAGAAGACGAAGCGGGTGTACTTTCCCGCATTTCTAGTTTATTTGCTCGTCGTGGATTTAATATCGAAAGCCTAGCTGTTGGCCCTGCGGAGCAGGGAGGAGTTTCTCGAATTACGATGGTTGTACCTGGTGACGATCGCGTGATTGAACAACTCACTAAGCAACTATACAAGCTAGTCAATGTCCTCAAGGTACAGGACATCACTGAGACTCCTTGTGTGGAGCGAGAATTGATGCTTCTGAAGGTTAATGCTACTAGCAGCAACCGCTCAGAAGTCATCGAACTAGCTCAAATTTTCCGGGCGCGAGTGGTAGATGTGGCGGAAGATTCTCTGACTTTGGAAGTTGTGGGCGATCCTGGGAAAATGGTAGCGATCGTCCAGGTGCTACAAAAATTTGGCCTGCGGGAAATAGCCCGTACTGGCAAAATTTCCCTAACCCGTGAGTCTGGCGTGAATACCGAGTTACTCAAATCCTTGGAAGTCAAAATTTAGTCAAGAAGCAAGTGCAACTGCTTCAGCAGTAGAGACGGTAAGGTTTATTACTGTTTCTACTGCTTGTTTGTAATTCCTAGAAATGCTTCACGTCTAATTTAAGTTGATATACTTAGCTCTATTGTTAAATATTTAAGATATAAAACTTTTGCCAGATTGGCATGACTCCATCAATCGAAAATTGGTACAAAGTTGATAGAAATAAAAAAGGCAATCTTATATAGCAGTCTGCTTTGATTTTTGAACTTATTTGCGTAGGTAGGCAATAGGCATAAGTATTTTTGGTATTGATTTTAGGGATGTAGATGCGAAAATTTGCGTTTCTGCAAAGGATTTGGGGCTTAACTGAACTGGTTAATGTCCAGTAGCACATTTTTCAGGGCAAGTGCATCTACTACGTGTATTTCAAAAATTAAATAAGAATCCTACATCACATAAGTTGTGTTCAATTTATGTTGCGTTGAAGTTGCCAAAATTGGGTTATCAAAAAAGGGAATTTTTTACGAATGCAACAGAATAAATTACTTAGGCTACACTGCCATCTTTCATCGACATTTATTGGTAATGCTGTTTATACAGCTTGTCAGTGGGGGATGCTCATGGTGTTAGCTAAATTTGGTAGTTCGGCAATGGTAGGGCAGTTTGCTCTGGGAATAGCGATTACAGCACCTGTATTTATGTTGACGAATTTACAACTACGGTCTGTACAAATAACAGAGACAAAAAAACAGTATTGTTTTAGCGATTATTTAGGACTTAGGTTGATTTCATCAACTTTAGCGCTGTTAGTCATTACAATTATTAGCATATTAGGAGGATATCGCTGGGAAACATCTATAGTTATTTTTTTAGTGGGTGTTGCTAAGGGATTGGAGTCTATTAGTGATCTATTTTATGGACTGATACAACAGCATAAAGATACAGATTTAATTGTGCGATCGCTCATTATAAAAGGTCTTTTATCCCTGACGCTATTGTTTGTTGGAGTATATTCATCTGGGAGTATTTTGTGGGGAGTTATAGGGTTGGTCTTTGCTTTAGCGGCAGTGTTACTAGGTTACGACATTCCTAATGGCATCATGATGCTCAAGCAGGCTTTGAAAGTGAAACCTCGTTGGCATTTAAAAAGCTTAATTAAGCTGATATTACTGTGTTTACCCTTGGGGTTAATGTCGATGCTAATTGCACTCAATACTAATATTCCCCGTTACTTTATTGCCCAATATTTAGGAGAACAAGAACTGGGGATTTTTGCAGCCATAGCCTACCTGATGGTGATAGGAAGTATGGTAGTGAGTGCATTAGGTGAGTCAAGTATTGCCAGACTAACTAAATATTATGCAAACCAAGATGTCATAGCCTTCCGCACGCTTCTACTTAAGCTGGTAAGAATCGCTGTTTTGCTTGGTGGAATAGGTGTGCTAATGGCGCTGGTAGCTGGACAACAGATCCTAACTCTATTGTATCAACCTGAGTATGCAGAGCAGACAAATGTGTTTATTTGGCTGATGGTTGCTGCTGGAATTAGCTATATATCGTCTTTTCTCGGCTATGGAATGACTGCAACTGGGCAATTTTTTATCCAAATACCTTTGTTTACTACTGTGGTGAGTATCTCTTCCATAGCTTGTGTTTGGTTATTACCAGAACTGGGATTAGTCGGAGCAGCGATCGCTCTAAGTTTAGCAGCTACAGTGCAGGCTGTGATGAGTTGTGTAGTAATTCATCATTCTCTCCACAGACTTCAGAGTCAAACTAATTAGTGAACAGTTATCGGTACAAGTAACTGACACGCAAAATGATTGCAACGGTATCAGACCCCTCTACTCATATTGCCTTTCCACAAAGATAATACTCTTGCTAAATTCGTTGAACCTTTTATAAAGGTTAAGGGGAAAATTCAATTCCTTTCGCCTTTCCCAACTTCTACAAACAGTCTATTTTGGATGCTTTTTGCTTCACATGAAAATGGGAGTGAGTTCAAGTTATGAGAACACGAATCCTTCATGTTGTTGGGGAAATGAATCGGAGTGAAATTGCAACTTGGCTGATGCACATTTTGCGACACATTGATCGTGAATGTTTTCAGATGGACTTTTTAGTGCATACGACTCAATCTTGTATTTATGATGAAGAGATTCTTGCTCTTGGTAGCCAGATTATTCCTTGTCTATATCCATCCCAACTATGGATATATGCTAGTAACTTTCGGCAGATTTTGAGTAAGTATGGCCCCTATGATGTCGTTCACAGTCATGTTCATCACTTTAGTGGTTACATTCTCCGATTAGCACAACAGAGAGGTATTTCAACTTGCATTGCTCATAGCCATATTGATACTTCTGTAATTGAGCATCAGACGGCATTTACCAGGCAGATGTATTTTAGTTTAATGAAAGGATGGATTGAGCGTTATGCTACTCATGGTTTGGGATGTAACCGCAATGCATTAATGAATTTGTTTGGTGAAGAATGGGAAACTGATTCTCGGTGGCAAATTCTATATTATGGCATTGATTTAGCTCCATTTGCTGATGAGATTAATCGCACCGCTATTCGTGCAGAATTTGCAATACCGGAAGATGCTTTTGTGATAGGTTATGTTGGCAGATACCACGAGCAAAAAAATCAGGATTTTCTGCTAAAAATTGCTGCAAATGTTATCCAGTATGAAGCAAAAATGTACCTGCTCTTAGTAGGTGAAGATTCACTACAATCAAACATCAAACAGCAAGTTTTGCAGATGGGTTTAGGCGATCGCGTCATTTTTGCTGGTAGGCGGCTAGACATACCTCATCTGATGCGGGGTGCGATGGATGTCTTTGTGTTTCCATCTTTCTACGAAGAGGCAAGCATAACATTGATTGCTGCCCAAGCGGCAGGATTACCCTGTATTTTTGCAGATGTGATTCCCCAAGAAGTAGAAGTAGTGAAGCCACTATTAAAGAGGGTATCTTTATCACAACCTGCTTCCGAGTGGGCACAAGAAATCATAGCTCAACGCTATGCAGTATCAATAATTTCCCCAGATGAAGCTTTAAAGTTGCTGAAAAACAGTCCCTTGAGTATTGAAAAATCTTTACAACATCTGCAAAGTATTTATCAAGCAGAATTCACTAATCAGTCCGTTGAGAGAGACTAAGTAAGTCGGTAGAAGTAAACATAACTACGTTACGAAAAATAAATATAGCGCTTCCCATTCAAATGAAGTACAAAAATATATCACGCTGTGTAGGGGCATGGCAGTGCCATGCCCTTACCGATGTACCTCACTAGGGCGAGAAATGCTATATACCTGGAACCCTAACAAATGGCGAGCCTGGCTAGTTAGTGTTATTTGTGTTGCCCTACTTAGCATCATTAATTTAATTCAAAAAAGTGATATTTTATGCTAAAGATTTTGCATTTAATCAACAGCTTCAATAAAGGTGATGTCGAGAAATGGTTACTTTATATGCTGGGTGAGATACCACGAATTCAATATGAAATAGACTTTTGTTGTAAAGGAGCAAATCTCGGTGTATTAGCTCAGGTTGCTCAACATTTGAATGCTAAGGTTATTTGTTGTCCATTAGGTATTAATCAAGCCATATTCGCTCAACAACTCAGACAAATACTCCAAGAGGGAGGATATGACATATTACACAACCATTTGCAAATATATAGTGGCTTACCTGTGTGGGTAGCCAACCAATTAGGAATTCCGGCTATCACTTCTTTTCATAAAAATAATATCGGTATGCAGAAACCTTTGAATCGCCTCACTATTATCCGGCAAATGCGCTCAGTTTATGCAGAAATTAGTGTGAGATATGCAGTTCGTCATTCTCATTTAATCACAGGTTGTTCTCAAGGAGTTATTAATAGCCTCGATTCACAGATAACCAAATTGCCAAAACGTCCTTGTGTACTTAACTATGGCATCGCTATCCCCGATTTATCAACACCTGAAGAACGTCACGCTTTTCGCAAATCTTTTGGTTGGTTAGATAATGTCCCGATTATTCTTCATGTAGGACGCTTCATAGAACAAAAAAATCATTTGGGATTGCTATCTATATTTAAACTAGTTTTAAAACATATTCCTACAGCAAAGCTACTATTAGTGGGAGAGGGACCACTGCACACAGTAATTGAAAGGAGTATAACTCAGCGCCAACTCGATCATGCGGTGTATTTGTTGGGTGCGCGTGAAGATTTGCCATTATTAATGAGTAAGTGTGATATATTTTTGTTGCCCTCTTTGCATGAAGATTTACCGGTGGTAGCGTTAGAAGCTAATGCAGCTGGACTTCCCGTAATTGGCTCAAAAATTCCTGCAATGATAGAGGCGGTTGTGGATGGTAAAACTGCAATATTACACGATGTTGCAGATATTGAAGGGATGGCTAAATCAGCGATCGCGCTACTTCACAATCGACAATATTGTCAGCAGCTTGGCAATGCTGGCAGAAAATGGGTGACAGATAACTACTCTACATCAGCCAGCGCCAAACAGTTAATGAGCATTTACGATTCTGTCATTGAAAGCTGAAGTCAAGAATGGTGCGTGACGCTATAAGTCCTGAGTCTATGTACAGAGTTTTGTCGTAGCGTCACACACCCTACAAGTATTTTGTGCCAGTTGCGTCAGTCCTGAGGGATTTATTTGAGATAAATCAGCAAGTTCAATCCGGGAATTGTGCGAGAGAGAGTCCACAAGACTAGGGTGATGTAGAGTACACCCAGACTCCATTCATACCAAGCCAATGTAGCGATGATCCCAGGTAGGTGTTCGTCTCGCATCCGAATGTCGTTAAATCCTAATCTCACGAGGTTGTTGAGGCTAAAGTCATAATAGTTGAGCCAGTTCCAATTGCGATCGCTCAATAGTGGCATATATCGTTCCCGGAAAGTCTGATTTCTGGGAATCACAGGTAAACGCCCAATTAGTAATCTTAATTGCCGCATCGTACCATCTTCTGTGAAGTAGGAAACGTCCATCAAGTCGTGATAACGTCCCTGTTGGTAGAGTCGGCACAATAAAGCCACTGGTACGGGGATGATAATAATGAAAAGACATCCTAATGTCAGCCAAGGCTGTTCGGAATTACGAAATATGGCTAATAAGCTAAAAAATGTCAGGAAGCTAAAACTAGCTAAGATGGATATTGTTTCGGAGACTGTAGGAACAATTGCTACAGGACGCCAGCGACGGTAGCGATCGACTAACCAAAATAGTAAGCCAAAAAAAGCGATCGCTACTCCTCCGACGCCAAACACTAACCAAAAATTTGTCCCGTATCCACTCAACAGCAGCAAAACACTCAAAGCCAACCACCCCCAAGCCTGTAACAACCACCCACCGAGAGAAAGAGGTTCGCTGACAACTAGGCGATCGCTCAATTTGGTGTATATTTCTAAATCAATATCTGCTAAAGTCAGTAACTCGCTGCTATTACGAAATAGTTTGACTATACGGCGTTGAATAATTTCTTGCGCCTGAATTGTGGAAAAACCCAGTTTTTGCAAATTGGCAATAGAAGCACTATTAATATTTGTCGCCACCAAAAGGCGAGTTAATTCTATGAATCGCAATCGCTGCTTGGTGTACTCTAGCTGATTAGTATCGCTAATTTGTTGCTGTTGTCGAAAATTTTGCCCCAAATTCCGTAAAACATTTTGATTACCTTGCAGTGTCGGCACACAAAATATCTTACCAATTTGACCGGGATTACCTAAAATTTTCGCTTGGTTAGAGTTAAAAGTTAAACCAGGTACATTTAAACAAGATTCCTTAGCAAACCTCGCATCACTAAAATCTGCTTGATTGAGAATGCTAGCACCCCGCAAATTTATCGGTTGATTAAATTGCGTTTCCCGAAAACTCACAGCTTGATCAAAAGTCGTTTCTATCAATAAAAGTAACTGCTCAAAATTAGCTTTAGTAAATTGTGCCTGATTAGTAAAATGCACATCAGAAAAATCAGCATTACCTTGCCATTGCACACTAGTAAATTTAGCTAATTGCTTAAAATTCACTTGGTTAAAGCTAGCATTATCTACAAATATGCTGCCCTGAAAATCAGTAAATTCTTGAAATAGGGCTTGTTTGAAATTAGCTTTATTAAAAAAAATACTACCTTTAAAATTGCTTAACTGCCTGAATGTCGCACTGCTAAAGCTAACAGCACGGCTAAATCTAGTTTCTGCCCAATTAGTAGGTTGAATAAAGGTTGCACCTTGAGCATCTACTGACTGGAGAAAGAACGTATTTGCAAACTTTACTTCCCCATTGAAGCGAGTTTGTACCAACGTCAAAGCACCACGAAAAACGCTGATGTCACTAGATGCATTTGATTGAGTTCCCAGAAGCGATCGACAATCTTGAGAATCTGGTAAATCAATAGCCAGTGCTTCCAAACAAACGAGGCGTAGACGTTCTAATTCTTCTTGTTCAGTTGTGGTGAAAATAGGGGCAAGAGATTGATCATAAAGAGGTGTTTTTAAACCTAAGTCACGACCGACAAAATCCCCTAGAATCAGAGAAAAACTGAGGTCTAAACCTAAAGTTTTACCACCAGTCTTTTGCAATTCTTTTCGCAGCATTTGGTAAAAAGTATCACGAAAGCTGGTATTTTCTGGTCGTAAATCAATTACCATCTGTCGCAAATCTACTGTCAAATTACCCTCGCGTAGCGTTGGTGTTTGCAGTCGTTCTTGCAATATTTCTATGGTTAGAGGTGTACGTTCTGGTTGCGCGGCGCTAGCGGGTAGAGGAAAAAGAAGGAAGATGATTAAAACGCAGAGTATCGCTGAGGAAAGCGCCGAGGTTCGCTGAGGAAAACCTTTGTGCCCCTCTGCGTTTAACCTCTGTGTACCTCTGCGTTTAAAATATGATTTATGCAAATTGGTTTATCATTCATCAGTAATCAGCAGAACAATTTTACCTGTGATTGATCCAGTTTCCAGTAATTGATGAGCTTTTGCAGCCTCTGCGAGGGGAAACTGATGACTGACGTGGATTTTTAACTTACCTTCATCAATCCAAGCGGCAGATTGTGTGAGAATTTCTGCATGATGCTGGAGACTTTCTGTGATTCCTAGTGACATCGGTGTCAGCATTAATTCTAAGCCGATGCGGAGGTTCCGGAGTCTGGCCGTTTTCCAAACTGTATTGGCGACTGGTTCCAAAATCGTCACGATATCGCCGTATATTCGCACTGCGGGAAAGGTTTTCTGAAAGGTTTCGCCGCCGACGGTGTCAAAAGCCAAATCTACTCCTTCGCCGCCAGTCCAATTTAAAGCTGCTTGTACAAAGTCAGTTTGTTGGTAAAAAATTACTTCGTCAGCACCGAGTTGCTTGACGAAATTCGCCTTATCCGGTGAACTGACTGTGGTGGCGACAGCAGCACCTTTGAGTTTCGCCAGTTGAATGGCTACATGTCCGACACCACCAGCACCCGCATGAATTAAAACTTTTTCTCTGGGTTCTAATCTTCCCCGTTCGTATAAAGCTTCCCAAGCGGTGATTAACACTAAAGGCGCGGCGGCGGCTTCTGCAAAGGATATAGAAGCGGGTTTACGCGCCACAAACCGCTCATCAACAACAGTATATTCTGCGTAATTTCCCTGGTGTGATCCTATGCCACCATAGCAAAAATACACCGCGTCTCCTGGGCGAAAATGCTGCACACTATCACCTACGGCTTCGACGATACCAGCACCGTCACATCCTAAAATAGCAGGCATTTGCTCAGGGTAGAAAGTGCCTCGGCTACGGAGTTTGGTGTCAATGGGGTTGACACCAGCGGCTACTAGGCGGATTAAAAGTTCTGTATTTCCTGGTGTAGGTTTTGCTATTTCTTGTAATTGCAACACTCCGGGACTACCCGGTGCTGTCATCAAGACTGCTTTCACGACTCTTTCCTCCTGGTTTCAGCTATATGAAGCCAATATTTAAGTAACTCTGCCTCAATAATTGTCGCTGGGATCAGGCAATCTTGCTATAGGCAGAGATGGGAGACGCGAGGGAAATAACTCCTGACTCTTGACCAATGACCAATTACAAATGACCTACCTAGGGTACTGTAATTACAGCCACTGGACAATGGGCTTTACTGAGGATAGCATCGACTCTGTGACCAAAGAAAACTCGACCTGTAACCATGCGGATTTGACTTCCAAGAATAATTAAGTCAACTTCATTGGTTTGGGCAAATTTGAGGATTTCTCTATCTGGACTACTACCTTGAAGAATATAGGTTTTGACATCAGCACCCAGACTGCGCCCAATTATTGCTTGCTGTTCTAGAAGATTGTGGGCAATTTCTTTGACGGGAATTAGCGATCGCTGTTCATAGAGAATGTACTCAACTTGGGGTAAGTTAATTACATTCACAATCATGACTAATGCTCCTGTTTGAGCTGCGATCGTACTTGCCACCTCTACAGCATTTTTGTTATATTCTGACCCCACCGTAGGCACTAGGATGTTTTTCAGCTTTTGTTGAGCGATTTTGCAGATTTCGCCTTCGGGTTGGGGAAGGTGCGACTTTACCACCATAGTTGCACAAGGGGCATCTTGCACTACTCTATCCACCAGCAAATTGAACAACGCTTTCTGGGGACGCATTGGTTCAGATGCTCCCAATACAATTAAGTCGTAGCTTTTGTTCGCTTCATTCAAAATCACCTCGGCTTTACTACGTCCAGATTCTGTTTTTGTTTGTAAGGTTGTATCCGCAGGTAGTTGCATTTCTTCAGTAACTAAGTCGAGAGCTTGCTCGGCGGTAGTATCTTTAATTTGAGCCTGTTTTTTATTCTGGGCATATAAAGCCGTGACTTCTATTGAATTTTGGTGAGCCATATAACCAACTAGCTGCGCTGCGAGTTGGATATTCGGTCCCCCACTAGTTGGCAAGAGAACACGGTGGATTTGCTTGATAAAACTACGGCTGTCTTGCTCTTCTTGCTCTAGGCGTTGAGCCTCTTCCTCACTCATGACTACCTTTGACAGAGTGTAGCGCAAAAAAGGAGGTGCCATTAGGGAAGTGACGATCGCTACCATGACAATAATCGAGTACATTTGTGGATTGAGAACGCCCAAGGATAAACCAATTGTGGCGACGACGATTTCCATCGCCCCACGCGCATTCATCCCCGAACCCATCGCCAAGCCTTCCCAATGGCTCAAACCACCAACACGGGAACCAATATAAGCACCTGTAAATTTACCCACACAGGCGACAGTCAGCACAATCAAGCCAAATATAAATGTCTGTGGTACCAACAACGTCAGCAAGTTAACTTTCAAGCCAGCACTAGCAAAGAAAATTGGTGCGAGAAACCCTGCTGTAAAAACTTCTAGCATGTGTCCCGCTTCATTGCTAAAGCGGCGGGATTGTCCAGCCAAAATCCCCAACACGAAAGCACCTAATGCTGCTTCCAAACCCAAGGCGTGGGTGAGGGCTGCGGCTGCAAGCGACAGAATCAGCACCACCGAAATACTCGCAGCGACACCGCCAATATAGTCGTCAACCCACCGGAAAATCTGGTCTACGATGGTACGTCCAATGGTAAAGGAAATAGCTAGAAACAATATCGCCGCACTCACTGAGTGAAAAATTGTCCCAAAATCAAATTTACCGCTGCTAGCTAAACCTGAAACCACAGACAGCAAAATCCAGCCGATGGTGTCGTCAGTCATCCCAGCTGCTAGGGTAACTTGACCAATGTCACGGCGAATCAAATTCAAGTCCATCAGCACCTTAGCAATCACTGGTACTGCGGAAATGCTCATGGCTGTAGCGATGAACAAACTGAATACCAGGCGCTTTTCTGGCTCGGCTAAAAAATTATCTGGCAATAACCAGCCTAGGCCAAATCCTGTAATAAAGGGAACAATAATTCCGCCCAGTGAAATCAGTAGAGCGGTTTTCCCCTTACGGAGAATCAGTTTTAGATCCGTTTCTAGCCCAGTCACAATTAGCAAAAATAACACCCCTAACCAAGAAATTACCGAAAGTAAATTAGACTGTTCTTGGCTTTTGGGAAAGATGTCTGCTTGTAAATCAGGTAGCAATAAACCAAACAGCGAAGGGCCAAGCAGCACACCTGCAAGTAATTCCCCAACAACAGGTGGGAGGTTAATTCGGCGCATGAGTTCGCCCAGTCCCCGCGCTACCAACAGCAGCAGCGACAGTTGTATCAGTACCAACAATAGCTCATGATGACCAAGAGGCTTAATTAAACCGTCACCTGCTGCTTTCTGTGCAGCCAGTAGAGGCAAGAACATCAAGGGCAGGTTTTGTATCATAGAAGTTCAAGGTGAGATGGCGAATTTTTCTAAGCACTGCTTCCAGTAAATCCTGAAACTGCTTATTTCCACATCGGTCTAGGAGATTAAACTGTGATTTTTCATGGCAAGATGATGATGTGGGCGATCGCTATTTCTTCACCCATGTGCGAAATTTGATCATAGCTAATTGGCAAAACTCATTGCAAAAAGTGACAAACTATCAACAAAGTAATTAACTGCACATAACTTTAAGATGAGTCATTGCCGTAAATCTAATTTTTTACCCATAATAATTATTCTCCTAGTGATGCTGGGAGGTTTACTACTTGATTCGTCTGGTATTGCCAAAGCCGATTCTTCACCTACTACAGTTTACGAACAGCGGATTATCCATAGTCCTGATGGTATTGGTAAATATTATATGGGTCGAGAAATTGCCCAAGTTATGGGACACACAGGCGCAGGTTGGTTAGAAAGACCTAGTCGTGAAGCGGAAGAACAACCAAATAAAATAATCAGCATCCTTAAATTAAAACCTGATGATGTAGTAGCAGATATTGGTGCTGGTACAGGTTATCTTAGCTTTCGGATCGCACCATTATTAACAACAGGAAAAGTGTTAGCCGTAGATATTCAGCCAGAAATGCTGGAGATTATCGAGTTTTTCAAACGAGAAAAAAATATCGCTAATGTTGAACCGATTCTAGCAACTATGACCAATCCCAACTTACCTGATGCAAGTGTCGATTTAGCGCTGATGGTCGATGCTTATCATGAGTTAGAATATCCCCAAGAAGTGATGCAAGGAATTGTCAAAGCACTAAAACCTGGTGGTAGAGTGGTGCTAGTTGAGTATCGGGGTGAAAATCCGTTTATTATGATTAAACGCTTACACAAGATGACTCAAAAGCAAGTCCGCCAAGAAATGCAAGCAGTTGGTTTAGTTTATCGGGAAACCAAAAACTTGTTACCTCAACAACATTTAATGGTGTTTGAAAAACGGGTTTAATCATAAAAATAACACCACAGATAAACACTTTCTTAAGCGTAGGGTGGGCATCGCCCACCAACACAAACATCAGGATTTCAGACTATGGTGGGCAATGCCCACCCTACAATAAAAATGCTCTTAAAAGCATCTCTAAGATTTTAGGGGAATGACGCTGGCGATTTTAGTTGCACTATCCCAGACAATCCAGCTACAAGAATTATCTACATCATCTTTGTTATTGGAAACTTTAAAATACAGCTTTTCCTTACCTTTTGTTTCAATAGCAAAGTCGGCATTTTGGGCATAAATAACTTTAAACCCTCTCTCACGCAAACAATACATTACCCAAGCTTTCAATGAGTGCTTGTGTGGTTCGTGAGGAATTGGTGGTTTTGTAATTATGGCCTCTTCCATAACTCTCAACATCTGCATTGATATCATGTTTGTCATTGGTCATTTGTCATTTGTCATTAGGCATTAGGCATTAGGCAATAGGCATTAGGCAATAGGAAGTCAAGAGTCATTTATTCTTTCTCCCTCATCTCCATCATCTCCCCCAGTCCCCAGTCCCCAATACCTATTCTGGATCGCAACGAATCTCGACCATAAAGCCGTCGGGGTCGTAGAAGTATACACCTCTGCCAGTGGGACGAGTGACTGGGCCATGTGCGATCGCTATTTGATTATCCCTTAAGACTGCCACTGCTTGTTCAAATAACTGGGGATCTATATCAAAAGCTAGGTGGTAGGCTCTGGTGAAAGTTTTCTCCGGATTGGGATCTGGTGGTGATAATTCTGGTTCGCCAAATAAGTCCAAAACTGTCCCATCAGGAGTAATGAAGTTAGCTACTTTCCCAGCTGTGACGAGTTCAACCAAAGTTGCAGGTATCTCCTCACCAGTGAGTTCATGCAAACCCAAAATAGTCCCGTAAAAGTATCGGGAAGCTGACATATTTTGAACGTTGAGGGCAATGTGATGCACCTTACGTAGATTACCTGGTGCAAGAACACTGTTGACGGCGTTGCGCGTATGAGTTGTCATTTGTCAGTTTTCCAAGGGAACAAGAAAATCCCCATAAATAAATTAAGAGGATTTTATAGTGGATATATTTTTAATCAGGATAGCGCACAATACTAGACATCTCCAGAAATAATGTAAAGGCGAACTGCCGTACGCCTCTACCAAGGATTTCGGGCAACGCAGAATTAATTGTTGGAGATGTCTACTAATGTCACTGATGAATTCATTAGCAGACTCATACTTATTCTTCAGAGCCTTCCTTTTGAATCCAGAGAAATACTATAGCAAACACGGGAAAAGGCAAGATATAAAATATTAAGGGAATCATGATCCAGGGTAGCCATGAAGCGGCATAATCACCTGTTAGTTGTGTTATATCTACCACGATGTATTCTCCTCATGAATTCAAATTGGAAAAATTTATGTAAGCTGCTCGCCTAGCGTCTCCAAAATCCTCAATACAAGCTTGATTAACTAGCGTTAACCGCACCTCGTAAGATAGCATCCAAAGAATCAAAATTTTCTAGTAGGAAGTAGGCAAATATCGCGCCCCCCATTGCACCAATAAAAATTCCCCCATTCAATTGACTCCATTCTTCACGAGTTTTTAGTGGTCTCAGCAGGTCTTTAGAATATGAATTATAAGCTCCTCTAGGATTCCCTTGAAAAGTAGTAATTGCAAAAATGGAAATACCTAAACAAGCTGATACCGCTATATATATAGAGGTAATTAAGCCACTGAGATTGGTTCCATGTACCGATTCTCGCAGGGGACCAACCACAACCTCTGGCCCAACTAGTAAATAACCATGAGCCATGCCAATTTCCAAACCCCGCATGAAAGGTGTTAACCCTTTACGGTAGGCTGGTAAATTACTAATGAAAGCCCTAACTAAGGGAGAATCATTGATAGGAGTTGATAGATTGCCAAGACAAGGATCTCCTTTGAAGGGTTTAATTATGTCTTCTTCTTCATATTGATTAATTGACTGTGCCATATCAACTGGATTAGACATTATTGTTTCTCCCGAATTGTCTTAATTAAATACTATCACCAGTGCATGAAGCTAGAGTTATTTTATTGAAAATTAACAAAAAATAAGCCTGATTCTTCTGTGATACCAATTCACGAAAACGCTGATACAGACGATTTTTCATAGGGGCATGACATTGCCGTGCCCTTATCAACGTATCTGTATCATTATTAAAGTAAAATGGTATGAACTGTGGGTAGATAAATGTTTAAATGTCACACAAAATTAATATAAACCCAAAAAACTCTCCTACCTAAAAAGGTAAGAGAGGAGGTCGAAAACTGAATATTTTATAGCTGAATAACTGCAGACTAATTATGCATTTTTTGCGGATTTTCAATTGCAGTTAAACAGCGGGTAAACTCAATTTTTCTGCTTAACCAAACTTACTGGCTGTGGAGGCAATTAAGAAAGCCCCATAGGTGGCGATATAACCAACAGTGAAGTGAGTTAAGCCGACTAAACGAGCTTGAACAATTGACAAAGCGACAGGCTTATCTCTCCAGTAGCCAAAGGATAGTGGAGTTTGTTCATGCGCCCAGGCTAAGGTTTCGATTAATTCTTGCCAGTAACCCCGCCAGGTAATCAGGAACATAAAGCTCACAGCCCAAGCTAAGTGTCCAAAGAGGAACATCCAAGCCCAAACAGCTAAGTTACTTGTGCCGTAAGGGTTATAGCCATTAATCAACTGTGCAGAGTTCGCCCAAAGGTAGTCTCGGAACCAGCCCATGAGATAGGTAGAAGACTCATTAAATTGGGCGACATTGCCTTGCCAGATGCAAAGATGTTTCCAGTGCCAGTAGAAGGTGATCCAACCAAGGGTGTTAAGCATCCAAAACATGGCGAGGTAGGAACTATCCCACGCAGAAATATCGCAGGTGCCACCTCTTCCGGGACCATCGCAGGGGAAAGCATAGCCGAAGTCTTTTTTATCGGGCATGAGCTTAGTACCGCGAGCATCCAAGGCACCTTTGACTAAGATGAGGGTGGTGACATGTAAACCGAGGGCGATCGCATGATGCACATAAAAATCACCAGGGCCAATTGTCAAAAATAATGAGTTAGTGCCGTTGTTAATTGCCTCCAACCAACCCGGTAACCAAACATTGCCATGATTAGGCCAGGCTGTGGAAGCAATACTATTTGGATTTGACAGCAGCGTGTTAAACCCGTACAAAATCTTACCGTTAGCCGACTGGATAAACTGAGCAAATACAGGCTCAATCAATATTTGTTTATCCGCCGCTCCAAAGGCTACTTCTACATCATTGTGGACGTATAAACCCAAGGTATGGAAACCCAAGAACATTGATACCCAGCTAAGATGGGAAATAATCGCCTCTTTGTGCTTGAGTATCCGATCCAGCACATTACCCTTATTCAGTTCTGGATCATAGTCCTTAATCCAGAAGATTGCCGCATGAGAAAACGCCCCCACCATCAAGAAACCAGCAATGTATTGATGGTGTGTGTATAGTGCCGCCATTGTGGTAAAGTCCTTAGCGATAAACGCATAAGGCGGCATGGAATACATGTGCTGCGCCGCAAAGGAACTCGCTACACCCAAACAAGCTAGGGCTAGAGACAGTTGGAAATGCAGAGAATTATTAACGGTTTCATACAGTCCTTGGTGGGGTAAGTTGAACGGGCCCTCAACTTTATTACCGTAGAAGTCCTTGGAGTCCATCATCTCTTTGATGCTGTGACCGATACCCCAATTAGTCCGGTACATGTGACCTGCAACAATGAAGAGGACAGCGATCGCCAAATGGTGATGCGCCATATCTGTCAACCACAAAGATTGTGTCTGGGGATGGAAACCACCCAAAAAGGTAAGAATTGCTGTTCCCGCACCTTGGGAACTATTAAATACATGGGCTGGCGTATCAGGATTTTGCGCGTATGCCCCCCAGTTAAAAGTAAAGAACGGTACTAAGCCACTGGGGTGTGGTGGGGTAGATAAGAAGTTATCCCAACCTACGTGAATCCCACGAGATTCAGGAATAGCCACGTGTATTAAGTGACCAGCCCAAGCAAGGGAACTGACACCAAACAAACCCGCTAAGTGGTGGTTGAGGCGAGATTCGGCATTCTTGAACCAACCCAAAGTAGGACGGAATCTGGGCTGTAAATGCAACGCGCCTGCAAACAATGCCACAGCCGCCAGCAAAACTAGGAAAATAGCCCCAACATACAGTTCATTATTCGTCCTTAACCCAATGGTGTACCACCAGTGATAAACACCGGAGTAGCAAATATCTACTGGGTTACGCGCTCCCGCTTGGGTGTAAGCGTCAATTGCCCCAGGGCCAAATTGGGCATCCCAAATCGCGTGGGCGATGGGATGAATATGTATGGGGTCTTTAATCCATATTTCAAAATTACCTTGCCAAGCAACGTGGAACAAAATTCCCGACGCCCACAGAAAGATAATTGCCAGATGACCGAAGTGAGAGGAGAAAATCCTTTGATAAAGATTTTCTTCCGTCATGCCATCTTGACTTTCAAAATCATGAGCCGTGGCGATCGCATACCAAACGCGTCGCGTCGTGGGATCTTGTGCAAGGTCTTGGCTAAACTTGGGAAATTTTGTAGCCATAGCTTTTGCAGGATGAGGTGTGTAGCCGCCTGAAAGACCTAGGATAAAAGCTGAAAAAGGGTTGACAAAAACAACTCAATTTCATCCTTCATCCTGAAGCCTTTCTTTAACTAAGTGCCGACATTCGCGCCAGGAAGAACGCCCAAGTGGTGACAATTCCTCCCAAAAGATAATGAGCTACCCCCACAGCCCGACCATGAGTAATACTCAAAGCACGAGGCTGAATAGCCGGGGCAATTTTTAACTTGTTGTGCGCCCAAACAATGGATTCGATTAATTCTTGCCAGTAGCCACGACCGCTAAACAAGAACATCAGACTAAAACCAAAGACGAAGTGTCCCGCTAAGAACATTAAGCCGTAGCCCGAAAGTGCTGAATTGTAGGATGTGATTACTTGCGTAGACTGCGCCCAAAGAAAATCACGCAACCAACCGTTATTCGTAATCGATGATTGGGCAAAGTTTCCGCCCGTAATGTGCGTCACTACCCCATCTGCTCCCACCGTCCCCCAGACATCCGACTGCATCTTCCAGAAAAAGTGGAAAATCACCATTGACAAGGAGTTATACATCCAGAACAAACCCAGGAAAACATGATCCCAAGCCGATACCTGGCAAGTACCGCCTCGTCCGGGTCCGTCACAGGGGAAGCGGAAACCCAAATTGGCTTTATCTGGAATTAAACGCGAACTGCGAGCAAACAACACACCTTTCAGCAGTACTAAAACAGTGACGTGAATTGTGAAGGCATGAATGTGGTGAATCATAAAATCCGCAGTACCCAAGGCAATGGGCATCATCGCCACTTTGCCACCCACTGCTAAAACACCCCCACCGAATGCATAGCTGACAGGCTCGTGCAAATTAGGTGCAGCAGTTCCTAATCCACTCAGTGCCACATTTCGCAAGCCGCCGAATGCATGACCCAGAGGTGCAGCAGCTTGGAGAGATGGATTGCCGATGGTCATCGTCTGGATATGCTGTATCCACTGAGCAAACACTGGCTGCAACTGAATTCCCGTATCTGAGAACATATCTTGGGGACGACCAAAAGCCCGCATGGTGTCGTTGTGACAGTACATTGCAAAGCTATGGAAGCCAAGGAACTGACACACCCAAGCCAGATGAGAAATGATTGCATCCCGATGGCGTAGTACCCGATCCAGCACATTGTTGAGATTTTGTTCTGGGTCGTAGTCTCGTACCATGTAAATCGCTGCGTGGGCTGCCGCACCAACAATCAGGAAGCCTCCAATCCACACATGGTGAGTGAATAGAGATACCTGCGTTGCATAATCAGTCGCCTGATAGGGATAGGGCGGCATCGAGTACATGTGATGGGCAATGATAATGCTCAGAGAACCCAACATTGCCAGATTGATTGCTAGTTGAGCGTGCCAAGAAGTTCTGAGAATTTCAAACAGCCCTTTGTGACCAACTGGCCCAATAAAGCTCAAGAATGGCAGCATCTTCGGAGTTCTGGCATCATCCAGCATTTCCTTGAGACTGTGACCAATACCCCAGTTAGTGCGGTACATGTGACCAGCAAAGATGAATAACACTGCGATCGCTAAATGATGATGCGCCACATCTGTTAACCACAAGCCGCCAGTCACAGGGTTCAGACCACCCTTAAAGGTGAGGAAGTCAGCAAAATGTCCCCACTGCAAAGTGAAGAAAGGCACTACACCCTTAACGAAACCCCAATCTGCACCGGGATACAACTGGGTCATCAAGCTGGAATTCAAGATGAATTCGTGGGGTAAAGGAATGTCTTTGAGCGCTACTCCAGCATCTAACAAGTTGTTAGTTGGTAAGGCAACATGAATCAGGTGTCCTGTCCAACCCAAAGAACCCAAGCCTAAAAGCCCCGCCAAGTGATGATTTAACATCGACTCAGTATTTTGGAACCATTCCAACTTGGGAGCGCGTTTGTGATAGTGGAACCAGCCAGCGAACAGCATCAGTGCTGCCATCACCAAGGCACCAATGGCAGTGCAATATAGCTGGAACGTATTCGTAAAACCCTCCCCACGCCACATCTGGAAGAGTCCAGAGGTAATTTGAATGCCGTGGAAGCCGCCGCCCACATCTGCATTCAAAATTTCTTGACCAAATATCGGCCAGACAACTTGGGCGCTGGGTTTAATCGCAGTCGGGTTCGCCATCCAAGCTTCAAAATTGGAAAAGCGCGCGCCATGAAAATACATCCCGCTCAACCAGACAAACACGACAGCTAAGTGTCCGAAATGAGCAGCAAAGATTTTGCGCGATATGTCTTGTAAATCGCTGGTATGAGTATCAAAATCGTGGGCGTTAGCGTGTAGGTTCCAAATCCAAGCGGTGGTTTTGGGACCTCTGGCAAGGGTGCGGTCAAAGTGTCCTGGTTCTGACCACTTCTTAAATGAAGTTGGCACCGGCGCGTTATCAACCTCGACCCTGACCTTTTGCTCTCGCTCAGGAGTAATTGTCATTGAAATTATCCCTTTTCTATTAAGAAACGAGAACTTTTTGTCATTAGTCATTAGTCATTAGTCTTTTGTCTTTTGGAAATACAAATGACCAATGATCAATAACAGTTGACAATCCTTATGAGTGATTGTGCAATTGATGATGCGTTTTAGCTTAGAGGATGTTTGAAAAGTCCCAGAAGGTATAATTTTGTCATTCTGACTGGAGCGTAGCGTAAGGAAGAATCTAGGTTTGGGGCACATACCCAGATGTTTCATTCCGCTACGCTGCATACCCCTACGGGGAAGCAAGCTACAACATGACATGGAAAGACCCTTTTCAAACAACCTCTTAATTAGCTGAAAAACTCTTTCTTTGGAGAGAATAGGAAATAAAAATGAAGAACCTATGAAGGAAACTACTTTCTTAATGAAAGGTTACATTTATCAGTGAACAGTGAACAGTTATCAGTCATCAGTTATCAACGCCTGTGTTACTTGCTCAGACAAGGTGAAGGGGTCGTAAGGTTTAGTAATTACTGCTGCCACCTTTAGTTTAGTAAACTGACGCTGTTCTGCAGCTTGTGCTTTTGCTGTTAACAAAATCACAGGAATATTCTGAGTTTTAGGATTTGCTTGCAGATTCTCCAAGGTCGTCAACCCATCCATATCTGGCATCATCACATCTAAGAGAATCACATCTGGGTGTTCAGAAGCAGCTTTGAGCAACCCTTCTCTACCAGAACCAGCTGTCATCACTTCCCATTCATTAGCTATCTCTAAACATATCTGAGTAGTTTCCCGGATATCTTCTTCATCATCAATAATCAAGATGCGTTTATTCATTTGTTAGTTGTTGGTTGCTGGTTGTTCATTTGTTAGTTGTTATTTGTCCTTTGTCATTTGTAAATGACTAATGACTAACAGGTAATGTGAAATAAAATGTACTACCTTTGCCTAAAGTACTTTCTGCCCAAATCTGGCCTCCGTGCTGTTGTACAATACTGCGGCATATGGCTAATCCTAAGCCAGTTCCCCCTTGATGACGCGAGTTAGAGGCATCGACCTGCTGAAATCGGTCAAAAATCGTTTCCAGTTTATCCTCAGGAATTCCTCGCCCCTGGTCTTTTACTTGGAATAGGATGTTGGACGGGCTAAAGTCACAGGAAGAACTAATTCCTTTTGTGACTTTTGTATTTATTTCTTCCCTAGTCTTGATTTCGGCGCTCAACCAAACTGTAGAATCTGCAGATGAAAATTTGATCGCGTTGCTGAGTAAGTTGGTGAGTGTTTGGATGATGCGATCTGGATCTGCCCATAACTGCACCCAAAGGATTGTTAATTCTAGGTTAATCTCTGCTTTTTCAGCCATTGCCCGCATTTCATCCACCGCTTGACTCATCAAGTTAGATGCATCGCATATCTGTTTATGCATCGTTACTTTACCGGAATTGATGCGTTCAATATCCAGGATGTCGTTAATCAGACGCACCAAACGGTTAGTGTTATCAAAGGCAATTTCCAACATCCGCTGACTTTTTTCTGGTTGATTGTTCAAGGAACCACGTGCTAGTAAACCTAAGGCGCTGCGAATTGAGGTGAGAGGTGTCCGTAGTTCGTGACTTACCACTGAGACAAACTCATCCTTCATTCGTTCGACTATCTGTCGCTCGGTAATATCCTTAAATATGACTACTGCGCCGACAATATTGCCTTGTTCTCTAATAGGTGTACTCACATACTCGACTGGAAATTTCGACCCATCACAACGATAAAATATGTCATCAGAAATATGTTGTACTGCCCCAGTTTCCAGAGTGGCGCGAATGGGATTTTCTTCCCAGCAATAGGGAGTGCCGTCGGGTTGGGAATGGTTCACAATCCTGTGCATCAACTGATTTTTTAGTCCTTTCACCCCAGATAAAAGCATTCTGGCTGCTGCTGGATTAACAAAGGTGATTTTACCTTGGGAATTTAAACCGTAAATTCCTTCACCTGCGGAGTTTAAAATTAACTCGCTCTGTCGGCTGAGGCGTTCTAGAGAGGCTTGTGTTTGCTGGCGATCGCGTAGTGCCTGTTCGCGATCGCTCATTTCCCGCAGCAATCTTTCATTCGCCCGCTGTAACTCTGCCGTTCGCTCCTGTACTCGCTGCTCTAGTTTGGCATTCAAGGCAGAGATTTTTTTCTCTGCTTGCTTGCGTTCTTCAATATCTTGCTGCAAGTCAGCATTCAGGGCGTGAACTTGCTGATACAGTTCATATTGATGAATTGCCATAGCAAAGTGACTACCCAAAGCTTGGGCGAGTTCAATTTCTGCGGTTTTCCATTCTTGGGCTTGACTCTGCTTTAACTCTCGCCATACTTCAAAGGATTGAACTGGACGCTGATGTCGCAGATCATCACGGTCAGTTCGTCGCGCCCAAAGGGTTTCTGTGTCTATTTCATGACGAAAAATAGTTAAGTAACCCAATATCTGCTGCCGATATTGCAAGCAAATAACCAATAAGCTGCGAATCCCCACATCAAAAAACGCCTGTGCCAGGTCTGACTGTAGTGCGGCTTGATATAAATCGGTAATTGCCCACACTTGTTTTCCTTTGCCAACAGTCGCCTCGATGTTTAACCACTGTTGCCAACCAGGATGCTCCTCGAAGAGGATCAAGGGATTGGGCATGGAAAGAGGCAGAGGGGCAGGGGGCAGGGGGCAGGGGAGAAGATCCTCCCCTCTGCTCCCTGCTCCCTGCTCCCCTGCTCCCCAATCTCCACAGCTAAACACCTGAGCCGCCTCACCTGGGTTTTGAGGAGCGATATAAATTCTGCCCCCAGCAGATTGTAAAGCAGATATAGTCAACTCCAGCGCTTGTTGTAACTGCATTTCGGTCATGGAATGCAGTAGCTTGGCCACGCGGTTAATTGTGGCTTCTTGGTCAGCTTGGGCGCGGGTTTGTTCGAGGAGGGTATTTTGAGCGATCGCAATTGATAATTGATCTGCAACCAGTTGCACTACCTGTAATTCCCGTTCCCTCACCTCTCGCGGCGAACTGTGATGAGATACCAACAACCCCCATAATTGGTCACGATGCAAAATTGGCACTACTAGAGAAGATTGGACTCCCATTGAGGTCAGGTATTCCACATGACATGGGTCTACCGCTCGAAACCGGATATCATTTTCATCAAGTGACTCAGTAGTTTCCGGACAATCTAAGGGACTCACCCCAATTTGCTGGGCTGCAACATCCACAATGGAGCGCTGTCTAGCTCTTAGAAACAACTCACGCGCTGCAAGTGGAATATCTTCAGCGGGAAAGTGTTGTCCTAGTAGAGATGGTAAGCGATCGCAGTCCACTGACTCAGCCACAACCTCACCGCTAGCATCTGCATCAAAACGATACACCTTGACACGGTCAGTACCCAAGAATATACGTACTTCGGCAACTGTTCCTGAAAGTATTGCTGGCAACTCTAGGGATTGACGAATACGGTTCATCATCCGGTGTAGCAACGCTTCTAAGGAGTCGATAGGCTTTTGTTGTTTGTCATTTGTCATTTGTTGTTTGTCAAGAGTCAGGAGTCAAGAGTCAAGGATCATCAATTATTCTCTCCCAATCCCCAATCCCCAGTCCTATTCACCCACATCGTCTACAACATAATGGCAAAGTATTTTATCTAATTCTCTAAATGCAGGCTGCTGTAGTTCCCCAGAAAGAAGTTCTACTAAATGGCGCAGCCGCAATGCCTCACTTTGGTCAAGAATAATTTGCGATAGCAGTATTTGCTCTATGTGTTTAGCCAGACGTGAACCTTCTGCAAAGCCAAAAATGCCCAAAGCTCCCCCTAGCTTATGTGCTGCATGATATGCTTTTTTCCGTAATTCTTCAGAAAGATTGTTGGCTTGTAATTCGAGTGAAGCTTGTTGGATAATTTCTAAGCGATCGCTACTGTGTACTTTCAGCCTCTCCCACACAACTGCTAATGCTTCCCTAATCTGTGGCTTCCTCTTGCTTTGGCTTTTTTTTGTCTGTCTTGAAGCTACAGAAGGTTTTTCTTCATCTGCAAATGCTTTCAAACGATAACCCAAACCATAGACTGTTTCAATAAAATCAGTTGGTGCGCCAGCTTGCGTTAGTTTCTGTCGCAAACCCTTAATGTGAGCCGTCACTGTATCCTCTTTAGGCGCTTCTTCTATAGACCAGAGGTGGTCTAAAATTTCACTGCGGCTGAAAACAATATGCTCGTTACGCAGAAAAAGCTCCAGTAAGCGATACTCCTTAGGCGTTAAATTCAAACCATGACAACCATACGTCACCTCACAGCTACCAGAGTTAATACGCAGTTTTTCCCATTTCATCACTGACAATATGGGTGAATTTCGTCGCCGCAATAAAACGCGAATTCGAGCTAATAATTCCGAGAGTTCAAAAGGTTTAACAACATAATCATCTGCTCCTGCATCTAATCCCATCACTTTGTGAGTGCTAGAATTTTGGGCTGTCAGTAGCAGTATAGGTGTTTGATAATTATGGGAACGTAACCTCTGACAAAGTTTTATGCCGTCCAATTTGGGCAGGATGATATCTAGCAAAATTAAGTCATAGCTAAAAGCTTCTACTAGCTCCCAACCAAGCAGACCATCAGCCGCGATATCAACTACATAGTTTTGATTACCAAGGACACGTTCAAGTGTTTTGGCTATACACTCGTCATCTTCAACTAGTAAAATTCTCATTCCACATCACCCTACTGTACCTAAACGTTAGGACTTCATCAGAGGGAAAACAAATAATTAGGAAACTCCCAGAAATAAATCATTATTAAACAAATCTATTTCCAAATCATTATTGACTGTTCTTTGAGACAAAAGTTATACAGCTTCAATCAAATTTACATTTATTTACTTATTTTGATAATTAAAATTTGACTTAGATATTAATTTCTTCATACCTCTACGTAGCTCTAGAGCCGTCATTGAAGATATCAGGGGTAGGTCTTTCACCCGTAACCTTGATGATTAATATTGTTAAGTTTTGTGAAAATATGAACTTCCTTCATTAGTTCTTCATGTTTTTTTCTTATCTTCCTTCTCATCGACCTTGAAGTAGTTTTTGTCTCAGCGGCTTTGGTTTGAGTGCAAAAGATTATTCTGTTGTCTGCAGTTTTAGAAACTGTGGCAATAGAGAATTCCTATTTAATTATGCAAGGATCTATTAACATGACGCCAAAGTCAGACAGCATAATTGCAACTTCGACTGTTAGCGTAGACAAGGCAGTCAAAGCGGCGGCTCCCGCCAATGTTAATTGTCATGGAGCGGGGGTTGCGCCTGCAAATCAAAATCTTCAAACAATAGCAACGAACATCTTAGAAAGATGGGAAGAGGTTAGTTTATGGGAAAAGTTTTGTTCATGGGTGACGAGTATTGAAAATCGGCTGTATGTTGGCTGGTTTGGCATACTGATGATTCCCACTATTTTAACGGCAACCACCGTTTTCATCATTGCCTTTATTGCTGCTCCGCCCGTAGACATGGACGGAATGGGTTCACCAATTTCCGGTGCTTTACTCGACGGCAATAATATTATCTCAGCCGCTGTAGTACCGACATCAGATGCAATTGGTCTGCACTTTTACCCCATCTGGGAAGCTGCTTCTTTAGATGAGTGGCTTTACAATGGCGGTCCTTATCAAATGATTGTGCTGCACTTTTTGATTAGCATCATCTGTTACCAAGATCGGGAATGGGAATTGAGCTATCGCCTAGGGATGCGTCCCTGGATTTCCCTAGCGTTCACTGCTCCCGTTGCTGCAGCCATCTCTGTATTCTTAATTTACCCAATTGGGCAAGGCAGTTTTTCTGCGGGAATGCCTTTAGGGATTGCCGGTACTTTTAACTTCATGTTCCAGTTTCAAGCAGATCACAACATTCTGATGAGTCCGTTACATCAGTTAGGAGTGATTGGGGTATTGGGTGGTGCAATGATGAGTGCGATGCACGGTTCTTTGGTGACATCGACCTTGATTCGTACCAAAGAAAGCAACTCAGAATCGATTAACGCCGGCTACAAACTCGGTCAAAAACATCCAACCTACAACTTTAAGTCTGCTCAATTCTATCTGGGGCGGTTGGGATGGCGGCGTGCAAGTTTTCCTAACTCTCGCAAATTGCATTTCTTCCTAGCGGCTTTTCCAGTAGCAGGTATTTGGTCTGCCGCCTTAGGGGTTGATATCGCTGCATTTAACCTAGAAAAGCTCACATTTGAACAGCCAGAAATCACAAGCCAAGGACGAGTTATTCATACTTGGTCAGACACAATTGATTGGGCTAATTTGGGGATAAAAGTGGTAGGCGAGAGCGATCGCCAAGTTTATAACTTCTCTGAAAATTTCACTACAGGAGAAGCAGTACCGTTGAGTTTTGAATTTTAAATTACTTGGGAGTGCCCATTTCATCCCATTTTGGATTTTCCCCAGAAACAAGAAATTTTTGAAATTTGAATTATTTATGACTACGATTTTGCAACGCCAAAAAGGCCGTTCTCCAACCTGGGAAAGGTTCTGTAATTGGGTTACTAGCACTGAAAATCGGCTATATATCGGCTGGTTTGGTGTCTTAATGATTCCCCTCTTGGGAGTTTCTGTCTGCGTCTTCACCATCGCCTTCATCGCCGCACCGCCAGTAGACATTGACGGTATCCGCGAACCAGTAGCTGGCTCACTGCTCTACGGTAACAACATTATTACCGGTGCTGTAGTCCCCATGTCCAACGCTATTGGCTTACATTTTTATCCCATCTGGGAAGCCGCCTCTATGGACGAATGGCTATACAACGGCGGTCCCTACCAAATGATTGCATTTCATTACATACCTGCCCTGAGTTGTTACATGGGGCGTGAATGGGAATTATCTTACCGGCTTGGTATGCGTCCTTGGATTTGCGTAGCCTACAGCGCACCGTTGGCAGCTACAACCTCTGTATTCTTGATTTATCCCATTGGACAAGGCAGTTTTTCTGATGGTTTGCCTATGGGTATCAGCGGTACTTTCAATTTCATGTTTGTGTTTCAAGCCGAACACAATATCTTGATGCATCCCTTCCACATGTTGGGAGTGGCTGGAGTCCTTGGAGGTTCCCTGTTCTGTGCTATGCACGGTTCACTGGTGACATCTAGCTTGATTCGTGAAACCACAGAATCCGAATCACAGAACTACGGTTATAAATTTGGTCAAGAAGAAGAGACTTACAACATCGTCGCGGCGCACGGTTACTTTGGCCGTTTGATTTTTCAGTACGCCAGCTTTAACAATAGCCGAACGCTCCATTTCTTCCTTGCAGCTTGGCCTGTAATCTGCATTTGGGCTACAGCTTTAGGCATTAGCACAATGGCATTTAACCTGAATGGATTTAACTTCAATAACTCAATTCTCGACTCTGAAGGTCATGTACTTCCGTCTTGGGCTGATGTTTTGAATCGGGCAAACTTGGGCTTTGAAGTAATGCACGAGCGCAATGCTCATAACTTCCCACTGGATCTTGCTAGTAGCGAAGCATATCCTGTGCCAGTTGCACTTCAAGCGCCTGCAATTGCTAGTTAGACAATTGTTTAATGAAAAAACAAGTGACTATTAACTACTAACAAATAACAAAGAGTAAGCAATGAGCATAGTTACAGAATTGATTTTGAATGCTGATAGTGAATCTCGCTATCCTGCCCCTAAAGAGCTAAGAGTTTTTCAAGAATTTTTGAAAAGTGGAGACCAGCGAATTCGCATTGCTAAAATATTGTCGCAGAACGAACAACAGATTGTCCAAAATGGCAGTTTAAAATTTTGGGAACGGTGTCCTAATACTCCCAGCAATAGCGGCAATGAACGCAAAACAGCTTCCTGCCAACGCGATCAGGGTTGGTATGTCCGCTTAGTTGCCTATTCTATCTTGGCAGGGAGTGAGAAACCCCTGGAAGAAATTGGCACGATTGGTATTAAGGAAATGTATAACAATTTAGAAATTCCTCTCAGAAATATCGTTGAGGCTATGCGCTGCGTTAAAGAAGAAGCCATATCCCTGATGAGTGAGGAAGATGCAGTCGAAGTAGGCCCTTATTTTGACTACATTATTAGAGCGTTGTCATAGGACAGTGCAGGATGAAGTATTGAAGTTTAAAAAGTCAGAATTCAGCACTCGGGAGTCATGAATTAGAAGGAGTTGAGGATGATGGCAATATTCATTTATCAAACGATCGCCTGATTCCTTAACTATTCTGAATCTTGAATTCTGAGTCCTAAACTCTGACTTCAAAAAAATAATTTCTTACTTCATCTTTTCCTAATGCTAATTACAAATATTTAGAAAATAAATCGGGAGAAAAATAATGCAAGATGCAATTACCGCTTTGATTAATTCCTCTGACGTTCAAGGCAAATACTTAGATAGTAGTTCTTTAGAAAAGCTGCAAAATTATTTCCATAGCGGCGATGTACGCGCTCGTGCAGCCACCACAGTTAGTGCTAATGCCAAAAATATTGTCACTAAAGCAGTAGCTAAATCTCTGCTTTATACGGATATTACTGGCCCTGGTGGCAATATGTATACTTGCCGTCGCTATGCAGCTTGTATCCGTGATTTAGATTATTTTCTGCGCTATGCCACCTATGCCATGTTAGCCGGTGATCCATCAATTCTGGATGAGCGGATTCTCAATGGCTTGAGAGAAACTTACAACTCTTTGGGCGTTCCTGTTGGTGCCACTATCCGCTCGGTGCAAGCCTTGAAAGAAGTATCCACAAGCATCGTAGGCGCTGATGCGGGTAAAGAACTGGGTGTCTATTTCGACTATATTGCTTCTGGCTTGAGCTAAATAATTGGGGAGTAGGAATGAGGGAGTGGTGAGTAGTGAAAATTAAATAATTCATTTATTTCTCATTCCCCAGCCCCTAGTCCCCATTACCCCTTATCCCCAGAGGGGACCCCGAGTTCCCCAATCCCCATTACCCCTTATCCCCAGAGGGGACCCCGAGTTCCCCAACCCCTATGAGCATTATTACAAAATCAATTGCTAGCGCTGATCGTGAAGCTCGCTATCTCAGTCCTGGTGAGTTAAACGCCATTCGTGACTTTTATGAAGGTGGATTTTATCGGATGCGTATTGCTATAACTCTGACAGAAAATGAACAAAAAATTGTAGAAAAGGCCAGTCTCAAGTTTTGGGAACGATGTCACGATACTCCTAGTAATAGTGGAAATAGAATTTATCGGTCTTCCTGTTTGCGTGACCAAAGTTGGTATATTCGTCTGATTACATATTCTATAGTGCTGCAAGATATCGAGCCACTGGCGGAAATTGGCACTATTGGGGTTCAGGAAATGTATAACTCTTTAGAAATTCCCCTCGCTAATTTGGTGATAGCAATTCGTTGTCTGAAGGAAGTTTCTTTAGACCTGTTTAATTTAGAAGATGCTGCGGAGTTAGCACCTTATTTTGACTACTTAATTCAGGAATTGACACCCTGAAAGAAAGTTAGGAGGTCAGAATTTTAAATTAATAACTTCTAACTATAGGAGTAGTACAAAAAGACTGAAGCATGAAATGAAGAAACTTATGCAGCAGGCATTTGGGCATTTTGTAATGGGTGCTTTATTTCCGCCGACCTGTACTAGTATTTGATTTTGGAAATATACGTAGTGGTGTGGCAAGCCTAAATTTGTGCGTTAACCAAAAATACATTGTATGGGCATGGCACTAGTAAGATCATCGGCTTGCCGAAAAGATATTGTATGGGCACGGCACTAGTAAGATTATCGGCTTGCCGAAAAGATTTAGGATATCGTACGGGCACGGCACTAGTAAGGTTATCGGCTTACCGAAAAGATTTAGGATGCCGTGCCCCTACTTCGCAACTGAACGAAATTGTCTTTTATGGGTGGTTCATTTGATTGAATTAAGGCAACATTTTAGCCTTAACACGCCACTACAGATACTTAGATGATTTCAATAATCAAATCGGATTCCTAATATTACCAATTAGCAATTAATTTTTTAACAATGAGTATAAAAGCAAGTGGTGGTAGCCCTGTTGTTTACCCGCAAAGATATCAGACTGTACCTGTTGCATTAATTTCTGTGGCGGAACAACAAGACCGCTGTTTAAAGCACACTGAACTTCAGGAGCTAGGGTCATTTTTTAGTTCTGGGAATCAGCGGTTAGAAATTGCGGAAACATTGACTCGGAATGCAGACGAAATTGTGGCTGCTGGAGCCAACCGGATTTTTGTTGGCGGTTCGCCGATGGCTTATCTGGAAAAGCCTCAAGACCCTGTGGGATTACCTGGTTCTGGTTATTATGTGGCTGAGGATTATCTGACGGCGGCGAGGAAAAGTGGTGTTGCGCCTGGTAAGGAACGGCTTAACTTGGCGGAGAATCTCAACTTTTTCAATCCTTTGAGCGGTTGGTGGGAAAGAGCGCGGACTCTTTTGACTGATAGAGAACCACTTCCTGGGGGTTTCCGCTTTATCAATATCTCTCGCTATGGGCCAATCAGGATGAAAAGATCCATGCGAGATTTAGCGTGGTTTTTACGTTATGTCACTTTTGCCATAGTGGCAGGAGATGATAGCATTCTGAAAGTCAATGTCCGGGGGTTGCGCGGTGTCATTCCGGAAGATGTAACGGAAGCTACTGTGGTGGCTCTCAAGGAAATGCAACGTCTATCCCTGAGTTATTTTCCACAGAATGCTGAGGCGAGTGAACTGATAAAGCAATCTTTTGAGACATTGATAACGGAGTATTTAGCAGAAAAACCCTCAGTCCAACTTAGAGTAGGGGTTTCTAACGAACAGCAAGGTTTAGTGTTACCTCAAAGTTATGCGATCGCTGCAGAACATCGACTAAAATTTGTGATCAAGTCGGTGCTGTCAGAAACGGAAAAGCAAGCTGCAATTAAAGCTGCTTATCGTCAAGTCTTTGAACGGGATATCACCGCAACTTATGATTTTCCCGCTAGTGAGCTGGAATCTCAGGTAAAAGGCGGTCAAATCTCAACAAAAGAGTTTATCCGCCGTTTGGGTAAATCTCGCCTTTACCGCCGTTTGTTCTATGAACCCTTTACGATTAGTCGCGTGATTGAATTGGCGATGCGTCACTTTTTAGGACGGGGGTTGAGTTCTCTGGCTGAGTTCCAAGGATACTTTGCCATTATTACTAAAGGTGGTTTGCATAAGCTGATAGATGCGTTGGTAGATTCCTCAGAATACGCTGACTATTTCGGAGAAGAAACTGTACCATATCTGCGTGGTTTAGGTCAGGAAGCTCAAGAATGCTGCAATTGGGGGCCGCAACTGGAATTATTTAAATACAGCGCTCCTGTTCGCAAAGTTCCTCAGTTTCTCACCCTTTTTGGGAAGTATCAAAAACCTTTACCCAATCAGCACCCCTATGGTTCTGGTAATGACCCGCTAGAAATTCAGTTTGGTGCAATCTTTCCTGTGGATACTTTGCCTGCAACGACTCTACACAGTCCTGCACCCTTTGGTAAAGATAATCGTCGCATACTTATTAGTTCTGAAGGCTTTGGACAAGTCCCCGGCTATTTGGGCAGGTTGATGAAGTTAGAGCAGACAAATCACCGATATGGTCAAGAAACAACCGGTTCTAGCCCAAAATTGCCAATGGGACTTAGTGTCAGTCTGACGAAAAATTCCCCATCAGCGGTGATTGAGGGAGCTTATCGACAGATATTTGGGCGTGATGTTTTTGCAGGTCAGCGCATAACATCTGTGGAGTCAGAGTTACTATCTGGCGAAATTACGATGCGGGAGTTTATTCGTCAGTTAGCCAAGTCTAAATTATTCCGCAAAACCTATTGGGAATCTCTGTATATCACCAAAGCGATTGAATACATCCATCGGCGGTTGTTGGGTCGTCCTACTTACGGACGGGAGGAAATGAATCGCTATTACGATATCTGTGCAAATCAGGGCTTCTACGCTTTGATTGACGAAATTATCGACAGCCCGGAATACATTCAAGCTTTTGGTGAAGATACGGTTCCCTATGAGCGGTATGTGACACCAAGAGGTTTATTGATGCGACAGTCGTCAGTCGCTCACTCTGTCAATATGTGGGAAAAATCGCTGCTGTCATCCCCCTCGGAACTGGATCGGTTTGTTCCTAACAACCGCAATGGACTGGGGACTGGGAATGGGGGATCAGGGGCAATTATTGAAATTGAAGAAGTCTCTACTTTGTCTGCTCCCAATGCGTAATCGATCTTGAAAAGTTTGCTCAAGTCAAGCCACTGCCTTGCGGGGGTTCCCCCCGTTGTGGCAAGTGGCGTGGGAAACCCGCCCACGCAACGCCAGTTGCTTTAAGCCGGAGAACCCATCCAACGCACTGGCTCAACTTTTGTCTTCGACACGCTCTCGCGAACGCAAAATCCAAAATCTAAAATTGCTATGAGTCTAGTCAAACAAGTAATTCTCAATGCTGATGAAGAATTGCGTTATCCCACACCGGCAGAAATTCGGATGATTCAGAATTTTTGCCATTCGGGGGAAAAGCGGATTCGCATTGCTACAACTTTGGCAAAAAACCAAAATCGGTTGGTGGAAAAAGCTAGTGATAAGTTCTGGAAGGTGTGCCCGGTGACACCTAGTAATAGTGGCAATATGAGGAAGACTGCTTCCTGTCAACGCGACCAAGGTTGGTATATCCGTTTAGTTGCTTACTGTATTTTGGCGGGGAATGAGCAACCTTTGGAAGATATTGGCACGATTGGGATGAAGGAGATGTATGCATCTTTGGGAATTCCGATTTTCAATTGGGTAGAGGCGGTGCGTTGTATCAAAGAAGCCGCACGGGAATTTTTGGGTGAGGAGGATGCAGCGATCGCTATTCCTTATTTCGACCATATCATTCAAACTCTCGCCTCTCCTGGTTCTCCCTATTTTATGAATGATGGTCGGACGGATTGGTAATGGGGCATGGGGCATGGGGCATTGGTTATCTACAAATGACAAATGACAAAGGACAAATTATATGACTATAGCTCTCAGGCGTGGTTACGCAGGCTGGGGATGGTTTACTGTCCTTGATGACTGGCTGAAACGCGATCGCTTTGTATTTATCGGTTGGTCTGGTTTATTACTCTTCCCTTGTGCCTATATGGCTTTGGGGGGTTGGTTTACTGGCACAACCTTTGTGACTTCTTGGTACACTCACGGCATAGTTAGCTCTTATTTGGAAGGTTGCAATTTCCTCACTACTGCGGTTTCTACACCTGCAGATAGTATGGATCACTCCTTACTTTTACTGTGGGGACCGGAAGCTCAGGGAGATTTTACGCGGTGGTGTCAACTTGGCGGTTTGTGGAATTTTGTCGCCTTTCATGGTGTCTTTGCTTTAATTGGTTTTATGTTGCGGCAATTTGAAATTGCGCGGAGTGTCGGTATTCGTCCTTATAATGCGATCGCCTTTTCTGCACCAATTGCCATTTTTGTTTCTGTATTCCTGATGTACCCTTTGGGTCAATCATCTTGGTTCTTTGCTCCTAGCTTCGGGGTAGCTGCAATTTTCCGTTTTTTACTATTCTTTCAAGCTTTCCATAACTACACCCTTAACCCTTTCCACATGATGGGTGTGGCAGGTGTCTTAGGAGGAGCTTTGTTATGTGCAATACATGGCGCTACTGTGGAAAATACTTTGTTTAAAGACACCACAGGTTTTAATACTTTTAGCGGCTTTACGCCCACTCAAGCTGAAGAAACTTACTCAATGGTGACTGCAAACCGCTACTGGTCGCAGATTTTCGGAATTGCCTTTTCTAACAAGCGGTGGCTGCACTTCTTCATGTTATTTGTGCCGGTGGCTGGCTTGTGGATGAGTGCGATCGGCATGGTGGGTTTGGCATTTAATTTGCGGGCATATGACTTTGTGAGCCAAGAGTTGCGAGCAGCAGAAGACCCGGAATTTGAAACGTTTTATACCAAAAACATTCTCCTGAATGAAGGGGCTAGAGCCTGGATGGCACAAGGAGACCAACCCCACGAACACTTCCAGTTTCCAGAAGAAGTATTACCTCGTGGAAATGCGCTTTAGTTATTGGGCATTGGGGATTGGGGACTGGGGATTGGGGATTGGGGACTGCACTTCGGCTACGCTCAGTGAGCAGGGATTGGGGACTGGGGACTGGGGACTGGGGACTGGGGACTGGGGACTGGGGATTGGGGATTGGGGATTGGGGACTGGGGATTGAGAAGATGAGGGAGAAATAACTAATGACTCCTGACTCCTAACAAATAACAAATGACAAATGACAAATAACAAATGACAAATAACAAATGACAAAGGACAAATAAAAATGGAAACGTCTTTCAGTCGTTCTTTAGTTAAACCGAAACCGAAAATCAGTGCCCCAGCGGCGGAAGGTCGTGACCAAGCATCTACTGGATATGCTTGGTGGGCTGGTAATGCCCGTTTTATTAACTTGTCTGGTAAATTTTTAGGCGCACACGTTGCCCATGCAGGGATAGTGGCTTTTTGGGCGGGAGCAATGTTGTTGTTTGAAGTCTCTCACTATGTCCCAGACAAGCCGATGTATGACCAGGGCTTAATTTTGATGCCACACATCGCTACCTTGGGTATTGGTGTGGGACGGGGGGGAGAAATTACAGATATTTTTCCATTTTTTGCGATCGCTGTAGCGCATTTGATTGGCTCTGCGGTTTTGGGTATTGGTGGTCTATATCATGCACTCAGAGGCCCTGAAAAGCTAGCTGGCTTTTTTAATTTCGATTGGACGGATAAGGACAAAATTTCTAGCATCTTGGGGTATCACCTAATCGCCTTGGGTGTGGCGGCGTTCTTACTTGTCGGCAAAGCCACGCTTTGGGGCGGTTTATACGACACTTGGGCACCTGGCGGCGGTGATGTGCGCCTTGTTACCCACCCCACTCTCGACCCCCGGATCATCTTTGGTTATCTGTTTAAAGGAATCACAGGTGGAGCAGGTAATATTGCTGGTGTGAATAATCTAGAGGATTTGGTGGGCGGTCACATTTGGATGGGTGGTATTCTAATACTGGGTGGTATTTGGCACGTTGTCACTACGCCATTTAAGTGGACTCACGGCATTTTTACCTGGTCGGGTGAAGCTTACCTTTCACAAAGCTTAGGTAACGTTGCGGGACAGGCTTTAATTGCATCCATGTTTATTTGGTTTAATAACACTGCCTATCCCAGTGAATTCTACGGACCGACAGCCCCAGAAGCATCCCAAGCCCAAGCCTTGACTTTCTTAGTGCGTGACCAAAAATTAGGGGCGAACGTGGCTTCGGCTCAAGGACCCACAGGCTTAGGTAAATATTTAATGCGATCGCCCACAGGAGAAATCATCTTCGGTGGTGAAACAATGCGTTTCTGGGATACTAGAGCGCCTTGGCTAGAACCATTGCGTGGTGTCAACGGACTAGAAATCGATAAGATTCAGCATGACATTCAACCCTGGCAAATTCGCCGCGCAGCAGAGTACATGACTCACGCACCTTTAGGTTCTCTGAACTCAGTAGGTGGTGTATCGACCGAAATAAATGCTTTTAACTTCGTATCACCACGTACCTGGCTAGCTTCTGCACACTTCATCTTTGCTTTCTTGTTCTTAGTTGGTCATCTTTGGCACGCCGGACGCGCCCGCGCCGCAGGTGCCGGTTTTGAAAGAGGTCTTGACCGTGGAGATGAGCCAGTTAGCTCTATGAAGTTACTGGATTAGGTATTGGGGACTGGGGACTGGGGACTGGGGAATGGGGACTGGGGACTGGGGACTGGGGACTGGGGACGGAGAGAGAAATTATTAATGCCCTATTGCCTATTGCCTATTGCCCAAATTAGATTTTATGAAACAGACAATTATTGCTCCCATCGTGGGGAGTATAGCGATCGCTTTTTTTTCTGTGCTTGTCATGTTGTTGAAAACCTTTTTTCCCAACTCAATATCGGGCACATACTTACAACTGTTTTTCTAAAAGTTAAGAGCCATGAATTCAAAACTCCTAACTCTGCCAATTTTAGATTTCTTCTTGAATCCAAAATCTAAAATCTAAAATCTAAAATCTAAAATTCAATAACTCCTAACTTTTTACAAGGAGCATAACTCATGGGACTACCTTGGTATCGTGTCCACACAGTAGTTCTGAATGACCCAGGACGACTAATTGCTGTACACCTGATGCACACAGCTTTAGCTGCTGGATGGGCTGGTTCAATGGCATTGTATGAACTGGCCATTTTTGACCCCAGCGACCCAGTTTTAAACCCAATGTGGCGTCAGGGTATGTTTGTTTTGCCTTTCATGGCACGACTGGGTATTACGAAATCTTGGGGTGGTTGGAGCATCACTGGTGAATCTGTAACAGGTCTCAACCTTTGGACTTTTGAAAGCGCCGCCGCCACTCATATTCTTTTGGCAGGTTTGTTATTCTTAGCTGCTTGCTGGCATTGGGTTTATTGGGATTTGGAGATATTTAAAGACCGAAAAAATAATGAGCCAGTTTTAGATTTACCTAAAATCTTTGGTATTCATTTGTTATTAGCAGGTCTTCTTTGTTTTGGATTTGGTGCTTTTCATTTGACTGGTATATTTGGCCCCGGAATGTGGGTTTCTGACCCCTATGGATTAACTGGTCATATCCAAGGTGTTGCACCAGAATGGGGAGCAGAAGGCTTTAACCCTTTCAATCCTGGTGGTGTCGTTGCTCACCACATTGCTGCAGGAATTTTGGGGATTATTGGCGGTCTTTTCCATATAACTTTTCGACCACCAGAAGTGCTTTATAGATCGCTACGGATGGGAAATATTGAAACAGTTCTCGCTAGTGCTTTAGCCACATTCTTTTTCGCTGCTTTTGTGGTTTCTGGAACTATGTGGTATGGAACTGCAACAACTCCCATAGAGCTTTTTGGTCCAACTCGCTATCAGTGGGATAAGAGTTATTTTCAACAACAAATTTCCCGACAAGTTCAAGCTGACTTAGATGAAGGCAAAAGTCTCTCACAAGCTTGGTCAAATATCCCAGAAAAATTGGCTTTTTATGACTATGTTGGCAATAGCCCCGCCAAGGGTGGTTTATTTCGTGTTGGCCCAATGACCAAAGGAGATGGAATTGCTCAAGTTTGGTCAGGTCATGCAGTTTTTAAAGATAGCGAAGGTCGAGAATTATCAGTACGGCGAATGCCAAATTTCTTTGAAAATTTCCCGGTAGTTTTGACTGATAACGATGACATTGTCCGTGCTGATATTCCTTTCCGGCGTTCAGAATCTAAATTCAGCTTTGAACAAACTGGTGTTAATGTCAGTTTCTTTGGTGGCGCACTGGATGGGCAAACATTGACAGATCCATCTGTCGTGAAAAAGTTTGCTCGCCTCGCCCAACAAGGTGAGATTTTTGAATTTGATCGCACAACTTTTAACTCTGATGGAGTTTTCCGTAGCAGTACCCGTGGCTGGTTTGCTTTTGCTCATGCTTGTTGGGGGTTGCTGTGGTTCTTCGGACACATTTGGCATGGTTCCCGGACAATCTTTCGAGATGTCTTTTCAGGAATTGACCCAGAACTGGATGATGATCAGGTGGAGTTTGGCGTTTACCAAAAAGTTGGTGATGTGACTACGCGCAAGAAACAATTGGTCTAAATAATTCAAACCTAATCAGGACTTATGCAATTGGCACATGATATAGGACTGGTATTTGATTTTTGAAATACACGTAGTGGACTGACACAGCTAAAATATTGCAAAAAAATTGTAGGTTGGGTTGAGTCAGTCTAGTAGGGTGGGCAATGTCCACCATATTCCTGGTTTTGGTGGGCAATGCCCACCCTACTACAGATACTGAGATTTTTTCAATAATCAAATCGGATTCCTATATTTTTATGGTGTGTGATGCTACGACAAAACTCTGTATATAGACTCAAGACTTATAGCGTCACGCTCTATACTTTGACTGTGATATATGCATAGGTTCTACTACTAAACAAAAGACGAAATTATGAAACAAATATTTGCTTTGATTTTGGTAATCTTTCTCTGGCTTAATATTGCCCCTACGGCTTTAGCAGAGAACACTACATTAGTACCTTGTGGCGAATCATCTGCATTTGTAGAAAGAGTGCAAAGTGCTGCGGATAGTTATTACACGACAAAACCATTAAAGGCTTATTCTCGGTTACTTTGTGGTGAGGATGGTTTACCTCATTTAGTTCTTGACCGCTTCAGCCTTGCCTTTGATGTGCTGACTCCCATAGTGATATTTCTCTACATTGCTGGTTGGATTGGCTGGACTGGTCGTTCATATTTGCGGGCAATTCAAAAGCTTGGTTCCCCAGAAGAAAAAGAACTATTTATCGATATACCTTTGTTCGTCAAATGTATGATCACGGCTTTCTTTTGGCCAGCCTCAGCAGTTAAAGAATTTCTCAGTGGTGACTTAGTCAATAAGGATGAAGAAATTCCGATTTCAATTCGCTAAAGGCTATTGACAGTTGATGATTTGTGATTAACTATCGCCTGTCATCTTGTTAATGCAAACTTAGTTATTTTAGGAGAGAAACATGGAGCCACGTTATTTGTTGAAATATTTCACAATGCTTCCTGTAGTTGCTACCTTGGCAGTAATTGTTTTAGCAGTAATTTTCATTGAATTGAATTACATTTTTCCTGGGTTACAATATGGGACTTTTTTCCATCCTCTACCGTAACTCTGATCAAAATTAAATAGCAGTCTATTTCTATTTTTATTTAACTATAAAAATAGAAATAGACACGTAGGGTGGGTAATGCCCAGCAGATCCAGGTTTTGGTGGGCAATGCCCACCCTACTACAGATACTTAGATTTTTTCAAAAATAAAAAAAGTTTCTGATTTTTATTTAACGATAAAAATAGAAGATAGTTAACAGTGTTAAGCATCAAAATATTTAAGGGAAACATGGTTAGAAAAATAATTGGTGTTGTTTTGGCTACTGTTTTGCTGGCGTTCCAGTTTCTTGTCGGTAATGCGACAGCGGTAGAATTGAATTCAGCAACCCGGACAGTGGCATTAAATAATCAGGGTGATACCGTTGTACTCAACCTGAAACAAATTAAAGAAGGTAAACGTTTATTTAATTACGCTTGTTCTCAATGTCATGCTGGGGGAGTTACTAAGACAAACCAAAATGTGGGACTTGAATCAGCATCTTTGGCATTAGCAACACCAAACCGTAATAACATTCAAGGGTTGGTGGATTACATGAAAAATCCTACTACTTATGATGGAGAAGAGGAAATTTCCGAATTACATCCCAGTATTAAGAGTGCAGATATTTTCGTAGGAATGAGAAATCTGACGAATGATGACTTGGTAGCTGTCGCTGGTCATATTCTCTTGCAACCGAAAGTTGTTGGGAATAAATGGGGAGGAGGTAAGATTTATTATTAATGCCTCACAGTTTAGCAGTTTCGTCCTGCTAGTTTTGCCACCATATTAATTAATGTAGTTAATTCTATGGGTTTAGAGGCATACATATTAAAGCCTGCGTTGATCGCTTCTCTTGCATCTTCTTCTCTAGCATACGCTGTTAAGGCGATCGCTAAAATTTGCCCTCCTTGTTCTGGTGCAAGGAGTCTCACTTTGCGAATCAGTGTATAGCCGTCTTCTTCAGGCATACCAATATCACTAATCAAGATATCCGATTGGTTTTTTTGAATTTCTAGGAGTGCTTCGCTAGCTGACGAAACTGCCTTTACTTGAGCGCCAGACTCTTGTAAGGCTATGGTAATAAAATGTAGTGTATCTACGTCATCATCCACTACTACTAAATGCAATTTGTCAAGGGGTAATTCGTTAAAAGATGCAGCAGGGTTTGCATCTATTGTTTTTGCGGCTTCTTTGGTGGAGATAGCAGCCTCTGCAGTGGTAGTTTCATCTAATTCTGGCAGGGGTAACTTGACAGTAAAAGTCGCGCCTAGTCCTTCTCCAGGGCTGTCTGCATGGATGCTTCCCTGATGCAGTTCTACTAAATGACGAGCGATCGCTAAACCTAATCCTAATCCAGTTTGGCTCCTGGTGGTGCTGCCATCAGCTTGACGGAAGCGCTCAAAAACATGTTTGAGAAAGTCTGGTTTAATCCCAATACCCGTATCCTTTACCTGGATTTGTGCGTAGTGATTTGGTATATCTTCATCACGGACAATTGATAGCCTAATTTCTACCTGACCGCCTTCGGGGGTAAACTTGATCGCATTCGAGAGGAGATTCCAAACAACTTGTTGCAAGCGGTCGGGATCACCGAGGATAGTCAAGGGGGATGAGGCGGTGGGTGTAACCACGAAGTCAAAGTGAATATTTTTCGCCTCAGCTTGCAGACGTACGGTGTCTACGGCTGTTTCAATTACAGATACTAAGTTGATGGAGCAAAAATTTAAAACTAATTTGCCGCGAATAATTCGGGAAACGTCTAAAATATCTTCGATGAGTTGTTCCTGCAAATGTGCGTTGCGTTCGATTGTTTCTAAAGCACGCGCAATGGCTTTTTCATCTAATTTGCGAGTGCGGAGGAGTTTAGACCAACCCAGGATTGAGTTTAAAGGTGTGCGGAGTTCGTGAGAAAGGGTAGCTAAAAACTCATCTTTCATGCGGTTTGTGGCTTCCGCTTCTTTTAATGCTATTTGTTCACGGATGAGTTTAGCGCGTTCTGCTTCAGCTAGTTTGCGATCGCTAATATCTTCGACTGTACCAACATAGCCGATGACTTCGCCCTCATCAGAAAGCATTGGTGATGAGCGGATATTTACCCAACGCACAATTCCTGCGCGATTAACTATCTCAAACTCTCGTGAATATTCTTGACTTGCACGGGTACTATTAATCCAATCTGTCAGTACTTTTTCTTGGTCTGCTTGACTCAGCGATCGCGTCCAATCCTCTCCTAAACTTTCCTCAGCAGTGACCCCCAAAATAGTTTGGTAACGGGGATTTGTATACGTACAATGTCCGTCGATATCTATTAAGAAAATACCTACAGGTGAGCAAGCACTTAAAGAGCGGAATTGTTCTTCACTTTTTCGCAGTTGAGTATTGGTAATTATCAGTTCTTCTGCTTGTTTTTTTACTTCTTCTGTTTTTTGAAACAATTCCACAAATGCGGATACCTTAGATTTTAATATTTCCGCATCAATTGGCTTGAAAAGGTAGTCTACTGCTCCCACTGCATACCCTTTAAATACCATCGATTCGCTGGTACTAAATGCGGTTAAGAAAATTATCGGAGCGTGGCGCGATCGCTCTCGTTGTCTAATTAAGTTTGCTGTGTCAAAGCCATCCATCTCTGGCATTTGCACGTCAAGTAAAATCACCGCAAAATCTTGATTAAGCAAACACCTCAAAGCTTGAGTACCTGATGTAGCCTTGACAAGATTTTGACCAAGGTCTTCAAGCACCGCCTCTAAAGCCAGTAGGTTTTCCGGATGATCATCAACTAGGAGGATATTTACTTTCGCATCAGATACCATAGGGGAATTCAGTTATCAGTGAACAGTTACTTGTACTGAGCGCAGCCGAAGTATCAGTTATCAGTGAACAAGCTGATAACTGTTGATATTTCGTTAACAACTTTCTAGCTTTAGTATGCAGCATTGTAACTATCTTAAGTTAGACTTTTTAATTGACATATATTGTTGCAACTATCTAAAGTTAGATATTTTGGGCATGGGGCATTGGGAATAGGGAATAGGCAATAGGCAATAGGCAATAGGTATTAGGAGAAAGCAACTATTAACTCTTGACCCTTGACTCCTGCCAAATCACCTACTGAACCAAACACGCAACAGTGAGAGTAATTGTTCAATATCTACTGGTTTGGTGATGTAATCTGATGCGCCTGATTCCATGCATTTTTCGCGATCGCCTTGCATGGCTTTAGCGGTGAGTGCAATTATTGGCAAGGTTTTAAATCGCTCGTTTTGACGGATCAAACGTGTGGTGTCGTAACCATCCATTTCTGGCATCATTACGTCCATTAAAACCACATCAATATCTGGCGTGTTCTCTAATATGTTAATACCATCCCTGCCGTTTTCAGCATATAAAATCTGCATTTGATAGCGCTCTAGCATACTAGTAAGAGCGAAGATGTTACGGATATCGTCGTCTACGATTAAGACTTTTTTGTTGGTGAGTGAGTTGTCTATTAATTGTAGTCGTTCTAGGAGTTGGCGCTGGGATTCGGGTAAGTTTGCTTGGACGCGGTGCAGGAATAATGCTGTTTCATCGAAGAGACGTTCGGGCGATCGCACATCTTTAATGATAATTGTCTCTGCTATCCGTCTGAGTTCAGTTTCTTGCTCTGGGGAAACTTCCAGCCCAGTGTAGACGATAATTGGCAATGCTACACCATTTGGTTCTTGTTTAATCTGCTCAATCAGCTCAAACCCAGACATATCGGGTAAGCCTAAATCGAGAACCAGACAATCAAAAGGCTGAGAGCGGATGGCTGCTATTGCTTCTGCGCCAGTGCTGACAGCGGTAGTAACGACATCACTGTTACCAATTAACTCGACAATACTATGACGTTGAATTTCGTTATCTTCAACTACTAGCAAACTCCTGACGCGACGCTCAACAAAATCTTTAATTTTAGTCAATGCATCAGAGATTGACTCGCTAGTGACGGGTTTTTGCAAATATGCGATCGCTCCCAATTGCAAACTGCGCTGTCTCCCTTCCTCAACTGTCATGATGTGTACGGGGATGTGTCGCGTATTGGGGTCATGTTTCAGGCGGTCTAACACCGTCCAACCGTCCATTTCTGGTAAACGGATATCTAGCAACACCGCTGTGGGTTGATATTGTTGTGCTAGCCTTAAACCTACGCTACCATTTTGGGCAGCTATCACCTTGAATCCTTGCTGGCGGGCGATATCAAGCAAAATCCGGGCAAAGTGAATATCATCTTCTACAATTAGCAGTACGTGATCATCATCAACAATGGAAGTGCGATCGTCTTCTATGAGTGCTGTTAGCGGTAGCGGGGCGTTTAGCCCGTGCTGAGTGCTGAGTGCTGAGTGTGGAGTGCGGAGTGTGGAGTGCGGAGTGTGGAGTGCTGGGTTAGGAGTAGTGAGTGGTCTTGATGTTGAATCAATACTAAATTGTGGTAAATAGAACGTAAATGTGCTTCCCTGACCAATCTGACTAACGAGTTTAATTTCACCGCCGAAGAGGTGGGCAATTTCGCGGCTAATGGATAAACCCAAACCTGTACCGCCGTATTTGCGGCTAGTAGTGCCATCAGCTTGCTGAAACGCTTCAAAAATCACTTTTTGCTTTTCAGGGGCAATACCGATCCCTGTATCCCTCACAGAGAAGGCAATTACAGTCTGGGCACGATTTAAGCTTTTATTATTGAAGCTCCATCCCTGTTGTGCGACCTCAATTCGTAAGGCTACCTCTCCACTTTCTGTAAATTTAAATGCGTTAGAGAGCAGGTTTTTCAATACTTGTTGTAGGCGTTTGGCATCAGTATAAATAGTTCTGGGCAATTCAGGTGCCAATTCTACTGTAAAGGTAAGTCTTTTGTTGTTGGCTGTGTGTTGAAAGGTGCGTTCAATTTGTTCACTTAACTCTGACAATGGCATTTGGGTCATGTCAATTGACATAGTTCCCGATTCAATCTTGGCTAGATCGAGGATGTCATTAATCAGTGCCAACAAGTCAGTACCTGCTGAGTAAATCGTTTGGCTGTATTCTACTTGCTTACTAGTCAAATTGCTCTCGACATTATCTGCCAACAGCCTAGCTAAAATTAACAAGCTGTTTAGTGGTGTCCGCAGTTCGTGGGACATATTGGCGAGAAACTCTGATTTATATTTTGATGACAGTGCTAGTTGTTCGGCTTTTTCTTCTAAAGAACGTCTAGCTTGTTCAATCTCGCGGTTTTTGCGCTCAACTTCTTTCTTTTGTAGGGCTAACAACTCGGCTTTTTCTTCTAATTCGGCGTTGGTTTGTTGTAATTCTTCTTGCTGTCCTTTGAGTAAGTCTTCTGAGGTTTTGAGTGATTGGGCTTGTTGTTCGAGGCGCTTGTTGGTTTCTCTGAGTTCGTTTTGCTGGGTTTGCAGTTCTTCAGCTAGGGATTGCGACTGCTTGAGTAATTCTTCAGTTCGCATGGAAGCGGCGATCGTATTGAGGACGATCGCTATACTTTCGGTAAGTTGATCGAAGAATGTCAAGTGAATCTCGCTAAAGCGGCGGAATGAAGCCAATTCAACTACCGCTGTCACCTGTCCTTCAAATAGGACGGGTAAAACCACAGCGTTGAGTGGAGTCGCTTCTCCTAAACCGGAGGTAATTTTGACGTAATCATTGGGTACTTCCGTGAGCAAAATCCGTTCTTTTTCTAAAGCACATTGTCCTACTAAACCTTCACCCAAGTAGAAGCGACTAGCTAAATGTCGGCGTTCACGGTAAGCGTAAGTACTGATCAACTTCAAATATGCTGTACTTTCTACACCTTCCATCAAGTAGAATACACCGTGTTGCGCTCCTACTAAGGGTGCGAGTTCTGAGAGAATCAGTTTAGATACGGTTTCTAAATCTCGCTGTCCTTGCAGCATCCGAGTAAACTTAGCCAGATTAGTTTTCAACCAATCCTGTTCGGTATTCTTCTGGGTTGTCTCCCGGAGGTTGGCGATCATTTGGTTGATATTGTCTTTGAGGATGGCTACTTCCCCTAGGGTTTCAACCGCAATGGAACGGGTTAAATCACCTTTAGTTACAGCTGTCGCCACGTCGGCGATCGCCCGCAACTGTGTAGTCAGGGTAGCAGCGAGTTCATTCACATTATCCGTCAAATCTCGCCATGTCCCCGCCGCCCCAGGGACTTTAGCTTGTCCGCCTAACTTCCCTTCGATTCCTACTTCCCTCGCGACTGTAGTCACCTGATTGGCAAATGTTGCGAGGGTGTCAATCATCTCGTTGATGGTTTCTGCTAGGGTTTCAATTTCTCCTTTAGCATCTAACATCAGTTTGCGTTTCAAATCGCCATTCGCCACCGCTGTCACGACTTTGGCAATACCGCGTACCTGTGCAGTTAAGTTACCCGCCATTGAGTTCACATTATCAGTCAAATCCTTCCAAGTTCCAGCCACACCCTGCACTAAAGCTTGTCCGCCTAACTTTCCTTCCGTTCCCACCTCTCGCGCCACCCGCGTTACTTCTGATGCAAAGGAACTCAGTTGATCCACCATTGTGTTGATGGTGTTCTTCAAATCCAGAATTTCGCCTTTGACATCGACGGTGATTTTCTTGGAAAGGTCGCCATTCGCCACTGCTTTGGTGACTTCCGCAATATTTCGCACCTGGGCTGTCAAATTACCCGCCATCAAGTTGACGTTGTCAGTCAAGTCTTTCCAAGTACCGCCCACACCTCTGACATAAGCTTGCGCGCCGAGTTTACCTTCTGTTCCCACCTCTCGCGCCACCCTGGTGACTTCTGATGCAAAAGAGTTAAGTTGATCCACCATTGTGTTGATGGTGTTTTTGAGTTCGAGAATTTCGCCTTTGACATCGACGGTGATTTTCTTCGAGAGGTCGCCATTTGCTACAGCGGTGGTGACTTCCGCAATATTCCGCACCTGGGCTGTCAAGCTACCCGCCATGAAATTTACGCTGTCGGTCAAATCTTTCCAAGTCCCAGCCACTCCCTTGACTTCTGCTTGTACACCTAATTTACCCTCAGTTCCCACCTCCCTCGCCACCCTGGTGACTTCACTTGCAAAGGAGTTGAGTTGATCCACCATTGTATTGACGGTGTTTTTCAACTCCAAAATTTCCCCTTTCACATCCACTGATATTTTCTTGGAGAGGTCGCCATTTGCTACAGCGGTGGTGACAGCAGCAATATTCCGCACCTGGGCTGTCAAACTTCCCGCCATGAAGTTCACACTGTCAGTCAAATCTTTCCAAGTTCCAGCCACACCGCGCACATCTGCTTGCACACCCAGCTTACCCTCACTCCCCACTTCCCTCGCAACCCTGGTAACTTCACTAGCAAAAGAGTTGAGTTGATCCACCATAATATTGATGGTGTTTTTCAACTCCAGAATTTCGCCTTTCACCCCTACTGTAATTTTCTTAGAAAGGTCGCCATTAGCGATCGCTGTTGTGACTTCGGCAATATTCCGTACTTGGGCTGTCAAACTTCCCGCCATGAAATTCACACTGTCGGTCAAATCCTTCCAAGTCCCCGCCACGTCTTTGACATCCGCTTGCACACCTAACTTCCCTTCTGTTCCCACTTCCCTAGCAACTCTTGTCACTTCCGATGCAAAGGAACTCAGTTGATCCACCATTGTATTAATAGTGTTTTTCAACTCCAAAATTTCCCCTTTCACATCGACAGTAATTTTCTTCGACAAGTCCCCAGTCGCCACCGCCGTTGTCACTTCCGCAATGTTCCGCACCTGGGCTGTCAAACTTCCCGCCATGAAGTTCACACTATCAGTCAAATCCTTCCAAGTCCCCGCCACCCCCCGGACTTCGGCTTGGACACCTAACTTCCCTTCACTCCCCACCTCCCTAGCTACCCTTGTCACTTCACTTGCAAAGGAGTTGAGTTGATCCACCATCGTGTTGATGGTGTTTTTCAGTTCCTGAATTTCGCCTTTGACATCAACAGTAATTTTCTTCGACAAGTCGCCAGTCGCCACCGCCGTTGTCACTTCCGCAATGTTCCGCACCTGGGCTGTCAAGCTTCCCGCCATGAAGTTCACACTGTCAGTTAAATCCTTCCAAGTTCCAGCCACTCCCTTAACTTCTGCTTGTCCGCCTAACTTACCTTCTGCGCCCACTTCCCGCGCCACTCTCGTTACTTCACTTGCAAAAGAATTGAGTTGATCCACCATAATATTAACGGTGTTTTTCAACTCCAGAATTTCGCCCTTCACATTGACAGTAATCTTCTTAGACAGGTCGCCATTCGCCACCGCCGTTGTCACTTCCGCAATATTTCGCACCTGTCCGGTGAGATTACCCGCCATCAAGTTGACGTTGTCGGTCAAATCTTTCCAAGTCCCCGCCACCCCTCGGACTTCCGCTTGTACGCCTAATTTTCCTTCAGTCCCCACCTCACGGGCAACTCTGGTAACTTCTGATGCAAAGGAATTAAGTTGATCCACCATTGTGTTGATGGTGTTTTTCAACTCCAGAATTTCACCTTTCACATCAACAGTAATTTTCTTAGACAAGTCGCCATTTGCTACAGCCGTGGTCACTTCCGCAATATTCCGTACCTGCGCTGTTAAACTTCCCGCCATAAAATTCACACTGTCAGTCAAATCCTTCCAAGTCCCCGCCACGTCTCGGACTTCCGCTTGACCGCCTAGTTTACCTTCTGCGCCAACTTCCCGCGCCACCCTTGTGACTTCTGATGCAAAAGAGTTGAGTTGATCTACCATGATGTTAACGGTGTTTTTCAACTCCAGAATTTCGCCCTTCACATCAACAGTAATTTTCTTAGAAAGGTCGCCATTCGCCACCGCCGTTGTCACTTCCGCAATATTCCGCACCTGGGCTGTCAAATTCCCCGCCATCAAGTTGACGTTATCAGTCAAATCCTTCCAAGTCCCCGCCACACCCCGAACTTCTGCTTGTACGCCTAATTTCCCTTCTGTTCCTACCTCACGCGCCACCCGCGTCACTTCCGAGGCAAAGGAATTGAGTTGATCTACCATTGTGTTGACGGTATTTTTCAACTCCAGAATTTCGCCTTTGACATCTACGGTAATTTTCTTCGATAAATCACCGTTTGCGATCGCTGTCGCTACTTCCGCAATATTCCGCACTTGTCCGGTGAGATTCCCCGCCATCAAGTTGACGTTATCAGTCAAATCTTTCCAAGTACCTGCAACTCCTAAGACTTCAGCTTGCACACCTAACTTCCCTTCCGTTCCCACCTCACGGGCTACCCGCGTTACTTCCGAGGCAAAGGAACCCAGCCGATCTACCATCGTGTTAACAATATTAGCAGTTTGGAGAAACTCTCCTTGTAGCGGTCTGCCTTCAATTTCTGGGGCGATGGTTTGGGAAAGGTCGCCATTAGCTACAGCCCGAATCACACGAGTAGTTTCCGATGTTGGTTGAACTAAATCTGTAATTAGAGTATTGACAGAATTCACACAATCTGACCATGAACCGCGAACATGTCCGAGAGTTGCCCGTTCAGTGATTTTTCCCTCTTTCCCGACAACATTACCAATCCGCTGTAACTCCACTGCCATCTGCTGATTCTGGTCAATAATAGCGTTGAGAGTATCAGCAATTTTCCCTGCTACACCAGTTTGGTCTATGGGCATCCGAACAGAAAAGTCACCATGTTTAACGGCAGTCAGGGTTGTTAGTAACTGTCTTAAATCTAGATTATCGCTATCTCTGGTTAACTGTTCGGTTGTCATAGCCTAATCCTTAAGAAATTGGGAATGGGGAATTGGGAATTGGGAATGGGGAGTATTGGTGTCAAACGTAAAACCCATATCCCGCCTCAGAATGAATTCTGAGTCTCATAGTAAAAGTAATCTAAAGATTACTAAAATTCTCACTTAATCCTCAGTTTACTTGAGTAAACTTTGCCTATTAGCCCTTCGACTCCGCTCAGGGCGGGTGTGTCAGCTTATCGAGACTTGATATAACAAATCAACTTGCGGCCGTAACGACACAAACTTTGGCCGTAACGACACAAACTTCGGTCGTAACGACACAAACTTTGGTCGTAACGACACAAACTTCGGTCGTAACGACACAAACTTCGGTCGTAACGACGCAAACTTTGGCCTTTACAAACGACAAACGACAAATGACAAATGACAAAAATAGCCTAGCACAGCGGAAATAAAGCTACCATTCTAAAACAACAAAAAGCTTACAGTATATACTTCATACTTCATCCTTTTTGTACTAGCTTATTTCAGCAATCTTAGACCACTGAGAGTCACCAACACTGTTGAGCCTTCATGACCAATCACACCAAGGGGTAAGTTAACATTTCCCAAGAAATTACCCATCAACAGCAAGATAATAAAACCCAAAGCGACGACAATATTTTGTTTGACTATAGAGTGCGATCGCCTCCCTAATTGTATCGCCACAGCAATTTTTTCTAATCTATCTGCCATCAATACTATATCTGCGGTTTCCAAAGCCACATCACTACCAGCGATTCCCATTGCAATCCCTACAGATGCTTGTGCTAAAGCAGGTGCATCATTAATCCCATCACCCACCATTGCCACAGTTTGATACTTTTGCTGCAAACTGCGAATCACACCCAGCTTATCCTCTGGCAAAAGTTCTGCATATACCTGCTTAATCCCCACCGTCCTAGCAACACTATCAGCAGTTCTTTGATTATCGCCAGTAATCATCACGATTTCCTCAACTCCCATCTGCCGCAACCGCTGAATCATCGCCACCGCCTCAGATCGTACCGTATCAGCAATAGCGATTATACCCATTATTTGATAAGAGGCAGGAGACAAGGGGGCGACAATTTTATGTAATTTCCTTTGCGCCTTTGCGCCTCTGCGTGAGGCATTCACCCCATAAATATGCAAGGCAGAGGATGAGGAGGCGACAATTTTATGTAATTTCCTTTGCGCCTTTGCGCGACGGACACTTTGCTCAACGGGGGGAACCCCCGCACGCAAGTGTCCTCCTCTGCGTGAGGCATTTACCCCATAAATATGCAACGTCTTAGATTTCAATGCATAAATTTCATCGCATCTCTCGGCTGCTACCCAAACAACAGTCTTCCCCTCCATCTCCAAAGACTGCGCCAATTCCTGCAAATCTGGCGGTAACTCTCCAACATACTCCTGTACAAAAGCCCCATTGCCCACAATCACCTTTTGGTCTTCAGCAATCCCCACAATTCCCTTACCAGGGATAGCTTGCACTTCAACCCCATGTACCCAATCCACATCAGTAGCTGCTTGGACAATTGCCTTACCAATGGGGTGTTCAGAACTAGATTCTAGAGATGCTGCTGCTTTTAATACATCATCTTGCGAGTATTCACCATGAGCAATGACTCGACAAACTTCTACCTGTCCCGTTGTCAGAGTACCAGTTTTATCGAATGCGATCGCCCTAACTTTGCCCATCTTCTCTAACTGGGCACCATTTTTAAATAAAATCCCCTGTTTCGCACCATTAGCAATTCCCGAAAGCAGTGTCGGCATAATAGCAGCCATCAACGCACAGGGAGAAGCCACCACCAAAAAAGTCAAAGCGCGATAAATCGTCGTTTCCCAATCCCAACCCCAAACAAACGGCGGTAAAACAGCCAGCAAAATCCCCGCTACTACAATTACCCGTGCATATCCCCGCTCAAATCGTTCAATAAACTGTTGCGAAGGCGGTGCTTCTGTTTGTGCTTGTTCCACCAAGCGAATCACCCGCTGAATTAAGCTACTCGCGGCTGGTTTGTGAATTTTCAGCCTCAGCGCCCCATAACCATTAATCGTACCTGCAAAAACTTCAGCACCTACCGTCTTCTCTACAGGTAAAGATTCTCCTGTGATCGCGGCTTGATTAATAGTGCTGTAACCTGACACAATGACACCATCAGTAGGAATTAGCTCCCCTGGCTTGACAACAATTTCATCCCCTATTTGCAGTTCGCTAATGGCTAGCATCTCCTCCCTTCCCTGACGCAAAACCATTGCTGTATCCGGTGTCAGACTCATCAAGCTGCGAATACTTTTTTCAGTGCGCTGCATCGCGTAGTCTTCCAGTACACCACTAATAGCAAAGATGAGAATCAAAATTGCCCCATCTATAATTAAATGATATTCGCCACGCCATAAACCCAAACTAGCAGCACCAACAGCCGCCACAATCATCAGCAAATCTACATCCAGTTCTTTTTCTTTAATTAGAGTAGTCAGTCCCTCCCGCGCACTTTCGTAACCACCAATCACATAAGCCGCAGGTAACAGCAGTAACGCCCATCCCAAAGCGCCAAGATGTAACGCCAACCAACCCAAAAATAATAACAATCCACAAAGCAACGCCGCTAAAGTATCTGCGTGTTCTTTGGTGAATTGGGTTAAACGCTGCGGGTAAAGCATAAGAATTTCCAGTCTTAGACTCTCTTACCCTAAACCTTGACATCAATGTTAATGTCAAGCGTAATCGGATGCAATACTTCGACTTCTGTATACACCGTAGCTTATCAAGGGGAGGGCTAAAACGCTTGTGGGGTAGGCATTAGAGCTTAAGTTGACACGTGTGAAGGAAGCCCAGCAACTATCGCCATCATCTTTCTCATGGAAAAATATTCCGCCCACTGCATAAAACCAAAAAATCAATCATATATATCAACATAAAGCCGTTGACACGGAATTGATAGACCTGATTCTGGTCATCCACAAACATTCACTGCTATAAAATATCGGAGATGTCCTATGTCCTGGATGAAATTATATATTTCGCCAACCTTGATTGCAACTTTGACATGTAGCGTGTTAGCGAGCTTTACAGCCATAGCGAACGCTCAACCAACGCAAACTATACAGTTAGCTCAAAAATATCAAGTAATTAAAAGAGTTCAAAATACTGTCACAATTCAAGGGAATATAGTGAAAGGCACAGAAAGAATTGGTGCAATTTCTTGCAGTCAAATTAAGGTGACTCTGAAAGAATTCATTCCTACAAAACCTGTTGAGGGTCAATTTTTTAACTCTACTGAAAAGAATTTAGCTCAAGTTAACGCTACAGGTAACAACATTGATAACGGTTGTAGTTATAGTATACAATTGCCTGAATTCAACAGAGATTTATATGTCAGACCTTATGGAGCTAGTTCTTTTCAAATTATCGCTCAGACTAATGGGATAAGTGGTAGTCAAACTATAAATTACCCTTTTCCTAACAATATCGACTTACAAGTATTTCCTCCGCCTATTATCAAATAGTATAATCATCGGCTATTTCATACCGTTAGGGAAAAGGAGTATACAGTAATGCTGGTATGATGGTAGGAAATTAAAAGTTTTGTGTAAAAAATCAGAATGCACTGCATAAAACCAAAAAATCAATCATATACATCAATATAAAGCTATTGACACAGGGTTGATAGACCTCAATTACACGCTCAACAAATTACTGCTACAAAATTTCGGAGTTATCTCATGTCCACAATGAACTTACACCAGCGCCACACTAAAGATAAATTTCCATTTTCAGCCGGAATATTTCTCAGTTGCATAGCTACTGGTGTAATTCTCCTTACTTCCCAAATTACACCAGCAAATGCACAATCAACAGATAGAGATGCACCAACAAATCTGACTACTAATGTCATCTCCGCAACTGGTTTGCATAAGGAACCAAAAACCTACTTTTACACATTCATTGCTGGACCTGGGGAATTAAAGCTTACCCTGGATATTGATGCTGGTTCTACAAATGGTAATGGAGTAGTTTCAACAGTTAGTATTCAAGATAAAGATGGGAATGAATTTTCACAATTTAATGCCTATGCTACTCCAGGGATGCCTGATCGTCAGGTAAAAAAAATTAATTTTGCTCAAGCCACACCAGTTGTTTTGATATTAACTTTACCTCAAGGTGCAACTGCTAATTATCTTTCCAAAATCAAAATTGAGGGTGCTTATCAGTTGAGCATTGTCAAATAATTTTATCATCCTTTTTCAAAATTCATCCTGAGTAGATACAACAGATTGCAATTTGGTGAAACAGTCTTTTCCCAAAGAGACAGAGTACTAATGGTTTGTCCCATTAATTATAATGGGCTGTGAGATCCCCGACTTCTGGAAGAAGTCGGGGATTTAAACACTACTAACCCTGCAAAATCAAAGAAACAGACTACTGTAGTCTATAAATTATGAATGCTGGTTACTTAACTATCAAAGAACTTACAGATGCAGTTGGTGGTAATTTGACTCCCAGGATGGTGCGGCATTATCATCAACTGGGGTTATTGCCGCAACCAACGCGATCGCCTAGCAACTATTGCCTTTACAATCAGCAAGATGTCATCAGGTGGCAACGTATTGTCGCCTTGAAGCAGCAAGGGTTTTAAATCAATCACATCCGCAAAGGAGTGCGGCTAAAGTATCTGCATGTTATTTAACGCCCCACTACCGCTAACAGCACTTTTTGGTCAACAAGATATAAGGTTAAAAAAAGGTTATCCTCGGTCTAACAAACCTAAGATAAAAATTTATTGTGGTGTTTTCCCTGAAACCACTATATTTTTTAAAAGCTATACTTCTAACAAGTATTATATTTTTTTAGTTCAAATTTAAGTATGGAAAAACCATTGCTTATAATTCTTTGCACAGGTAACTCCTGCCGCAGCCAAATGGCAGAAGGGTTTTTAAAAGAGCTAGGAGATGATTTATTAACAGCACAGAGTGCAGGCATGAACCCAGCCGCAAAAGTTCATCCTTTGGCTGTGAAAGTCATGGAAGAAATCGGGATAGATATTTCCCAAAACTCTTGTAAACATCTCAATCTGTTTTTAGACAAAAAGATTGATACAGTGATCACTGTATGCGATCATGCTGATCAAAGTTGCCCTTCCTTACCTTCGGCTGTTAAACGCCATCACTTTAGCTTTCCTGATCCCGCAGAAGCAATAGGAACTGAAGCAGAAAAGTTGCAAATATTTCGCCGGGTTCGTGATGATATAAGTAAGCTAATGTTGGCATACATAGCTGGAAGACGTGATGCCCTGGAATACTCTAAATAGAAGTTATGGCTATGTTATCTGACTCAATGAGTCTGCCATTAACTATATTTACAGCCTTAGCAGAGCGTAAAGATTTGTTGATGGCATTGACAGATAGATTGGGACGTATTGAGTGGGTTAATCAAGCTTTTGCTGAACGCACTGGGTTATCAGATGATTCACTAACCGGACAAAAATTTTTTACTGCACTTGGTTTTAAATCTCAGTTAAATGTTCAACAAACTTACATTCGTGAACAGCTATTAAAAGGAGAAAGTTTTAAGTTTGAGCTTTCTTATCAAACACATGATGACAGAGAGTGTTGGCTTTTAATAGATGGACAGCCCATACGGGATGCAGAAGGCATAACTAACAAATATGCTGTAATGTCTACTGATATTACATTACGTAAGCTAACAGAAAAAGATTTAGAGAAAACTAATCAGGAATTAGAAATTCGGGTACAGCAACGTACTGTCGCTTTGACTCAAGAAAAGGAAAAATTAGAACAAACTTTACAGCAGTTGCAAAAGGCTCAACTTCAATTGATTCAAAGCGAAAAAATGTCTAGTCTGGGTCAACTTGTGGCTGGTGTTGCTCATGAAATCAATAACCCAGTGAACTTTATCTATGGCAATCTCACTCCTGCTACAGAATATACCGAAAATTTACTTCACTTATTGCAATGTTATCAGCACCACTATCCCAACCCTATTCCTCAACTAAAAGCAGAAATTGAAGCTACAGAAATTGACTTTATTATAGAAGATTTACCTAAGATATTATCTTCTCTAAAAGTTGGTGCTGATCGAATTCGGGAAATCGTCTTATCTCTGCGTAATTTCTCCCGCCTGGATGAAGCTGAATTGAAAAAAGTAGATATTCATACAGGTATCGATAGCACTCTGATGATTTTGCATAGTCGCCTCAAAGTTAAATCTAATTGTCCAGAAATTCGAGTGATTAAAGAATATGGTCAGTTACCACTTGTAGAATGCTACGCAGGACAAGTGAATCAGGTATTTATGAACATTATTGCTAATGCAATTGATGCTTTAGAAGACTTAGTAATGAGTGAGCAATGTTTTATTATTTATAATAAAGCGACGGATAAGGGACATCTCACCAATGGCTATCCGACAATTCGCATCCGTACTAAATTGACAGAGGATGAGCAAGTCCTGATTTGCATTGCAGATAATGGCTCTGGCATCAGTGAGGAAATCAGGAAGCGTCTTTTTGATCCTTTCTTCACTACTAAAGCTATTGGCAAAGGTACTGGTTTAGGATTATCTATTAGTTATCAAATTGTGGTAGAAAAACATCAAGGTCAAATTGAATGTTATTCTGAACTAGGTAAAGGTACAGAATTTATTATTTCTATTCCTGTAAAACAAACTAAAAATAATAAGGAATAGGGATTAAATAACGTACAAAAGTAGGGTGTGTTAACAGAGTGCAGTGGAAACCAGGAAAGAACCTACAAATTTGTGAAATTGCATAACGATACTCCTTGAATGTCGATATCAAAATTAATAAAGATTTATTTTTGTTTAGATTCCCGACTTCTTTAAGAATTCGGGGATCTGTGCGCTAATTCATCCTTGAATTGAATTATGCACCGTAATTTTATGGCTATCTATCCATAAAATGTCAGGAGTTAAATCGCTAATTTAATTCATAGTGCTATTAGGCTAAAATCCTTTCCTGTCTAATATTACAGTTAAATTTAATTATGAACAGCTACTTATTTAATTAGGCGTTAGCGGTTGCAATTAAAAGTAGTCTGTCCTGTACCTGACTTTTGATGATATTTAATGATTTTTTTATATAGAAGTGATTGTTACGTTGGAAAATTTTCAGTCAAAGCACTGATTTTTTAGGTATACACAACAGTTAAATAAAAGCCCATAATCTAATTTGTTATCCGAAAATCGATTTCAAACCTAGTGGTTTGTCAATTTTGTTTTGAGGGGTTTTTGGTAGTGCGGGCCGAAAAGCCCGCGTGAGCGAGACGCTCACACTACAGTCCCTCATTTCAACCCTGACAGACTACTAGATAGGATAGTAATTTTCAGACCATCTTGCAAATTACTCCAATCTCGGCTGAACAAGTAGTGCATAACCCGAAAAAGCCATCGTAAGAAGTGACAGAAGAGAGATTCACCTTAAACTCGACACTAGCTCAAATTCAAGGAAAATTATCATGAATAAAAAATATTTTGCTGTTTTGCTAGCAACGACTGGAATCATGCTTTCGTTTGCACCGACGGCTAAAGCTGTAGAAACAGATTCCTGCACCACACAACCTGGCTACCCCTTGGGTCGGTGGACAGTTGGCGTGAAAAATGCCACTGAGGCCAACTATTCCAATTTTGTCACGTTCACAACTCCAACCAGCGGAACTTGGCTACCTTCTACAGGAACAGGTAGCTTTACTACATCATCCGTTCCGGCTCCCGGTAAGGAAATTATTCTGATCTATCGTGACGATAAATACACTGATTATTCGAGTAGAAACAAACTGGTAGTTTCCTCTGATGGCTGTCGTATGAGTGGAACTTTTCTAGATAGTCAAGGACATCGGGGCGAAGCTCGGTACAGATGGACAGGAGAATAAGCAGGGGTTAGCCAGCCGTAAGTCATGCCACTACCCACTTATGTTCTCTCGCGTTATGGCGCAGTTGTGAGCAATTTCGGTTATACGTTTAAATCAAGGTGAGATGTATGCTCAGGCGGATTTTACTTTCTGTTTCGCTACTAACTTTATCTGCGACTTCGATCAGTTTTAGCTTAATTAGCTATCAGGCTCAAGCTCAAGTTCCAAGACCATCGGGTGTCATAACTCGGCCTAATGTTGTTCAAAAATGTAATGCCTCTGGGCTAAATCCAGATTTAGCCCAAATACAACAAAGCGTACACAACCAAGTTAATCAGTATCGGGCTTCTAAAGGTCTTGCGCCTCTTAAACTAGACGCTTGCGTAAATAAGCAAGTGCAGGTATATGCTCAAGAAATGGCTAACGCGGGAAAACCTCTCAATCATCAAGGACTTGAGCAGCGATCGCAAGCCGTAATCCAAACTATCCCCCACAGTAGTTATGCGTACTACGAAAATGAGTATTACTGCTTTGGTTGTAAAAGTGATCCGGCAACATCAGCAGTTAAGTGGTGGTTAAATAGTCCCGCTCATCTCAAGAATATTTTGAGTCAAACTGAACTAACTGGAATAGGAGTTGCTGTGAATAACAAAGGCGAATACTATTTCGCGCAAATGTTTATTCATGCTCGATAAGTCTTAGGTTGGACTGGAAAAAAGTAATTTACCATTTTTAATAGGAGTGCATAATTTATGAGTTCGACACATCCTCCAGAAAATACAATCGCTAGTTTACAGACAATTTTGGATGCCATAACAACGGCAAATTACGAACTTTTCTTGACAGTTGGAGATTCTGACTATCAGACAGGGATTAGTAAAGAAATGTTTGACTCGGTTAGCTCCCAACTCGCACCACGTATGCTAGAGGGTTATAACATTACTTACTTTGGCAATCTCAAACAGCACAAATATCAAATTTATCTGTGGAAACTTAGTTTCGCTGATGCGGGAGATGAATTCGTCGCCCGGATGGCAATGAGTGGAGACAAGGTAAGTGGAATTTTGATTACATAGGATAGCAACCAATACGGTTCGGTGAAGAATTTATGCGAGAACCATAAACCTGTAGAAAGGCGAAACCAGACTGGAATGTGCTAGGAAGACAGTCCCGCTTTAATCAGGGTTTTAGTCTGATTTGAACCGTATTGGTTGATAAACTCCCGTTGCCAGTCAATACCTTGAAGACGATCGCGTTTGAGAATTTTTATTCAGTATATTACAAATAATGTTGCCCTTAATTAGATAAATTATGAATGCTGGTTGCTTAACTATCAAAGAACTTACAGTTGCAGTTGGTGGTGGTTTGACGCCGCGGATGGTGCGGCATTATCATCAACTGGGGTTATTGCCGCAACCAGCGCGATCGCCTAGCAATTATCGCCTTTACACTCAGCAGGATGTCGTCAGGTTACAACGGATTGTGGCCTTGAAACAGCAAGGGTTCCAAATCAATCACATCCGCAACATTCTAGATGTGGAACCAGAAACAGAAACAAATGTAAACTTGATGGGGCAACTGCAGCAGCAATATCGATCTGTCATGCAGCAAATTACCCAACTGCGACAAACAGCCTCAGCATTAGAAGGATTATTGGGACGCGATCGCCATTGTCAAATTATGCAGGCTCAAGTGCTGGCACAACTCAAGTTATTAGAAGTGGAAACCCAAGCGGGATTGGGAGGACTAGAGAAACTTTGGCGGGGGTTGGATGCCCAAGTGCATACCCACTCAGAAGCGTTTCAAGAATCTCTGCAACGCTTACTCCCAGATTTATCTGAGCGTTCGGAAATCGAGCAACACTTGATTTCCCAGTTGGTTTTGGCTTGTGGTGATGTCAGCTTGGTGTCGTTTGTGAGAGTTAGTCAAGGAGCGATCGCCGCTAGTCGTGATGCCCTAAAATCAGGTTGTGAGATTTTTGTCGATATTCCCACAGTCGCAGCCGCTTTAGATCAAACCAGATTAACTCATTTGGGCTGTCAAGTGACCACTTTGATTGACAACCCCCATATCACCACCGCCACAGAGGCAGAATTGGAGTTTTGGCAGCACCAAAAATGGCAGGAAAAATTGCAGCAAGTCAGCAATGGTTGTGTACTAGTGGTTGGTTATGCTCCCTCAGTGCTTTTAGAAGCTTGTGCAGCTATAAAAGAGCAAAAAATTCAACCAGCATTAGTGATTGGTATGCCTATAGGCTTTAGCCATGCGCCTGCAGCTAAACGACAACTGATGCAACAAAATGTGCCTTTAATCACCATTGAGGGCACATTGGGTGGTGGTTTGTTAGCTGCAACTGCGCTCAATTCTCTGGTTGAGTCGTTGATTGAGAAACCAGATTGTCATTGTTATCTAAATGCAGCATTTCGTTAATTCGACACTGCTAAGTAGTCTGACAGAATTAATTACACAATGTCATTGCGTAGGCGAAGCCTTCCCGTTCGCGCAGCGTCTCCGCAGGAGAAGGGTATGGAACGTAGCGGAATGTTCGCGGAGCGTTCCCGCAGGGTAGCATCTCAGCATGACTTTTTATACCTGACAAAACTTTTCAAACATGCTATTAGAGACAAATCAAGGCATTTTGTGAAATTGTACTACTTTAGCGTGAGTTCGACAGATTCCAAATAACCCCTCTCCAAACCTCTCCCCGAAGCGGGGAGAGGCTTAAAAACCCTAATTTTTTGTGCCCAACTCAGGATATTGAAGCCCCTCTCCGTCTCGGAGAGGGGTTGGGGAGAGGTTCATCGAACTCGCGTTACTTTAGCGATCGCCTCTACAGTAACTTCAAAGCAAGATAGCTAGAGATGTATAATTAGCGCGTCTCCTTCATAAAAAAATGACGTTAAATCAGTTAACGGTTAACAGCTATCACGGTTACAGTCGGGGATCTGATCTCCGACTGTAGCAAGATCCCGCAGGGTAACCCACCGATGATTAGAAGTGGGGAACTCTGACTCCCAATCGCTTGCAGCAGTTCCTTGCTGATAACTGATGACTGATAACTGTTGAAGACTGGCCAAGTTTCTGTTTCTTTTACCTTGCACAAGGGGCATTATGTGGCGACAAGAAAAAAAAGATAATTCGATAGTCAGTCTGGCATTATTGCTTGCCCTAGCAACTATCCCCACAACAGCAACTCTTTTAGTACCAGTACCCATGCTGGCACAATCTGCAACTGATGCTCCGGCTTTTCCGCTGCCGCAATCAGTGGAAAATGGGACGATTGTAAGGATTGATGGTTCAGATAGCTTGGCAGCAATCAACCAAGGACTAAAACAAAGTTTTGAAAAGCAGTTCTCTGGTACGAAGGTGGAAGTGTCCGCTAGCGGCACTGATGCGGCACTGAGAGCTATGCTGGATGGGAAAGTTGATTTAGTGGCGCTCAGTCGTGGCTTGACACCAGAAGAAAAAGCCGAAGGACTCGAACAAGTCCGCTTACGCCGAGAAAAGATTGCGATCGCAGTTGGTGCAGAAAATCCTTTTAAGGGAAATTTGACTAATAAACAATTTGTCAAGATTTTTCGGGGGGAAATTACAGACTGGTCGCAACTAGGCGCGCCTAAAGGTAAGATTAGAATTATTGATCGCCCAACTACGAGTGACACTCGCAACAACTTTCGCAATTACCCAGCCTTCAAAAATGCTAACTTTGCCACTAGCTCTAATGCTACCCAAGTGGGTGAAGATAACACCGCAGAAATCGTTAAGCAACTAGGCAAGGATGGCATTAGCTATGGATTAGCTAATCATTTGTCGAAGTTGCCAGATGTGCGACTGATTAGTGTAAATCAAATCTCGCCAATTAATCCTAAATATCCTTTCTCCCAACCTTTAGTTTACGTCTACAAAAAAAATCCTAGTCCAGCTATAGCAAGTTTTCTCGGCTTTGCGATCGCATCCCCAGGACAACAAGCCATAGATGCAGCTAGAAATACTGAAGCACAAGCGATCGCTGAAGGCAAATCCCCAGTAGTGGCCATAGCTGCAACTCCCTCCCCCACTGCTGAGGCGACAACTCCTCCCACAGTTGCTCCCAGTGAGCAGCCAGTAACCACTCCTGTAAAAAACAATTCTAGTGCGGCAATCAGCCCAGCAATACTTTTATTGTTACTGTTGCCTTTAATTGGTGGATTATTTATCTGGTGGTTCCTGAATAGACGCTCTTCCACAAATGAAGCCACAGATAACGAACCAGAACCAACTCCCAGCCCTTCATCAGGACAAGACACAAACGCTAGCTTGGATGCAGGCACAATCTTAACTACATCCAACAGTGTAGATAATATCACCCCTACTGAAAATCCAGCCGTAGCGGGTGATGTTGCTCTAGGCATGGGGGCAAATACTGAAATAACTGCTAATCCCATTAATAACAGACACTCTCAGGTAGCATCTACTCCAGAGTCTGATGAAGCTGCATGGGATATAGAAGCACCAGCCGCCGTTGTTAATACTTCATATCCACAATTGCCCGATGTGCCCATAGTTGCATCTGACATAGCACCATCGACGGCTGAAGTATCTCCATTTGTCCCAGAAGCTATAGAGCTTCCCGAAGTAGCATCTGATACAGATATCTGGAATATCGGCACCACTCAAGAACAGCAACCCCTAGTAGAATCAAATATCGCCGAAGATGCTAATTATACTGAAGATGCAGCCTTAGCAGGAGCAGCTATCTGGTCTGCTAATTCTGGAACAGGGTTAGACATACAAGAAAATAATGAGACTGCACAAGACAGTAATATTTCTGAATTAAACTCACCAGAACTGCCAGAAATATTTCCCGTTGAGCCAGAATTACCAGAAATAACCACAGATGCAGGATTCGCTGTTGCTGAATTACCCACGGCGGAAATATTCCCCGTTGAGCCAGAATTACCGGAAATAACCACAGATTCAGGATTCGCTGCTGCGGAATTACCAGAACTCAGCACAGATGCAGCATTACCCACGGCGGAAATATTCCCCGTTGAGCCAGAATTACCGGAAATAACCACAGATTCAGGATTCGCTGCTGCGGAATTACCCACGGCGGAAATATTTCCCGTTGAGCCAGAATTACCAGAAATAAACACAGATGCAGGATTCGCTGTTGCTGAATTACCCACGGCGGAAATATTTCCCGTTGAGCCAGAATTACCAGAAATAACCACAGATGTAGGATTCACTGTTGCTGAATTACCAGAACTGCCAGAAGTAGAATTAAATGCAGTCGCTGATGCAGCTGAACCTACAGCCAATCTGATAGAGGAAGATACTATCGAAATTGTTTCTGATTTGCCAGAGACGACAACGGAAGCAACATCTAACTTTCCAGAAGCTTTAGCAGGTGGTGCAGCCTTAGCCGCAGGAGCAGGGATTGGAGCCTGGGCAACGATTTATGGCATTCAGAATGCTTCAGAATCCAATGCACAGGCAGAAATTGCACCAGTAGCCAGTAACTCAGCAACTTCTGCAACTGTTGTCCTGACACCTCAATCTTCGCAGTCTGCTAAAGTTTCTTGGCACATTCCCGACATTCAAAAAGCCACACTGCAAAATTCCGGGGTGTCTCAATTAGCACTACGACTATATGATGTCACAGGGATTGACTTGAGTTATCAAGTTCCCCATCTGGTGCAGCAGTATGAATTAGAATCAGCCGCACACGATCGCTTTGTAGATATTCCGGCGAGCGATCGCGACTACATCACCGAAATTGGCTATGTTGCAGAAGGCGATCGCTGGGAGTCAATCGCCCGTTCCGCTACAGTACGTGTTTTTAGCCCTCTTCCTGTGGATGAACAAACTGCTGATTCCCCAGAGGAAGATATTGAAGCAACTGTTGTCCTGACACCTCAATCTTCGCAGTCTGCTAAAGTTTCTTGGCACATTCCCGACATTCAAAAAGCCACACTGCAAAATTCCGGGGTGTCTCAATTAGCACTACGACTATATGATGTCACAGGGATTGACTTGAGTTATCAAGTTCCCCATCTGGGGCCAGCAGTATGAATTAGAATCAGCCGCACACGATCGCTTTGTAGATATTCCGGCGAGCGATCGCGACTACATCACCGAAATTGGCTATGTTGCAGAAGGCGATCGCTGGGAGTCAATCGCCCGTTCCGCATCGGTGCGCGTCTTCAGCCCTCTTCATGCGGATGAACAAACTGCTGATTCCCCAGAGGAAGATATTGAAGCAAGTGTCGTCCTGACACCTCAATCTTCGCAGTTGGCTGGCGTTTCTTGGCACATTCCCGACATTCAAAAGCAAGCACTGCAAAATTCCGGGGTGTCTCAATTAGCACTACGACTATATGATGTCACAGGGATTGACTTGAGTTATCAAGTTCCCCATCTGGTGCAGCAGTATGAATTAGAATCAGCCGCACACGATCGCTTTGTAGATATTCCGGCAAGCGATCGCGACTACATCAGCGAAATTGGTTATGTTGCAGAAGGCGATCGCTGGGAGTCAATCGCCCGTTCCGCTACAGTACGTGTTTTTAGCCCTCTTCCTGTGGATGAACAAACTGCTGATTCCCCAGAGGAAGATATTGAAGCGAGTATTGTCCTCACATCCAGAACTCCTAAATGGGCTTACGTTTCTTGGCACATCCCCGATACTCAAAAGCAAGCGCTGCACAATTCTGGAGTGTCTCAATTAGCACTACGACTATATGATGTCACAGGCCGCGACCTGAGTTATCAAGTTCCCCAACTTGTGCAGCAGTATGAATTAGAATCAGTCGCCCACGATATCTTTGTGACAATTCCGGCAAGCGATCGCGACTACATCACCGAAATTGGTTATGTTGCAGAAGGCGATCGCTGGGAGTCAATCGCCCGTTCCGCATCGGTGCGCGTCTTCAGCCGCCCCCAAACAGATTTTTGGTTTGTAGCAGATGCGGAGCTAATTATTCACGGAGCAACTCAGCCAGATGCCGCTGTCAGCATTGGAGGTAATGCCATCAAACTTAAGCCAGATGGTACTTTTCATTTACGTATCCCTTTCTCAGATAGCTTAATTGAATATCTGCTCACAGCAACTGCTGTTGATGGAGAACAAGCTAGAACGATCCATAAAAAGTTCTCTCAAGACACTCCTGAAGCCTAACATCAGTTATCAGTTATCAGTTATCAGTTATCAGTTGGGAGCCAGAGTCCCGTCCTTTAAAAGGATGCCGCTGGCAGATGGGAATGACTGTTCACTGTTTACTGACGACTGATTGCGGTTGGTGGCTAATCTCATGAGGACAGGGACGCTTCTGCTCGAAGTCGGTGATATTCGCAAAGGTTGTATCAGCAATATTACTGAGAGCTTCTGCCGTAAAGAAGGCTTGATGTCCAGTGATGAGGACATTGGGGAAAGTTGTTAGTCTTTGGAAAATATCATCCTGAATGATTTCACCAGACAAATCCTCAAAGAACAATTCCGATTCTTGTTCGTATACATCTACACCAAGATAGCCAATGTTGCCAGATTTCAATCCCTCAATTACTGCTTGGGTATCAATCAGCGCTCCTCGGCTAGTGTTAATGATCATCATACCCGGCTTCATCTGGGCGATCGCTTCTTCATCTATCAAATGATGCGTTTCGGGAATCAAGGGACAATGTAGGGAGATAATATCAGATTTGGCAAATAATTCAGACAACTCCACATACTTACCACCCAGAGCCTCTAATTCTGGGTTTTGATACACGTCATAGGCGAGTAGGTGACAGCCAAAGCCTTTCATAATCTGTCCCAAAATCAGACCGATTTTTCCTGTACCGATAATTCCGACTGTGCGATCGTTCAGGTTAAATCCCAACAGTCCATCTAGGGAGAAATTGCCTTCCCGGATGCGATTATGGGCACGATGAATTTTACGATTCAGGCTCAAAATTAGCCCTACAGCATGTTCTGCGACTCCATAGGGCGAATAAGCCGGAACCCTTACAATGGTAATTCCTAATTCTGCGGCGGCTTTTAAGTCCACATTGTTAAACCCTGCACAACGCAGAGCAACCAAGCGAGTTCCGTTTGCGGCGAGAATCTTTAAAGTGGAAGCATCAACTTGGTCATGCACAAATACGCAAACCGCCGGGAATCCAGAGGCTAAGATGGCGGTATCCTGATTGAGACGGGGTTCAAAGAACACTAAATCGTGTTGTTGCTGAGAATTTGCAGCTGCTAAAAACTGCCGATCGTAGGCTTTGGTACTGAAGACTGCTACTTTCATGCAAAACCTTGGGTTTTATGCTGCATAGATTTCGAGTACATGATAGCCTGACGATGCGAAGGAAAATACCACCTGTGATGATTGCTAATCCTAGGCGATCGCCTTTATCTGGTCAATTTTGGAACTAAAGCAAAAATTTAGAATTGGTTAGTTAAAACTATAGCGAAAAAGTTTGCGCGTACCGGGAACAGGAGCGCAAACTTTTTCTTTATGATCCGCATGTACATTTCTTGGTATTACTTACCAGCAAGCAGTTTTTCTAGTTCTGTGATTCTGGCTTGCAATGCTGCTACTTCTTGCTCAGAATAACGAATAGGAATGTGCTGTGGACAGTTCCAATTCCAAGCTTCAACTTGAAACATCATCACTCGTTCAATCTCCGCTTCATAGTTGGGAACCGCAAGTTGTGCGATTATTTGGCTATTATCTTCTACATACCTGGCTCGCCCCCAAATTTTCAGCCGTTTGCGATGGCGATAATCCATTAAAAATAAGAAAGCTTTGTCATTTTCTGAAAGATTGCCAACGGTAACATATTGAGCATTTCCTTTAAAGTCAGCAAAACCCAAAGTCTTGTCATCTAATACTTTCAAAAAACCGGGCTGTCCACCGCGAAACTGAATGTAAGGATAGCCATTAGAACTGACAGTTCCCAAGTAGAATCCATCCATTTGAGCGATAAATTCTGCTATGTCTGGGGTGATGGTATCGTTTTCCGGCCCATTTTGTTCAAATCGGGCGTAAGTCTGTCGCGAACCGCGTTGTGCTTGGGCTGCTTTGACAGCAGGAGTAAAGGCGAGTTGAATAAATTTACGTGGCATACATAGCTCATCTCATGAGATAGGTGTATAAGTGGAAGTTATATCATGTCGGGCTGATTAATTATGAATCCCGCATCTGTGCAAAAACCTGAAAACTCTTTCTCCCCCTGCTCCCGTTCGGCTGACGCTCAGGGCGTACCCCTTTGGGGAAGCTATGCGTAGCTTGCAGTCTTCATGATAAGTCCTTCACCGGTCACTATTACGCAACAGCGCACGGAAGATGCGGTGATTGCAATTCAAGGCTCTATAATTCTGGCACAAGGGTTAAATGACCCTACTCCCTTTCAACATACGCTGAAACAATTACCACAAGAACTTTGCCGCGATTTTTGATCAGGATGGGGCAATGAGGCATGGGGCTGGGTGAGATGAGGGGATAAGGAAAAACGACAAAGAGGCGGATTCGCCTTGCCATCGGTGTCCGCCTGTAATGCAAAAAAACAATACTATGAACTACTTAATCATGGCAGTTAGTCAATTTCTATGCTAGTGTATGATGCAATACAAGAATTAGATGAATGCAGAAATTGCATAAGCAAGTTAGGGCTGAAGTTCTGCAATCAAGTTGAGAATTTGGCGGTAATACTGCTTATTTCCTTGTTTGTAATAAAGGTCGGCGGATGCTTGAAAGTCAGCGATCGCTTTTTGAGTGTCTCCCAAATTCCGGTAGACATCAGCTCGCACAATATAGGCTTCGGCCCAATGAGGCTGCAATTCTAAAGCTTGTTTTAAGTCTACAAGTGCGCCCTGTAAGTCTCCCAACAGAGAACGACTCCTACCCCGGTTAAACCAGTCATCAGCAAAGCTAGGCTCAAGGGCGATCGCCTGATTATAATCTGCTATGGCTCCCTGATAGTCTTCTAGGGCGTAGTGAGCATTGCCGCGATCGCTATAAAATGCGGCTGAGTGGGGATTTAACCGCAAAGCTTGGGTGTAATCGGCGATCGCACCCCGATAGTCTTTGAGAGCGTAACGAATCGAAGCCCGGTTATAATAAGCTTCACCGAAATCGGGATTGATTTGTAATGCTTGATTGTAATCAGCGATCGCTCCTTGTTCATCTCCTAACAGGCGGCGGGCGTTGCCCCGATTGCAGTATGCTGGAGAAAAATTCGGCTCAATTTTTATGGCTTGGGTGTTATCTGCAATTGCTCTTTGATAATCTTGCATAGCTTCGTAGACAATCCCTCGACCGTAGTAAGCAGCGGCTAAATTAGCATCGAAAAGCAATGCCCGATCGTAATCTTTAATTGCACCTTGATAGTCTCCTAAACTACGACGAGCCACGGCGCGATCGCAATATCCTTCTGCAAGTAGAGGATTAAGTCGCAGCAGTCGAGTACTATCTTCGATAGCTCCTTGATAGTCGGCTAGCCGTCGTTTAGCATTCGCGCGAAATCCGTAGACTAAACCAAGAGTGGGATTTTTTTGCAACGCTTGGTCATAATCAGCGATCGCTCCTTGATAGTTACCCAAGGAACTATGCACCAAACCCCGCTCACAGTAGGCTTGGACATCATCAGGATTTAACTTGACAGCTTCGCTAAAATCTGCTAATGCTTGGTCATATTCTTTGATGTGAGCAAAAACTAGACCTCGGTTGTAATAAGCGCCGGCAAATTCGGGCTTGATTTCTAAGGCGCGGTTGTAATTGGCGATCGCACTTTGATAGTCTCCTAGAGAGTAGTAGGCATTCCCTAGGTTATGGTACGCTTCTGCTAACTTGGGTTCTAGTTTTAATGCCTGATTTTGATCGGCGATCGCTTGGTGATAGTCTCCTAAGAGATGGTAAGCATTACCACGGTTGCTATAGGCTGCAGCAAAATGAGGATGTAGTTGCAAAGCTTGGTTAAAATCGGCGATCGCTCCTTGATTATCTCCTTGATCGCAACGGCTCACACCCTGATTATGGTAAGCATTGGCGATATCAATATTTATATAACTAGTTAACTGGGGATTAATCTGCAATGCTTGGCGATAATCAGCAATTGCTGTTTCATAGTCTCCGAGGGCTTTAGAGGCTTTACCCCGACCGTGGTAAGATTCAGAGAGGTGGGGATTGATTTGTAATGCTCGGTTATAGTCAGCGATCGCACCCTGATAATCTTCTAAAAAGTAACGAGCATTAGCCCGATTGCTGTATGCTTCGGCGAAATTGGGATTGATTTGTAATGCTCGGTTATAGTCAGCGATCGCTCCGTGATAATCTTTGATTCCACTACTAAGTATAATAGCTCGGTTATGATAAGCCTCAGCATAGTCAGGATCTAACTCAATAGCTTGGGTGTAATAGGCGATCGCTTCTTCAAACTCCCCTTGAAAATTTTTGTTTAGTCCCTGATTAAATAAATCTTCAGCCTTCATGTAATTTGTTTGGTTATGAATATTCGTAAGTTAGTATACTTAATTACTTAATGAAAATTTTGATTTAGTCGTGTCGTTCCAGTAGTAGCGTGTCAAGCCTTAAATGTTGTATTAGATTTTGCAGATTTTGTAGGTTGGGCTGAGGAACGTAGCAAGATCCCGCAAGGTAACCCAACAAAGTTGAGAGAATGTTGGGTTACCCTGCTCTAAGGCTGCGCCTACGCAAAGCCTCAACCCAACCTACGACTAACGCACTATTTTAGTCTAGACAGTCCAGTAGTGGCGTGGCAAGGCTAAAATGTTGTATTAATTCAATCAAATGAACCACCCATAAAAGACAATCTCATTGAGTTGCGAAGTAGGGGCACGGCATCCTCAATCTTGTCGGTAAGCCGATAATCTTACTAGTGCCGTGCCCGCACGGCATCATAAATCTAGTGCCGTGCCCGTACGATGTATTTTTGGTTAACGCACAAATTTAACCTTGCCACGCCAGTAGGGTGCGTTAGCGTCGAGAGTACAGCACCCGTATCAAGGGTTTGGTGCTATACTCTCGCAGCTACACAACGCCAGTTGCTACAAGGGAGGAAACCAAAGCAACGCACTGGCTCCCCTACAGATCTTTTCAAAAATCAAATACAAATGTAAGTCCTATATTAATCTACTTTTAGAACATTAAGGAAATAGAAACATGTTAAAAGTTTTTGCTGATCGGGGTGGAACATTCACAGATATTGTTGCTATTACTAATAATCAAGAAATTATCGACAGACTCATCAAACATCCTGAACGTTTTTTAATCGCTCCTCTTCCTAAACAGCAATGGGTGATAGTCTACAAATTACTTTCAGAAAGTCCTGAACAATATCAAGATGCAGCTATTCAAGGCATTCGAGATATTATGGGTATTTCAGGTAATAAAAGCATTCCTACTACAGCTATAGAAGTTGTCAAAATGGGAACAACAGTAGCGACAAATGCGCTGTTAGAAAGAAAAGGGGATAGGGTAGTTTTGCTCATCACCAAAGGGTTTAAAGATGCATTGCGAATTGGCTACCAAAACCGTCCGCATATCTTTGCCCGTCAGATTATTTTGCCAACAATGCTTTATGAACAGGTCATAGAAGTAGATGAAAGATATAATGCTCACGGTCAGGAATTAATCTCGGTAAATATTGCACAAGTTAAAAAGGACTTACAGGCAGTTTATCACACAGGTATTCGCAGTTGTGCCATTGTTTTTATGCATAGCGATCGCTATCCCGATCACGAACAACAAATAGCCAAAATTGCCCAAGAAATCGGATTCACCCAAATTTCTATATCCCATCAAGTTAGTCCCTTAATGAAATTAGTGAGTCGCGGGGATACAACAGTTGTAGATGCTTATTTAACTCCAATTCTCCGCCGCTATGTTAACCAAGTAGCTAGTCAGTTACCTGGGGTTAAATTAATGTTTATGAAATCTGATGGTGGTTTAGTCGCGGCTGAAAATTTTCAAGGAAAGGATAGTATTTTAAGTGGGCCGGCTGGTGGTATTGTTGGTGCTATTCAAACTAGTAAAAGAGCAGGTTTTGAGTTAGTGATTACCTTTGATATGGGCGGAACAAGTACAGATGTCGCCCACTTTAAAGGAGAGTATGAACGACAACTAGATTCAGAAATTGCTGGGGCGCGGATGCGAGTTCCCGTATTAGCCATTAATACGATTGCTGCTGGTGGCGGCTCGATTTTATTTTTTGATGCTTCTAGTTATCGTGTCGGGCCAGAATCTGCAGGGTCAAATCCGGGGCCTGCTTGTTACCGTCGGGGTGGAAGATTAACAGTCACAGATGCAAACGTGATGTTAGGAAAAATTCACCCCCAATATTTCCCTTCTGTCTTTGGGATGGACGGTAATTTACCTTTAGATAAAGATGTTGTTGTTGAGAAATTTACAAAGTTAACTCAGGAAATTACAGCCGTCACAAGGAACAATTATACACCAGAACAAGTAGCTGCTGGATTTATAGCGATCGCTGTTGAGAATATGGCAAATGCAATTAAAAAAATTAGTCTCCAACGAGGCTATGATGTCACTCAATATACCCTTTGTTGTTTTGGTGGTGCGGGAGGACAAGTTGCTTGTTTGATTGCTGATACTTTAGGAATACAAACAATATTTTTGCATCCTTATGCTGGAGTACTTTCTGCTTATGGAATGGGATTAGCTGATGTGAGGGCGATTAGAGAAAGTGGTGTGGAAAAGCCTTTAACTGAAGAATTAATTCCCCAATTACAGGAGTTAATGGAAAGTTTGGAAATTCAAGCTAGAAAGGAAGAAATTAAAACCCAGGGAGATGCGGAAAAAGTAGTCCAAAAAGTTAATTTAAAATATGAGGGCACTAATTCAACTTTGAGTGTTAATTTTGCCGATGATGTAGTCGTGATGCGACAAGAATTTGCAGATGAACATAAAACTCGCTATGGTTTCATCCAATTAGAGAAAACTTTAATTGTTGAATCCATATCAGTGGAAGTCATTCAAAAAATGGATACTCCTGAGGAACCCTTAATTAATCGCACTCGTCCTGTAAACGAAGCCCCTACATATATTGAGAAAGTAAAAATGTTTACTGCTGATAAATGGCATAATACTCCTGTTTATCGGCGGGAAGATTTGCAAACAGGAGATAGTATTAATGGTGCTGCAATTATTGTAGAAAAAATCAGCACAATTATCGTTGAACCTAACTGGATCGCCAGGTTAAATGAATGTAATCATCTGATTTTACAGCGTCAAGATTGATGAATTCATCAGTCTTAACCTATATTTGCCGGATAATTAATATCAGTTATCTTGTAGTTAACCTAAATAGTATAGCGTTTATCGGTCTAGTAAGGTACGGTCTAAAATAATTAAACGCAGATAAACGCAGATAAACGCAGATAAATTTGTACGTCAGTAGCCTAGGAAAGGGAATATTACCATAGCAAAAATAAAATGTACATAATATCTCAACCCGACCCCATCCGCTTAGAAATATTCAAAAATCTCTATCAATTTATCGCCGAACAAATGGGAATTGTTCTGCAAAATACAGCAACATCTGTGAATATTAAAGAGAGATTAGATTTCTCTTGCGCTATTTTTGACTCATCAGGATTATTAGTCGCTAACGCCCCCCACATTCCTGTACATTTAGGCTCAATGAGTGAAAGTGTCCGCAGTTTAATTAATGATAAAGGCGACACAATAAAACCTGGGAATGTGTATCTATCTAATAACCCCTATAATGGCGGAACACATCTTCCTGATGTAACTGCAATTACACCCGTTTTTCTAGAAGGTGTGGAAAATATTTCATTTCCAATTCCCCTCTTTTTTGTCGCTTCTCGTGGACACCAAGCCGATATTGGTGGCATTACTCCAGGTTCTATGCCTCCCCACAGTACGATAGTAGAAGAGGAGGGAATTATCTTTGATAACTTTCTCTTGGTAGAAGAGGGAAATTTTCTAGAACCTGCTACCAGACAGCATCTCTCCAATCATATTTATCCTGCACGTAACCCTGACCAAAATATAGCTGATTTTAAGGCACAAATTGCTGCCAATGAAAGGGGAGTACAAGAACTCCGAAAAATGGTTAAGCAATATGGATTGTCAACTGTCCAAGCTTACATGAAATTTGTACAGGATAATGCTGAGGAGTCAGTTAGACGAGCTATTGATATTCTCAAAGATGGCTCATTTATTTATGAAATGGATAATGGAGCAAGAATTCAAGTCAAGGTGACAATTGACCGGAAAAATCGCAGTGCCACTATTGATTTTACTGGCACATCGCCGCAATTAAACAGTAACTTTAATGCACCATTAGCTGTCACTCAAGCAGCCGTTTTATACGTCTTCCGGACTCTGGTAGATGATAATATTCCCCTGAATGCTGGTTGTCTCAAACCTTTAGAAATTATTGTTCCTGATGGTTGTATGCTCAACCCTACTTATCCAGCCGCTGTAGTTGCGGGTAATGTCGAGACATCTCAAACTATTGTCGATGCTTTATATGGTGCTTTAGGCGTGATGGCTGCTTCCCAAGGAACGATGAATAATTTCACTTTTGGGAATGAAAAATATCAATATTATGAAACCATCTGTGGTGGTTCTGGGGCGGGGATTGATTTTGATGGGACTGATGGCGTTCATACCCACATGACTAACTCCCGCCTGACAGATCCAGAGGTTTTAGAAACCCGTTATCCTGTTCAGGTAGAAAGCTTTAGTCTGCGTCCCGATAGCGGGGGTAAAGGAAAGTATTCAGGCGGTAATGGCGTGATTCGTCGCATCAAGTTTCTCGAACCGATGACAGCGAATATTCTCTCTGGTCATCGCTTGGTTCGACCTTTTGGCTTAAATGGTGGGGAAGCAGGAAAAGTAGGACGTAACTGGATACAACGTCACAATGGCACCAAAGAGAATTTAGACAGCACTGCAACTGTAGAAATAGAACCTGGAGATGTTTTTGTCATAGAAACTCCTGGGGGTGGAGGATTTGGTCATTGAAGAGGAAAGGGAGCAGGGGATAGGAGGATAAAGGTCAAGTCTCCTGAGTTTGCTTTTGGTAGATCAAAAACTACGTTAACTTGATATACTTACCGTAGATTTGGTACTGTATGGATTGTTGAGTGCTATTAGCCATCAAACAATTAGGAGAATCAGTAACTGTGAGTCCTCATGATTCAGAGCCAGCATCTACCCCTGGTTCTCACTTAGATTTAGAGGCAGATGTCCTTGTGATTGGTGGTGGTCCTGCCGGCGCTTGGGCTGCTTGGAGTGCAGCCACCCAAGGGGCAAAGGTCATTCTTGTCGATAAAGGCTACTGTGGCACCAGTGGGGCTACGGCGGCGGCTGGTACGACAGTTTGGTATGTCTCCAACCCAGCTAACCGCGAAGCCGAGTTATCAAAAAGGGAAACTTTGGGCGGTTTTTTGAGCGATCGCTATTGGATGAATCGCGTTTTAGACCAAGCTAGAATTAACCTGAATCGCCTTGTTGAATGGGGCTATCCCTTTTCGCCAGATGAAAATGGTCATCCCTATCTACCCTCACTGCATCAAGGTGCAGAGTACATGCGGTTGATGCGGAAACAGGTGAAAAAGATAGGGGTGAAAATCCTCGATCACAGCCCTGCATTGGAATTGTTGGTAGATGCCGATGGTGCTGTGGCTGGTGCAAACGGGATAAATCGGCAAACAGGCGAATCTTGGACAGTCAAAGCTGGGGCGGTAATTCTTGCTACTGGAGGTTGTGCTTTCTTAAGTAAATCCTTGGGGTGTAACGTCCTCACGGGAGAGGGGTATTTAATGGCAGCCGAAGCTGGAGCAGAACTTTCAGGGATGGAGTTTTCTAATGTTTATGGATTGACTCCCGCCTTTGCTTCGGTAACAAAAGGAGCATATTATCGCTACGCAACCTTTACCTATGAAGATGGTACAGTTTTGGAGAATAGCGATCGCCGGACAATTGCCCGCGCCCTACGTACCCAACCTGTCTACGCCTGCATCAACAAAGCCTCAGAAACCGAAAAAAGTTGGATGCAGACAATTCAACATAACTTTTTCTTGCCCTTCGAGCGAGTGGGGATTGACCCCTTCACGCAACGATTCCCCGTCACCCTGCGTTTAGAAGGAACGGTGCGCGGTACTGGTGGATTAAGGATTGTGGATGAAAATTGTGCCACCTCCGTTGCTGGGTTGTATGCCGTCGGTGATGCTGCTACACGAGAACTAATTTGTGGTGGTGCTTCCGGGGGAGGTAGCCCGAATGCCGCTTGGGCAAGTGCTTCTGGTGTTTGGGCGGGAGAAGCGGCTGTGACTTATGGGCAAAAATTGGGGGAAAAAGTGAATAAGCGATCGCTGCACAGAATTGGTAATGCAGCCGTTGATCGAGACAGTAACCGCACCTTTGATCCCACAGCAGTGATTAAAGCAGTGCAAGCAGAAGTATTGCCATGCGATCGTAACCTCTTCCGCACAGAACAAAATCTGTCAGCGTCCCTTAACAAACTACACCATTTATGGAATGAAGTTCGTCACACATCAGCGACATCAAATCAGCAGATCCAAGCCAGAGAAGCCGCCGCGATGGTTGCAACTGCAAGGTGGATGTACGCCACAGCCTTAGAACGCAAAGAATCTCGCGGGATGCACAAACATGAAGACTATCCCCAACTGGATGTAAAACAACAACATCGTTTAATTAGTGGTGGACTAGATAGCGTTTGGGTGAAGCCAGAACAAAATATTTCCATCAGGGAGTTAGTCAAAAAATGATTGAACTAGTAGGGTGCCGTACTCTCAGCGATAACGCACCCTACAAATACTGTACGCAAATTAAATGTGGAGAAACCTATAAAACAATGATTGAATTAGTTAGTGCATCTCGTTGTATTAAGTGCAATATCTGTGTTAGCGCTTGCCCCACAAACGTCTTTGATAAAGTACTAAATGCTCCTCCAACAATTGCCCGTAAAAGTGATTGCCAAACCTGTTATATTTGTGAACTATATTGTCCAGTTGATGCCTTATTTGTAGCTCCCCAGGCAGATGAATCTGTAATCGTCGATGAACAGACATTAATCGAATCAGGATTGCTAGGAACCTATCGCCAAAGATTGGGATGGGGACGAGGACGCACCCCAGCAGCCCAAGTAGAAGAGTCCGCCAAATTCTTTAAATATGCTCCGTAGATAGAGATGAAAACCTGCGGATATGGATAAATTCGATTTAGTGATTTTTGATTGTGATGGTGTACTTGTAGATAGCGAACACATCACAAATTCAGTTTTTGCAGAAATGCTCAATGAAATGGGATTACCTGTAACCTTGGCAGATATGTTTGATACCTTTGTTGGCAAATCTATGGCAGTCTGTTTAGAAATTATTCAACAAAAACTTGGTAAGCCTGTTCCAGATGATTTTCTGAGCGAATATAAACAACGGACAAAAAAAGCTTTAGTAGAAAAATTACAGCCAATTCCAGGAATACATGAGGTTTTAGCGAAACTTAATCTGCCTTTTTGTGTGGCTTCTAACGGTGTAGAAGAAATGATGCAGACAAAGCTAAATATCACAGGGCTATTACCATATTTCGAGGGCAAATTATTCAGTATTACCCATGTCGCCAGAGGTAAACCCCATCCAGATATATTCTTATATGCAGCCGAAAAAATGGGATTTGCTCCGCAGAGGTGTGCAGTTGTTGAAGATACACCTACAGGAGTAGAAGCAGGATTCACCGCCGGAATGACAGTTTTTGGCTATGCCGCAATCAGCAATCCCGAACAATTGAGAGCAGCAGGAGCATCGATTGTTTTTAATGATATGGGAGTATTGCCAAAATTGCTGCAGTAGGGGCTAGGAATTAGGGATTAGAGACTAGGGACTGGAGAAAAAACTATTACCCCATACCCCATTCCCCAAAAAGTTTGACAACACAAAATATAGAGGTGAAAAATGTCAATTCAAGAAACACTATCAAGCTGGGATCAACTGTTAGAAATTGCTCGACAAAATACCCCCGCTCGACGGGTGCGTAGACCAGGACAAGCACCTTCCACAGCACCCATTCCCAGCAGTCTTGATAAACTGGCTCCAGGTACTGAACCACCAGTACTGCTTTACCGTGATACTAACTCTTGGTGTCCTTTTTGTGAGCGGGTTTGGTTTGCATTGGAAGAAAAACAAATTCCCTTTGCAACGGAGTTTATCGATTTAACTAACAAGCCAAAATGGTACACCGATTTAGTTCCTACAACCCTTGTACCTGCAGCCAAGATTGAGGGAGAGTTAGTTTATGAATCCAAAGATATTCTGTTAGCATTAGAAGCAAAATATAGCCCTAGCTTGCTTCCAGAAGACCCAGCAGAAAACGCGGTTGCTAGACAATGGTTAGACGAAGCCGAAACCAATGGTATTAGGAATACTGCCTATCAATTCCTCAGACAACCACCAGAAAATCCTGATGAATTAGCCAGTTTACAGGCAGCTTTTGAAGCGAAATTAGATGAACTGGAGCAACTATTAGGAAAGTATCCAGGCCCCTACTTTTTGTCAACATTTAGTGTGGTAGACATTACCTATAGTCCCCACCTAGATAGATTGGCGGCTAACCTACCCGTGTACAGGGGATATCACCTCAAAGGTAATCCCCGCTATCCTCGGATTAACGCTTGGTTTGAAGCACTCAAACAGCGTCCCGCCTATCAGCGAGTCAAATCGGATGACGCTACCAATAATTTACTTTTGCGTCGTAGATGGGGAGTAGAACCAATTGGCAATCCCTTACCACCAGATCCTGCAGCCAGCCAAGAAATCCAATTTCGGGCGGAAGCTGCGGAGAGATTGAGCGATAACCGAGAAGTGGCGATCGGGGACATCCTGAAAAACTCCGGGGTGCAAGCTTTGGCGAAAGATGGAGATACAACAGCCGTTAAAGAAGCGGTTGATTTTCACCTGCGACTACTAGCCGACTATCTAATTAATGGCAATGGCGCACCTTTACCATGGGGACGTATAGGCGGTAAGGACAATGCCGATCCTAGCACTGCTGCGGTGGGAGCCATCACCCTGGCTTATGTGCGAAATCGCATCTGTGCCCCCCGTGATATGAGCGCCGGTGCGGCGACAGCATTCCGTGCGGCTGCCGATAAAGTCTTGGCATCGCTTTATTAGGGCATTGGGGAATCTGATATCTTGCAGCATTGTCAATAACCGTAGGGTGGGCAATGCCCACCAACGAAAACATCAGTGTTTCAGATCAAGGTGGGCAGTGCCCACCCTACAAAAAAATGCATTGTTGAAACTGGTGCAATATCTCAGGAATGGGGAAATTTACTTTCTCATCACCCTCATCACCCGGTTGGTGAGCGCAGTCGAACCACATCTCCTCACACCTCTTCGTTGAAACTGGAGAAAGAAATTGAGTATGAAAAAAAAGCAATTAAGACTGGGTGCATTTTTACCGAGTTCTGGGCATCATTTGGCATCGTGGCGACACCCTGATGCTGAGGCTGGGGCTGGATTGAGCTTTAAGCATTACAAGCGGTTGGCGCAAACAGCAGAACGAGGGAAATTTGATATGATTTTCCTGGCTGATGGAGTGGCTATTCGCGACAGAGATCAAACATCTGAGGTTTTGAGCCGCAACGGTAAGCTGGTACATTTTGAACCTCTGACTTTGCTGTCGGCGCTGTCTGTAGTGACGGAAAATATTGGGTTGACGGCGACGGTATCAACGACTTATAACGAACCTTTTCACCTCGCCCGCAAGTTTGCGTCTTTAGATTATCTCAGTAATGGTCGCGCTGGTTGGAATCTCGTGACTTCTGCTACAGAAGCCGAAGCCCTGAACTTCAACCGGGAAAACCACATGGAACATACATTGCGCTATGAACGGGCTAAAGAGTTTGTGGATGTGGTTACCAAACTCTGGGATAGCTGGGAAGATGATGCTTTTTTACGGGATAAAGAGTCAGGCGTTTACTTTGATCCTGACAAGCTGCACGTTCCTAACCACAAAGGTGAACATTTTTCAGTGCGAGGCCCTTTGAATGTGGCTCGTCCTATCCAAGGCTATCCGGTGATTATTCAGGCTGGATCATCTGAAGATGGTAAGAATCTCGCCGCCCAAACAGCCGAGGTGATTTTCACCGCCCAGCAGACTTTGGCAGAAGCCCAAGGGTTTTATGCAGATGTGAAAGGGAGACTGGCTCAATATGGCCGATCGCCTGATCATCTTAAAATTATGCCAGGGATATTCCCTGTGATCGGCAGAACTGAGCAGGAAGCCCAGGACAAATTTGACCAGATTCAAGAGTTAATCGATCCAGTAGTTGGCTTAAATTTATTGGGGGGAATGATTGGGGGATTCGATCTCTCCGCCTACCCTTTGGACGGCCCTTTACCAGAACTACCAGAGACTAACGGTGGTAAAAGTCGTCAAAAATTACTAACTGATCTGGCTCACAGAGAGAATTTAACCATTAGACAATTATATTTGTGGATTGCAGGGGCGCGGGGTCATCGTCAAATTGTCGGTACACCTACACAAATTGCTGATTTACTGGAAGATTGGTTTGTCAATGGCGGTGCTGATGGTTTTAATATTATGCCACCTTGGTTGCCAGGGGGATTAGATGAGTTTGTGGAGTTAGTGATTCCAGAACTGCAACGCCGGGGATTGTTCCGCACCGAATACGAAGCCAGTACCTTGCGCGAAAATCTGGGTTTACCCCGTCCTAGAAACCAGTTTAGCAAAGCTCCGGAATTAGCGATCGCCAGTTCTGCTAAATAATTCCGTCTGATATTAATTTTTTCGGCATTTGTTATAGGAGTCAAGTGTTTACACTTCGACTACGCTCAGTGTAAACACTTGATTTTTGACAACCTATCGCGTGAAAAATATGACATTTGCGTAAGTTTTATTTAAGTTTCTCGAATCCACAGCGCCAAGCCTCCACCGCGTCCACGAGCTGCGATCGCATTTTCTGTCATCATAAAGAAGGCAAAGAATGCCTGTTTAGCTATGGCTTGGTTGTGGAAATCTTCACCTTGAGCTTTACTAGAGCGAATTTGACCTTTGTAAACAGTACGATCAAACAGACTGATTTGCATTTGGGTGAAGTCAAACGCCAATAAGTTTTTCTTACCTAAATATTTGGCTGGGCCTGTCAGCTGCAACGACACTAAGCCTACTTGTACCTGATTGCCAATTTCGCCTCTGCCAGAATTATCGGCTAAATCAGCACTAAAGGAAATATAGGCTGCTGCAAATTTGGGCAGATAAATCCCCTTACCTAAGACAATTCCCCCACGCTGTCTGACTTTGCGAGTACCCGTAGCAAAACACAGCCGCCATTTACCGAGAAGAGACTCAAAGTTATAAGCTAGCCGTTGCTGCTTGGCTACTTTTTCTGCTTGGAGTAACGCATCCACCAATAAAGCAGCTTTGGGAAGTTTACCCCCCTCGCCTCGATACGCCGCCACAGCTTGAGATATGACTGCAAGATTAGGGGTAGCAGTAGATGTGACATCAGCCGTCATAAGCGCACTCTGGATTTAACTGTATTCTTTTATTGTTGATCATTCAGAGAGAGACGCGATAAATCAAGAGAGAGACGCGATAAATCGCCGTCTCTACGGGGAATTTATCCATCAATTATTTATTGACAGATTAGTAGGCTGGGGAATTGTTAAACTGGGCAATATCAGTATAATCGCTTAATATTATTGCTAATTTATGGAACCAGTAACATTGACTGCGGTGGCGACAGCGATCGCTACTATAGTTTTAACTAAGGCATTGGAAACCACAGGCGAAAAACTGGGAGAAGCAGCCTTAGCGGAAAGTAAGAAGTTAATCGATAAGCTGCGTCAGAAAAATAAACTGCCTTTGTTGGGAAGTGCAACACAAGACAATCCCCAACCACCGCTAGATTATGGACAAGCAGTGCTGGAGTTGAAACAAGCCGCAGATACAGATACCGAAATTGCTGAAGCAGTGCGAGGAGTGGAAGCAACAGTTAATCAAGAACAGTCCCAAACTGCTGCGGAAATTCAAAAATTAGCCACAGAAATCCAAGCGCAACCTTCAATTGTTAACAACTTTGCCAAATTAGCAGAAACTATAGAAGCTGAAAAAGGCGCAATGGTTGCCCAACAAATCACCATTCAACAACAGCACAACACCTACAACTGACTACAGTCGCCTGAACGGGAACAGGTAAAGTCAAATCCCCCTACTGGAATACCACACAATTTGCCCCTGACTGGGGTGGTGGAATTTGTTGGGCGTGAAGTCGAACTGCAAAACCTCGACCAACTTTTGCAGGAAAATAAACAAGCGATTACTGAGCGTAGTCGAAGTATAGCCATTGCTGCTATTGCGGGGATGGGGGGAGTTGGGAAAACAGAACTGGCGTTGCAATATGCAATCCAACAGCGTGAAACTTACACCGGGGGAATTTGTTGGTTATTGCCAAAATCTGGAGGTATAGGCATTCAAATTGTCCAATTTGCCCGCACCCATTTAGACTTAAAACCCCCAGAAGACTTTGATATCATCGCCCAAGTGCAATACTGCTGGCGGCGTTGGCGTGAGGGTGAGGTGTTGCTGGTGTTGGATGATGTCAGCGACTACGAGGAAATCCAGCCTTACCTACCACCCTCATCTTCCCGGTTTAAAGTGCTGATGACAACACGTCAGTACTTTGGCGGGGTAAAACAATTATCTTTGGAAGTACTGCAACCAGAGGCGGCGTTAGATTTATTAAAGTCGTTACTCCCAGAAACACCGTCACGAGTTGAAAGAGAATTAGCTGTAGCTAATCAATTGTGTGAGTGGCTGGGATATTTGCCCTTAGGTTTGGAATTAGTGGGGCGGTATCTAGCACGGAAACGGGATTTATCTCTCACAGAAATGTTGCGGCGATTGAAAAACAAGCGATTAGATGAGCGTTCCTTGTCTAAATCCAAGTCAGAAGGTAACATGACAGCACAAAGGGGGGTGTTAGCCGCCTTTGAGTTGAGTTGGCTGGAATTAGAGGCGGAAGATCAGCAATTAGGCTGTTTACTAAGCTTATTCGCCGCCGCACCTATTCCTTGGAATTTGGTAGAACAGTGTTTACCAGAAGAAGATGAGGAAGATTTAGAAGATATTCGAGATGATAAGTTATTGAATTTGCATTTACTCCAGCGTAAAGATGAGGGAGTTTACCAACTACATCCACTGTTGCGGGAGTTTTTTCAATATAAGCTTACAGGTTTAGAACAGGCAGAGGAATTTAGGCGATCGCTTTGCAGGGTAATGGTAGCGCTTGCTAAAGATATTCCTCAAGACCCGATACTTGAGCAAATTAAGAATGTCACTCTTTGCATACCTCATTTAGCAGAAGTAGCGAACAATCTCATTCAGTATCTCAGCGATGATGATTTAATTTGGGCATTTGTCGGCAACGCTTGGTTTTACAATGGTCAGGGATTGTATGATCAAGCAGAACCTTGGTTTGTGCAATGTCTAGAAGTTAGCAAAAAACGATTGGGGTCAGAACATCCCTCAGTCGCCACTAGTCTCAACAACCTAGCAAAACTCTACGAATCCCAAGGCAAATACAGCGAAGCCGAACCCTTGTACAGCCAAGCTTTAACACTATGGCGCCAACTGCTAGGGTCAGAACATCCCTCAGTCGCCACTAGCCTTAACAACCTCGCAGGACTCTACAAATCCCAAGGCAGATACAGCAAAGCCGAACCCTTGTACATCCAAGCTTTGGCACTCAGACGTCAACTGCTAGGGTCAGAACATCCCGATGTCGCCACTAGCCTCAACAATCTCGCCTTACTCCACAAATCCCAAGGCAGATACAGCGAAGCTGAACCATTGTACATCCAAGCTTTGGCACTCTACCACCAACTACTGGGTGAAGAACATCCCTTAGTAGCACTTGGCCTCAACAACCTCGCCTTACTCTACTACTGCCAAGGCAAATACAGCGAAGCTGAACCCTTGTTCATCCAAGCTTTGGTACTCTACCGCCAACTACTGGGTGAAGAACATCCCTCAGTCGCCACTAGCCTTAACAATCTCGCAGGACTCTACTACTCCCAAGGCAAATACAGCGAAGCTGAACCCTTGTTCATCCAAGCTTTGGCACTCGACCACCAACTGCTAGGGTCAGAACATCCCTCAGTCGCCACTAGCCTCAACAATCTCGCAGCATTCTACGAATCCCAAAGCAGATACAGTGAAGCTGAACCTCTTTACATCCAAGCTTTAGATATTTTTGAGCGACGATTAGGAATAAATCATCCTAATACTGTGACTGTGCGTGGAAATTTAGCATATTTGCGCGATTCTTTGACATCAGAACAGTAAAATTCAAGTTCCCAACCCCATCAATTAAGCTTTTTTCTCCAAGTTCCGTGTTCTGAACTCCAAGTTTCCTGTTTCAAGTGAGAATATTGTTGTTTCAAGTGAGAACGTTCCTGTTCTAAACGAGAACATTCCTGTTTTTAGTGAGAATGTTCTTGTTCCAAGTGAGAATATTCTTGTACCAAACGAGAACGTTCCTGTTCCAAGTGAGAACATTCCTGTTCCAAATGAGAACGTTCCTGTTTCAAGTGAGAACATTCCTGTTCCAAATGAGAACGTTCCTGTTCTGAGGTGGAATAATGGTGTTATGAAGGCGTAGGTGTAGCCCCACGGTTCGGATAAGAAAATTAGCGAACCCAAAATCATTGTAGAGACGCGAAATTGTACTTCTCTACGAGACGCTCCGCGAACGCTAACGCGTCTCTACATACCCGAAATCACCACGAAACGTCCCTAACTCCTGTTCAGAGTGTAAACTGAGGTGCGATCGCTTATACTTAGATTTCTTCAATAATCAAATACTAGTCTTATATATTATCTTAAGTACAACCTACACAATCATTCCTCATCATCAGGCAATTTTTCCATCTCATCAGTTAAGAGGGTTTGAAAATCCTCATCACAGTGACTATGGAGATGAACAGTAGCCGCTAGCAGTTCTCCAAGAATTTCTGCTCGCTGGTTAGGAGTTAAACTAGGTAACTGTAGTTGGTTAATTAAAGCTTGGACTCTACTGCATTCTGCACCTAATTCAGCAATTAGATTACTGAGAGTTGAATTCGTGACTGTCAGAGGGCGATCGCTGATTTGCATATTCATTCTCCCAATCTTTTACGCGCTTGTTGGATTGCTTTTTCAAAAGCACGAATCTCTTTTTCCCAATGCCAAATTAAACCTTCATCTGGAAAATCTTTCACTGATTCCAGTCTAATCTTTTCTTGATGTTCAGTAATCCTGCGAGTTAAGGAATCAATCGCTTTCTGATGATGTTTTTTACCCATCATGCTTAACGATAGGTGACTTGGAGACTCCGGGCTAAAATCACCAAAGATGCGATCGCCATTAATCCACCCCAAAACCAGTAAGGTAACAGCAAATACTTCTGCATTTGTGCTGTATCTGAAAGTCCCAGGTTTCCAGCACTGTAGCTAAATAAATAATCTAGTTGATGGTAAGTACTCACACAAGCTTGCACACCTAAGAATTGCACACTCAATCCCTGTACCCAGCGCGGCGCTTTTAGGGCAATACCTAGGATAATTAAACCCAACACAGGAATGGCGACAAATCCAAAGGGGGAACGTACCCAAACTAATGTTGACAGCAGCAAAAATCCCCCTAAAATCTTCAAACTCAGGGAAGCTGTCTTAAAACTCTGAGAAGCCAAAATCAAAGCTGCACCAGCAATTGGCGGCCCCATTGGCCCGGCGGCTGCAACTAAACCAGGGCCAATGGGGCCTAATGACAAAGCGATGCGATAAGTGGCGACACCAGAACCGCTACTAAAAATCTCTAATTTCTGGAACTGTCCCCCCAATAACAGCGCCATCAAGCCATGACCCATTTCGTGAAACCACGTAGCCAGAATCGTGAAGGGGTATAAAATATAATCGCCTCCTGGAACTTGCCACAGCAATATAGTAGCGATCGCTGCGGCAATTAACCAAGTCAACCCCATGCGTTCTACTTCTGGCGGGGTTTCTTGGGGGAGTAAGTTGTCAAAGTTTTTTCCTGGTTCCCTCATGGATCATGTTCCTTCAGGTAGTTGGGGGATTGGGTATTGGGGACTGGGGATTGGGGAAGTGAGGGAGATGTGGTTCGACTGCGCTCACCAACCGGGAGATGAGGAGGAAAAAATAAATAACTCCTAACTCTTGACTCCTAACTCCCAACTCTTGACAAATTCCCCATTTCCAATACCCAAATTTTAAGAGAGTTGAAAGATGAATGTCACCATGTCTCCTTTACCCAAGCTGATGCGATCGCCTGGTCGTAGGCGGTGACGATTCCCTGGTAAAAGCGGCAAATTGTTAATGTAAGTACCATTAGAACTGCCAACATCTTCTATGTAGTGAGCGTCTCCCTCAACGCGAATATCTGCATGAATCCGTGAGACAATTTCCGAACTGGGAAACCCGGAAACATCTACATCTGGGGGAATACGGTCATTAGGCTTGCCAATATGAATTACAGATAGAGTTTGCGGTAATTCAATCTCCTGATCGCTTTGCACATGGAATAGTCGTGCTGTCACCTGCTGCAATTGTGTCCTAGAAGCACTGATCGTAGGTGGTACTGTAGGTGATGCTTCAGGTTCGGGCGCTGCGGCTACTGGTTCAGGTTCAGGTGCTGCGGCTACTGGTTCAGGTTCAGGTGCTGCGGCTACTGGTTCAGGTTCAGGTGCTGCGGCTACTGGTTCAGGTTCAGGTACTGCTTCGGGAGGTGGAGTAGGAATTTCTTGCTCAGACACGACTGGTGGTGCTTCTGAGGGAACCGGTACTGCCATCGCTGTAGGTGGTAAAGGTGAAACAGCAGGATCTGGTTGTACTGGTTCTAAAAGTGGGTCAGGAGCAACTAGTGGCGGTACTTCTAACTGGACATTGGGAGCGACGGTTTGTGCTACTACTGTTGCAGCTACAGGTACGTTGGTCTGTAGGTTATAGCCACACTGACCACAGAAAGCAGCATCTGCTTGCACAGTAGCCCCACAGCTAGGGCAATTACTAGTCGCTGGTAAAGGTGTGTAGCACGCTTCGCATTGGACAGCGCCGTCTGGGTTAGGATGATTGCAATTAGGACAGACGATCATCGATTTAAGCCTTTGTTCAAGATCATCATACAAATGTTGTTGGCAAGCAGAGGAGGGACTCTAGCTGTCAAAATTTCACAGTTATCAGTTACCAATTTAATCACTGGGATAATGTTCTGCCCACGTATTAGTGGAATGCATTGGTACACTTTCGTACCACACCATACACCCTTGCTGACTTTTCACTGTTTACTGTTCACTGATTTCCACCTGCAGCTGCATCTAGCAACCACCAAAGTTCTCCTTGGGGTTGGATGAAGCGGGATGGGTAGGTAAAATCATCAGCTACGGGTGCAAAAACTTGAGCTAACGCTGGTCGTTTGTTAGTACCTGCAACGATAAAAATCACGCTGCGAGCTGAGTTGATGAATGGGTAAGTAAAGGTGATGCGGATGCTGCTGTCTTTGTTGCCCACAGTGATCAGGCGATCGCGTACTTTTAACGCTTCTGTGTGCGGAAACAAAGAGGCAGTGTGAGCATCATCACCCATTCCTAGCAAAACTACATCTAAAGATGGTAATTCTCCGGATGCTGAATGAAAAAATTCTTGCAGATGCCGTTCATACTTAGTAGCTGCTAGGGCTGGATCTGCTTCGTCGGTTTGTATGGCGTGAATGTTCGCTGGAGGGATATTAACGCGATCCAACCAAGCGCGACGCGCCATCAGTTCATTGCTATCAGGATGATCGGATGGGACATAACGTTCATCTCCCCAGAATACATGAATTTTATCCCAAGGCAGATTTTGATTAGCGATCGCTTCATACAACGGCTTAGGTGTACTGCCTCCAGATAAGGCGATGGTAAACCGTCCCCGCTGCTGAATGGCAGTATCTATCTTCGACAGAATCAACTCTAGCGCCCGCGCCACCAGCGCTGACTGATCCGGTAAAACTTCAACCGTTCTGTTCATGGCTTCATCATCCGATTGCCGACTTCCAGCAATACAATACCGAACTTATGGCAGTTCTCCGTTTTAACTTTTGAAACTTTTAACATATATGGGGATTGGGGATTGGGGATTGGGGATTGGGGATTGGGGATTGGGGATTGGGGACTGGGGATTGGGGATTGGGGATTGGGGATTGGTTATTATTTATCTCCGTCTCCTGTCTCCTGTCTCCCATCTCCTGTCTCCCGTCTCCCATCTCCCGTCTCCCATCTCCTGTCTCCCGTCTCCCGTCTCCCGTCTCCCATCTCCCTACCCCCTCCCCCTTCAATCCCCCACAAACACCAAATCCCAGTCAGTAATGGCTTCTCGCTGGGCGATTAACAATTGCTGAATTCCTTTTTCTGCAAAATCTAGCAACTGATTCAACTGGTGACGGTTAAAGCTGCCTTCTTCGGCTGTTCCTTGGACTTCAATAATCCCCAGGTGTTGGTTCATGACTACGTTAAAATCGACTGTGGCGGCTACGTCTTCGATATAATTCAGATCCAAAAATGGCTCTCCCTGTAATAATCCTACGGAAACTGCGGCTACTTGTTCCTTGAGAGGCGATCGCTCTATGACTCCCTGGTGCAATAATTGCGAGATTGCATTAGCCAACGCCACAAAAGAGCCTGTAATCGCTGTTGTTCTTGTTCCTGCATCTGCTTGCAATACATCGGCATCCACAGTTAAAGTGCGTTCTCCCAAAATATTAAAATCTATTGCTGCCCGTAAGCTGCGTCCAATCAAACGTTGGATTTCTTGCGTTCGTCCAGACAATTTTAATAATTCTCGCTCATGCCTTTGTTGTGTAGCACTAGGTAGCATTCGATATTCAGCAGTTAACCAACCTTTGCCAGTTCCTGCTAGAAACTTCGGCACCCCCTCAGCAACGCTGACGGTGCAAATTACTTGAGTATCACCGCATTTTGCTAACACAGAGCCGGGGGCAAAACGAGTAAAGCCGGTGTGAAAGCTCAAGGGACGGAGTTCGTAGGGTTGTCGGCCGTCTGGACGCTGCCAAACCATTGGAGTTGCCTCAAAATTTTCATATAGAATACTGCTTTAAGGGTACCTTTTTGTCAGTTATCAGTTATCAGTTGTCATTGGTGAACACCGACTCCCTATTGCCCATATCTAAGTAACTGAAAGCAAATTCAGAATGTTTTGCTGTACTACTTCGCGTAATTGGTCGCCGTTGATTGTCAGTAGGCGGCGACGACGATCATAATATTCTAGGATGGGTACAGTGCGATCGTAGAATAACTCTATCCGGCGCTGGACAATTTCTGGTTGCTCATCTGGAAGCGATCGCCCTAAACACCGATTAACCATAACTGCTTCTGGGACTTGTAAATAAATTGCCCAGTCTAACTTTTGCCCTAAATAATCTAGTAAAAAATCCAGTTCCTCGGCTTGGAAGGCAGTGCGGGGATACCCTTCTAACAACCAACCACTGTTGACATCAATCTGTTTAAGCTGTGTCCGGATCAAGTCAATCATCATATTGTCCGGGACTAACTCGCCTTTTTCTACATACGGTTGTGCGTAGCGACCGAGATGATTAAGGCTAGAAATGTCTCCTAGAGAACTCTCTTCCCCTAAAGAAAATGGCTTCTCTCCAGACATTGCTTGCCGTAAAATCTCACCTGTAGAAATATGAAGAATGTCAAAATGTCTACAAAGCCTTTGTCCTTGAGTGCTTTTCCCCGATCCTGAACCTCCCAGAATCACCAATCTCACAACTATTTGCTCCTCATCCTGTCAAATTCACAACCTGATAACTCTGTTTTGCCCAAACAGACAAGAAATCTAACATTTGGCAATTTTTAGCCATTAACCTCAGATTTTTTCATGATTTTTAACTGCTATTTGCGTGTTCTCATTTTTACGAAGAGTTTTATTCATAAGCCGCAAATGTCAACCCTTCGACTCCGCTCAGGGTTGACTTCAACATGAACGTAGTGATTGACTGAAGATTGCAGCTTGCTAATATACTACATTTGTAAAAAACATGTTGATTAGATAGTTAGATGAGCGATCGCTCATCTCTGTAAAAACTCTCCAATAAATTGTATTCTTTTAAACTTTATCCTATGGTTGCCCAATTAGACACCACCAGTGTAAATTCTACCCTTAGCCTACTATCTCCAGTAGAAGGATTAGTGCAAGTTTTCACTAGCTCTCATCGCAATTTTTTTACTAGCGTCATGGCGCAATCACTGAGAATCGCCGGTCAGGGCACGCCTGTATTAATAGTACAGTTCCTCAAAGGCGGTATTCGTCAAGGACAAGAAAAACCCATTCAGTTGGGACAAAATTTAGATTGGATTCGCTGTGATTTGCCGCGCTGTATCGATACACCACAACTCGACGACACAGAAAATCAAGCCTTACAAAAGCTGTGGCAACATACACAACAGGTAGTATGTGAGGGTAAGTATTCTCTCGTAGTGTTAGATGAGTTAAGTTTAGCTATTAACTTTGGTTTAATCCCAGAAACTGAAGTGTTAGCATTTCTCGCAAAACGCCCTTCTCATATCGATATCATTCTCACCGGGCCAGAAATGCCAAAATCTCTACTAGATGTAGCAGATCAAATTACAGAAATCCGTCGTACTCACCGACCGTAAAGAATGTACCACTTCACGATATCCTAGTAATTCTGTTTGAATTAGCTGTGAACTTGTGATTAAAAACGATATCTGGATTACGGAAATGGCACAAAAGGGCATGATTTCCCCCTTTGAGCCAAGCTTAATCCGAAAAGTGCAACATAACCCAGATGTAAAAGCTCAACCTGTAATCAGCTACGGTTTATCTTCATATGGCTATGATATCCGCCTATCGAGCGCTGAATTTCGCATTTTTCGCCACATTCCCGGAACTGTAGTTGATCCGAAAAACTTTAATCCTCAGAATTTAGAAGCAACACAGCTACACACAGATATTGATGGTAGTTATTTTATCTTGCCTGCTCATTCCTATGGATTGGGAGTGGCGCTAGAAAAGTTAGAGGTTCCAGACTACATAACGGTAATCTGTATCGGTAAATCTACTTACGCAAGATGTGGCATAATAGCAAATCTAACACCAGCAGAGGCTGCATGGCGAGGTCATCTTACCTTAGAATTTTCCAATTCTTCTAGTGCTGATTGTCGCATCTATGCTAATGAAGGTGTGGTGCAGTTGCTATTTTTAGCAGGCGAACCCTGCGCCATCAGTTACGAAGCGCGTCAGGGTAAATATCAGGATCAAGCTGAGATAGTGACGTTGGCTAAAGTTTAAGTGTGTAATTCGGCGATCGCCAGACTAATTTAATGGGATAATTTCTTATTAAGTAGCAATTTACGCGATCTGGATTGACGGTATTTGGTTATCTCCACGGTTATTCTATGGAGCAAGCATGGCAAATGCTGCAAACGGGGACATGGAAAGTCACAGAAGTTGCCAACATGGTCGGTTACAATGATTTGACTGCTTTTGGCAGAGCCTTTCGCAAAAAGTTTGGCATCCGTCCACGGGATTGTCTGAAAAATTTTCTGTTTAAGCCGAGATAACAGGCAAGAGGCTTGATTGTGTCAACGATCGCCTACCACTATCTGCTTCACAAACTGCTGATGTTCAGGTGAATTTAATCCCAACTGCAACACCTCTAACACCCGCACCATTTGCTGATTTAACAATGCTTCTACAGCCAACCATAACCCCGGAAATATTTGCGAGCGAATAATCCCATCTTCATTAGCGGAGATGCTACGTAAACGATTCCTTCAATCAATTCTGCTTTTTTTATATGGGGTGCGATCGCATACCGTCGTTCAAATTCAGGGCGAGTTAAGCGATCGCCATTCTCCAAAGGTGGCAATTCCTGAGCTGGCGGGCGGGGCTGATGAGTCGTCATGGCAAGCTTCTCATTCTTTTGGTTCCATCTTAGAACATCGGTATTAGCTTCAGTGGCTATCTACGTCCACCCGAAGCTGGAACAGATAAAATCTAATCAACAAAATTTAATGAGATAATTTCTTAATTAAGGTTAAGTTTTCATCTCAAGCGATCGCTATGACAATCACCCTTTCCCAACAAGCCTTTGATGAACTGTTTCAGGAGACGGTGGCACCTGATCAACATCCAGATCCAGATGATGTGTTGGATGTGGTGTACAAATACCCGCGACGCCTAGGACAAGGTTACTGGCGGAGAATTGAGTTGCGCCAGGGGTTGGAGTTGATTATTGGCAATTTGCAAATGCGCGATCGCATGATTATTCTCCAACCAGAACAAGAACATGATTGGTTAGAGTATCACTTTCATTTTTCTGGAGAACATCACGATCAATACAGAAACGTTGGCGCAGGTGAATACAGTTTCGTAGGGAGTGGACTAGATCCCAAGCAAACAAGTTATTGTGCCGATAAAAACTCCTTTCTGGAGGTGAATATCCTGATGCAGCCTGAATCACTATATTCTTTTGCTGCCAATCAACAAGGACAATTACCCCCAATTTTACAACCGTGGATTCGGCAACCTCATCAAACATATTACTGCCGTTGTGGAACTGCAACACCTGCAATGCGGACTGTGGCACGGCAAATTATCCAGTGTCCTTACCAGGGAATCGCCAAGCGACTGTATTTGGAAGGTAAAGCTTTAGAGTTGATGGGAATGTTGGTTGCACAGGAGACGGAAATCAAAAATGCTAATAACCACCTGCACACTTTGAAGCCGGATGTAGTAGCAAGAATCTACCATGCTAGAGATATTTTGCTGAAACGATTGAATAATCCGCCTTCGTTTATGGAATTGTCAAGGGCAGTAGGTTTAAATGATTATCTACTCAAACAGGGGTTTCGTCAGGTATTTGGCACAACGGCTTTTAACTATTTACATCACCATCGCTTAGAACAAGCGCGTCAACTCCTAGATACTGGAGATTTGAAAGTGTCAGAAATTGCTAATATTGTCGGATTTGTCAGTCACAGTTATTTCACCGCAGCCTTTAGGAAAAAATTCGGTTTTTGTCCCAAGCAATATCAGATACAGCAGAAAAAATCTATCTAGTACAGGTTAGCGTAAATCAACAATCCATTACGAAACGTTGAAAAGCTAGCTATACAAATTTCTTTGTTTCAGATTTCTCCTGACGGAGACGCTATGCGTAGCTTGCTTCCCCGCAGGGGTAAAGCCTTGTTGTACTAGGTAGTAATAATTTTTATCATTTTTGTTAGCTATGACAATTACTATGACGGAAAAAGAATGCAATGAACTGTGGGCAGAAGCAGAACAGAATCGGCAGCAAAATTCAGAATCGGATGATTTTCTTTATCAAGTACCTCAGCATATTGGCGCAGGTTATGTAGAAAAAATGGAAATTTATCCACATCTTTGGCTGTCAATTTTTGACTATCAATACCACGATCGCACTCTGTTTAAAACCCCTGATCATCATCATCTCCTACAATTTTGCGTTTTCCTTTCAGGTGTCACAACAAATGAACATGGAGGAAAGATTGATCAAAAACATACGTTGATTTCGGGTAGTGGTATTCAACGAGGAATGATATTAGAGTCCCAAAAGTCACAGAGATTTGTGGGTGTAGATATCAATATGCCAGCAGAGTTATTAAAAACTTTTTTCCCAACAAAAGATGGCGAAATGATCTCAGAGTTGGGCTTTCTGGCAAAGGATAATGATTGGCAGTCAGTACTTTATCCTCAAATCACACCCACAGTTAAAGGGGTAGTAGAGCAGATGATTAACTGTTCCTACACAGGCGTAATGAAGCGGATGTTTTTGCAGGTAAAAACCCTGGAAATAATCGCGTTGCAGTTAGCTCCAATAATTACAGATCAAGATGAACCGCAACCACGATTTAGAGCCGGAACTGTCGAGCGGATATATCAAGCAAGAGAAATTTTACTCACCTGTATAGACAATCCACCAACATTATTAGAATTAGCACAACAGGTGGGAGTAAGCGATCGCACTCTCCAACGTGGTTTTCAGCGACTCTTCGGTACTACCGTATTTGGTTACTTAACAGATAAACGGATGGAGCAAGCAGCACAGTGGCTCAGAGAAGGAAATCGCACGGTGCTAGAAGTAGCAATTATGACTGGTTACTCTAATCCCACACACTTTAGTGTTGCTTTTAAACGCAAGTTTGGCATCTCTCCCAGTCAGTGTTTTTTAGGGAAAAAGTCCGTTTGACGATGATTAGTTCTGTATTGGGGTAGACGCAACTCATTCAATTCCTCTAATCTACATTTTAATTTATTCAGATAAATTCTCAATAAAGAGGGTTTTTCTTACTGGAGTGTGGGGAATTATTGTGAGGATGCAACGGTTGTCGTCTAACATTTGGCTGTGGTTGGTGATGAGTTTTCTGCCCTTGTTGATGGCACAATCTGCACGGGCAGAAGTGAACCAGAAAGAGCAAACAATAATTACAAAAATTAAGCGCCTCAGCGAACGGGAACAACCAGCCACAAACATTAGCGGGTTGTTTGCTCAATCTTCAACACCTTCATTAGAAATCATTCCAGTCACGGGAGTGAAGGCAAATCCGACGGAAAAAGGTGTAGAGATAATTCTCCAAACTAGCAAAGGGGAACAGTTACAAATCACTAACAGCAGTACTAGTAATAATTTTATTGCTGATATTACCAACGCTCAATTGCGTTTACCTAATGGCGATGGTTTTACCTTCCGTTCAGAGAAACCAACTGTGGGAATTACTGAGATAACTGTAACCAACTTTGATGCAAAAACAATTCGAGTCACAGTTATAGGCGAAAAAAGTTTACCAGTAGTCGAGTTATTTGATGGTGATGAAGGTTTGATTTTTGGTGTCGCATCTACAGAAACCGCAACTAAGCCACCAGAAACACCGCAAACGGAAGCAAAACCAGCCACTGAAACACCACAGCAGGATAACCCGATTGAGTTGGTGGTGACAGGGGAGCAAGATGGCTATCGCGTACCAAATAGTTCTACAGCCACAGGAACGGATACGCCTATTTTGGAAACTCCATTTTCAGTGCAGGTGATTCCGCAAGAAATTATTCGAGATCAGCAGATTACACAAGTCAAAGATGCGCTCAGTAATATTAGTGGCGTTACCTATGGAGGTGATGTACAAGGAAGAAGCGGCAATACTTTTAGTATTCGCGGATTTACAGGCGCTCCAGTGTTGTTGGATGGATTTAGAAGATTTGGCTCCTCTGGAGAAGGGAGTTCACAGCCAAATTTTGAAGTTGCCAATTTGGAGCAAATTGAAGTCCTCAAAGGGCCAGCCTCAATTTTGTATGGGGCGATTGAGCCTGGTGGATTGATTAATTTGGTGTCAAAGAAGCCCAAAGCAGAGCCATTTTATGAAACAGAACTTCAAGTAGGTAGTCGTGGATTTGTTCGACCCCGATTTGATATTTCTGGTCCTTTAACCGATGATGGCAAGGTGCTTTATCGCTTGAACGGTTTGTTCCAGAACTTTAACAGTTTTCAGAACTATGAGCAGCCCGATCAAAGATACTTTATTGCACCTACCATTGCATGGAAAATTAACGATCGCACCGATCTGAATATTTCACTTGAATATGCAAATAGCACCCGTCCCGCTATCTTTGGGATTCCGGCGGTTGGGAAGGGAGTCGCCGATGTACCACGCGATCGCATTATCACTGAACCAAGTGATACAGTTACGAACATAACCACCAATATCGGCTACACCCTTGAACATCGCTTTGATGCGAATTGGAAGCTGCGTAACGCTTTCCGCTATACATCTTATGAATACGATTTTGGAGTGGTGGCACTGCCATTGTTTTTTGACGAAGCAACAAGCACTGTAGGTCGTTTTCTTGCTTCTCAAGAATCTCAGAATAAAGACTATACCTTCCAAACAAATGTGACTGGCAAGTTTGCCACAGGTGATATCAAGCATACACTTCTTGCTGGTATAGACTACGTTTACAGAGATAGCCGCATTTTCTCAGCAGTTGATTTTACTTTCAGACCCCTAAATTTATTTAATCCCACTTACGGATTGGTAAAGCCCAGTGAAGATACATTATTAGGCTTTGGTGGTAGCACTACAACTGGTAATAGCTGGGGCTTCTATTTGCAAGATCAGATTTCCATTCTCAAGAATTTACAACTACTTGCAGGTATCCGTTACGATACACTTTCTCTAAATACTGTAAATATACCAGGTTCATCAACCCTAGCTGGTGAAAGTGCTACTAATGCGACAGCCTTTACGCCTCGGTTTGGATTGCTGTACCAATTGAGCGATCGCCTTTCGCTTTATGGCAGTTACTCCCAATCCTTTGCGCCAAACACCGCAACAACAGTCACAGGGGAGGTATTGCCACCGCAACGGGGCAAAGGATATGAATTCGGTATTAAATCAGAGTTTTTAAATGGCAAGCTGTTTGCCACTCTCGCCTACTTTGATGTCACCAAACAAAATATTGCCGTTACCGATCCTAACTTTCCGCTCTTTTCCATCGCTTCTGGCGAACAACGCAGCCGTGGGTTCGAGTTTGATTTGTCGGGGGAAATTCTGCCGGGATGGAAGATTATTGCTTCCTATGCCAATATCAACGGTGAAGTGACTGCTGATACCAATGGGGCCAATATTGGTAACAAATTGTTTGGGCTTCCTGAAAATAGTGCCAGCCTTTGGACTACCTACGAAATTCAGCAAGGAGATTTGCAAGGATTAGGTTTGGGACTAGGCTTTAATTATGTTGGCGATCGCCAAGGAGATTTAGAGAATAGTTTTTCTCTTGGTAGTTATTTTACTACTAACGCGGCAATTTTCTATAAACGCGACAAATGGCGGATTGGGCTAAATTTCAGAAATATAGGTGATGTCAAATATATCGAAAGTGCTTTTGGTGGGAGAGGTGCAAGTAACAACTTTGGCGATCCATTTACTGTAATTGGTTCTATTTCTGTGCAGTTTTGATTGATCAATTGCAAATTACTTGAACTGAGTAGAGAGAAAATGCACTATGACAAGCGCGATCAAAAAACCTTAGCTACAGGTACATCCAATGCTTTTTGCAATTCCTGCAACAAAGACTCTAAAAACAGCAGATCGTTCGTCAAATCTGATATCTCATCATCAGAGATTCCTTCCCCCGTTTCAGTATCCAATTGGTTCTGATACGCTGCAATCCGAAACTCTAAAGCTTCCACCATAAACCGCATCGCCTTTGGAGATAAATTCATGATGATTTCCCTCAACTTACTTTATAAAATTGCTCACCAACTGACTTTAATGCCCTCTGATAATCAACTAGCGGCATGGAATAGTTTGGCTCCCATAGCCAATGATTGCCATAATCATTTATAACTCGAAGCTCATTGGGAATCTCACAACCTTGATCCAGTTTCCACCAGTTTTTGCCACTCCCACGTATAGAAAAGGTTGAAATGCCTCCTGAATTTGCTGACACCCAATCTCCACCACTATCCTCATATATGTCAATATCTTTGGTTCGGATATTTTCCAATCTGGCAGAAATAGCATTTCCCATACGGTATAAATCTACTGGTGTTTTCCTCACATAACTTTATCCATATTAAACTCAAGTTCTCAATATTCTGAACATACCAAATAAACGCATGGGTATCAAGTAAAAATCTCATTCCATATACTCTCTAAATTCTTCTAGTGGTTCATCAAAATCATCTGACATCCAGATTAATCCTTTAGCACTACCAGCCTTAGCTGGACGACGTTTTGGCACGTCAATGGGCATAAGTTTAATGGCAGGGCGATCGCCATTAAGCAAAATTACTTCTTCACCATTGATAGCAGCTTCAACTAAATCACTCAGGTTAGCAGCAGCTTCGGCTATAGAGACTTGCATAGTTTTGGCTCAGATTACATTACACCTTAATCTTAGGCGATTCCAGGGCGTAGAGCTTCTCTACGAGACGCTATGCGAACGCGATCGCACCTTTGCTGTAGAAACCCAAAAACAACTAACAACACAACAGGAGTCTCAATCGTTCGATGAAAAACCTTTCCATCATTATCGGCATTTTTAGCTGTTTGATCGCTCCCCTTGCTGTTCAAGCAGAGCCACAGATTGTCTCTCCAAATGCCTACAAAGTTCCTTTTTTAGGACTTGATGGCACTTTTTTGATTAATCAAGATCACAAAGCCTCTGTGAACGATCCACGCAATCCCAAACGTTTAGAAATCAGCAAAATGGAGAAGTTTAGCTTCTATGCAGATGATGAAGGGAAGCAGGCGATCGCCAAAAACTGCACTTATATTTACATGGGTGCGGCCAAAGATCCTAAATTTTATGCTCTCTTCAAATCTGCAATCTGGGATCAATTTGAACTAGCCAAAGAAGAGAAAGCCGATCCTGGATGCGATCGCTTTAAACATATCACCGTTGTCGTACCTCATGGCGATCCTGCCCACATGCACTTTCGTTATGGCGATCAAAAATCAGATTTCACCACGATTCTGAATATGAGTAACACTCCCGAAGATAAAAAGACATTCTCACCTTGGTTTGCAACTTACTGTAACAATGGTAAAAATCGTTGTGGAGAGGGCTGATGCATCAATCACCTAAGCATAGTCCCATTAGCGATCGCCAAATCGAAACTGTTTTAAATCGACTACACAAAGAAGCAAATAAGCAAGTTGGCTCCTTGATTCTTCATTATCTACCGCAACTACCCAGATTGTTCTTGGGAAAGGGTATTCAGTGGGATCAAACCAAAACAGATTTCTATCGTGACAAATATATTCCCATTGAACCAGATCAGGGAGAATTTATGTATTTGCTGGCGCGATCGCTCAATGCCAAAACAATTGTCGAATATGGCACTTCATTTGGTATTTCCACCATTTATCTAGCAGCAGCAGTCAGAGATAACGGTGGTGGCATCGTCATCGGCACTGAAATTGTACCTGAGAAAGTAGTGCAGGCTAGAAAAAATATTGCTGAAGCCGGACTAGAAACCTATGTGGAAATCCGTGAAGGAAATGCCTTAGAAACGCTCAAGAATCTCAATCAACCCATTGATATGGTTTTAATCGATGGTTGGGCAAACCTAGCTCTCGATATCATCACAATACTCAATCCACTAATCCGCATCGGTGGAATTATAGTTTCTGATAATGTCAACACCTTTAAGGGAAAACTAAAACCCTATGTTGATTTTTTACAAAATCCTGATAACGGATATTGCTCCTCTACAATTAATTTGAAAGGTGGAACAGAACTTTCAGTCAAAGTTAACAATATTTATACCTAAGTAAATATCATGAAATTCAAACAGTTTATATCAAGATGGTCACGAACTATTCATCGATGGGTTGGGCTTTATTTTGCCGTAGTTATTGGCATTTACTTAATTGAAATAATCGCTCTTCCACCTGCTTTTAGTTCTGGTTTACCTATCGTTGATGGCAAACCACCTACGCAAATTACTTCAGAACCTACCACACCATTGCTTTCTCTAGAACAGGCTTCACAGGCTTTTATCTCTTTACATCCAAAAGGAGTGAATACCCTAAAAGATATTGATGAAATTGCCTATGTCCCATCTCTAGGAATGTATCGATTTGAAAATCAAAAAAAATTATTTGAGTGGTATATCGATGCTTATAGCGGCAAGTTGCTGAAGTATGGCTTCAATAGTGTTGATTTTTTAGAGCATCGTGGGTTGCTAGGATGGTTTGCTCCCTGGATTCACAATTTGATTGAAATGTCCTTTTTATTCTTCATGGCAACACTGGCAGTAAGTGGTGTTTATTTGTTTATTTATCCGTTTTTAGCCAAGAAAAATCAAGAAACTGCCTCAAGTGGAATAACGGGAGAAGGCCAACTCAACTGAATCGCTGAGAACAAGCGCGTTAACTCCTAGAAACTGCAGAGATGAAAGTGTCATAAATTGCTAACATTGTGGAATTTGTCAGTCACTGTTATTTGACTACCGCCTCTAGGAACAAAAACTCGGTTTTTGTCCCAAGCGATATCAAATGCAGCAAAAAAAATCCGTCTAGCGATAAAAAAAAATCCGTCTAGCGATAAAAAAGCCTTCCCATCAGACTAGAGATTTGAGTAATCTTTTTGAGAATTCTTATCAACTTTGGTGTGAGCAGTGTTAAATTTGTGGCAGCGTTCGCTATTTCTGACAACTATATTTTTTAGTCTGGGAATACAAGCAGCATGGGGAGAGACTGCTGATGCTGATCGCAGTGTCCAAATTTTGGTACAGTCACCAACACCCGTATTAGAAGGAATTATTCCAATCACGGGAGTGAAGGCAAATCCCACAGAAAAGGGTGTGGAGATAATTCTCCAAACTAGCAAAGGGGAACAATTACAAATCACTAACAGCAGTACTGGTAATAATTTTATTGCTGATATTCCCAACGCTCAGTTGCGTTTGCCCAAAGGTGACAGTTTCACCTTCCTTTCAGAGAAACCACTTGCGGGAATTACTGAGATAACTGTAACTAACTTTGATGCTAAAACAGTTCGAGTCACAGTTGTAGGTGAGAAGAGTTTACCAGTAGTCGAGTTATTTGATGGTGATGAAGGTTTAATTTTTGGTGTCACATCTACTGCAACGGCGACGCAGCCACAACCAGAAAAGCCAGCTAGTGAGACACCAACAGCACAGCAGGATACCCCAATTGAGTTGGTGGTGACGGGGGAACAAGATGGGTATCGCGTACCAAATACTACGACTGGGACAAAAACTGATACACCTTTGCGTGACATTCCTCAATCGATTCAGGTAGTACCACAACAAGTATTACGCGACCAACAAGTTACTCGCATAGAAGATGCACTCAGAAACGTTGCTGGTGTCAATCAGACTTTTAACTTTGGACCATTGTCCTTTTATAGCATTCGCGGATTCGATGTAACAGAAACGAATCTTCTCAGGGATGGACTGATTGACACATTGGCTGGACAAGTGAGTGAACTTTCCAGTATCGAGCGAGTCGAAGTTCTCAAAGGCCCCGCATCAGTATTATTTGGTTTGGGTAATCCAGGGGGAAGCATCAACCTCGTATCTAAACGCCCTTTGCGCGACCCTTTTTATGCTGTTGACGCAACTATTGGCAGCTATAGTTTTTATCGAGGTGCAGTTGATTTGTCGGGGCCGCTAAATGACTCGAAGACAGCCTTATATCGTCTCAATTTAGCCTACAGAAATTCAGGTAGTTTTGTCGATTTCTTTAATGGTGAAAGCTTAAATATATCGCCCGTGGTCAGTATAGCGCTTGGAGAGAAAACTAACCTGACCTTAGAAGCAGAATACATCAGGACAAGGGATACGATCGCATCTGGCATACCTGTGATTGGTAGTGTATTACCTAACCCAAACGGGAAAGTATCCCGCACCCTCAACCTGACTGAACCTTCTGATACTTTTGAGCAGACAATTTTCAGGCTGGGATACCGACTAGACCACAAATTTGACGAAAACTGGTCGATAAACAATGCGTTTACGTTTGCATTTCGTGATCTTTTTCAACGCCGCACCGATTCTAATGGTTTAGAACCAGATAATCGCACTTGGAGGCGATCAGCTTCAGAAGGATCTTCTGAAAATAGAAATTATGCGATGACGACCAATCTGATCGGGAAGTTCTCCACAGGTTCAATTCAGCATCAGCTACTATTTGGATTTGATTTAAATCGCTTTGACAACTTCAATCCAGCAATTAATGAATTCGAGGCAGAATCAATTGATATCTTCAATCCTGTATATGGTCAACCGCGAGGAACAAAAGTCCCTTCTTCTTTTGCGGTTCGACAGCAGACAAACTCATTAGGAATTTATCTGCAAGACCAAGTAGCACTGACAGATAACTTGAAGTTTTTATTGGGTGGGCGGTTTGACTTTATTGATCGAAAATATGAAGATTTAATCAGTAACACAGAGAGCAGTGGGACTGATAGTGCATTCAGTCCTCGCATTGGGATTGTCTATCAACCCATCCCTGCGATCTCTCTCTATACCAGTTACACAAGTTCATTTACTCCACCAGGTGGCTCCTACTTTTTTGGTGTTGACTCTTCCTTCAAGCCAGAACGTGGTAATCAGTATGAGGTTGGGGTAAAGGCAGATTTGAACGATCGCCTTTCCGCAACCCTGTCCTTGTTTGATTTGACCCGTACTAATGTGACGACAGAAGACCCCAATAGACCGAACTTTTCCATCCAAGTTGGTGAGCAGAATAGCCGAGGGGTTGAACTGAATCTGGCGGGTGAAGTTTTACCGGGATGGAATATTTTTGCGGGCTATGCTTATATTGATGCCCGTGTTACTAAAGATAATACATTGACCCCTGGAAGCCGATTGTCGAATAGCGCAAATCACTCTTTTAACTTGTGGACAAGCTACGAAATTCAAAAAGGCGATTTGCAAGGCTTAGGGGCGGGAATTGGCTTGTTTTTTGTGGGCGATCGCGTTGATTTTAACAATACCTATACTGTGCCTAGCTATTTTCGGACTGATGCATCTATTTTCTATAAACGCGATCAATTCAGAGTCGCCCTCAATTTCAAAAATCTATTTGACGTAGATTATTTTGAAAGTTCGCTAGGTAATCGTGTGTACTACGGACAGCCTTTTACAGTACAAGGAACAGTTTCTTGGCAGTTTTGAGCTTAATGATCACAACAGCGATCGCCAACGCCAGTTTACCTCTCCAAAATTGAGGGCGATCGCTCAATCGCACAACTCAATTGATCGCAAACTCTGTAAATTGGCGCATATAAGGAGAGTGAAACGCCAAAACAATATTTTCTTTTGGTACACCCAGTTCAAGGAGTTGTGTCGCCATCCCGACTTCTGTGCCATCATGTTGAATCCAGATTTTACCGTCTTTGATATCGAGATGCAGGCTGCATCCATGTGTCCGACGATTCCCGCGCCACCCGGTATGTAGCAAGAGATAGTGGTCATGCTCTGTATCTAGAACGGCTTGTGTTTCCATTCCCTCTTGGGATAAACCTCTATTTGCCCGTTCTAGAATTAATTGTTGGATAATTTGACGATACTGGTCTACAGCCATACTAATTGAGCTACTCTAACTGCATCATGAAAGCGGTCTTTAGCCATTCACCTGTTTCTGATACTTGATTCGTATCTCAATTTTACCAAGAGCGATCGCTCTCAATCATACCCAAAAATCTTTTTTTCTCCTGCTGATCAATTAAGGGGCCAATCTCGCTCTACCTAAACGCTGCTTCTCATACCATTGGGCGATCGCTGGTGCCCACTCTCCAAAATGAGGCCACATCAATTCACATAACTTTTGAATTTCCAGTTGAGCGTCTTTCTTATTTCTCAAGTCACAAAAATGCAAGAATGACCTGAGATTAAAGCTAACAATAAAATGCTGACGATAATCAAACGGGACTTTACCCCTGGCGTGTTCTTCCGACATTCCCCCTTCAAAATCAGCTTTATATCGTCTAGCTGCTTCTAGACACCATTGCAAATCTGCTGCTCTTTGCTCTGGTGAATAGTAATATTTTTTGCCTTGTCTATCTGTGTAATAGCCAACAGGACGGAGATAGACAACATCTTCTATATCTTTCTTTCCATCTACTACATCAATAAATTGGTTTCCCGTATATCTAAAAGACTGCACATCAAATGATACGCCTACTCGATGCGTACGAGCTTGTTGCATGACGCTGTGGGGAAAGTAACCGCAGTTGAAAACGATCTGGGGATGTTCCAAGGGACCGTAGTGTCCTCGTTCTCCTGCTAGTAGCCGCTTCACAATCACTTCGCCGCATTGTGACTCCGAGGGCCATGAGTCTTTTTCGTCATAAACGAATGCGTCGGTATAGTCTTGGTGCATCGCAGCATAAATTACTTGCTGCGGGTTTGGGGTTTTGGCAATAACCTCTACTCGGAATCGATGCATTGGCTTTCTTCAGGTGGAAACTGGCTATGAAACTCAATCGATCATCATATACCTTTGGCTAGACTCAGATACTTTACAAAAATTAATTTACTTGTTACACTTCTTTACATAAGAGAAAAAAAGCGAGAAAAACCCATGCGTACAAACTCAGCCATTATTGACGATCAAGGTCTATTGAACAACTTTGCGATCGAGCCTAAAGTATATGTAGATGAGCAAGGCGATCGCACTGGTTTTACTCCCTATGCAGAACTCCTCAATGGTCGTTTAGCAATGATTGGGTTTGTTTCGCTCATCGCCTTAGAAGTTGTTACAGGACACGGCGTTATAGGTCTTCTGGCGAGTTTGTAGAAACTGAATTTAAATTTTTAAGATCACAACCTTTAACAAATCTAGAGACGAGATACATGTATCTCGTCTCTAACTTATTGGTATTTTCAAGGAGATTAGGGATTGGGGATTGTTTATTCCTCTTGTCTTCCCCCTCTTCCCAGGTAATTAATGCTTAATTTCTAAATTGAGAATGTAGCGTCCCAGTTGGACTTTTTCTGCCCACAACTCGTATTCCAACCGTAAATGCTCTGGCAGAGGGTGTCCACTGAGCGTCATAGCCGTAGTAAAATTACGTAGGCGAATGGGATCATTTGGTTGCAATGACTCAGTTGGCAACCAATAACGGCTAATACCATAAACACCATGTTCCCAAAAGTGACGGTAACTTACTTGAGCATTACCTTGCATGGTCATGATTACCCGATAAGGGGAAATCTCCAGCCACAAAATCCTGGGACTGCTGGGAGCGTAAGCTTTGTTACTGTTCTGAAGAAGCGTGTCCTCTGGACTCAGAGAACTTGCTATTTCGCAACTAATTAGAGGTGGTGCGGTCAACAGTAAATGGAATCGGTCAGTATCTTTTTGATATAATGTCCCGGCAGTTTCAACAACAGACCAGACTGGTAGGTCGGTGGAAATGAGTGATAAGCACACGGGCTTGCGGTGATGGGTCAGCATGGGAGCGATAAGGGCTAAAAGCTATTGAACGGAATAAAATCAATACCAAAGTATCTAGCAGGTCGGGGTCAGCAATTAAATAGTAAAACATGCTTAGATATTAACTGAATCTGCTTATCTGGTAAGGCAGATAGATAAAAATGAAAACAATTAAGATGCAAGTTTAAAAAGCAAAAACTATACTTTTCTCTGCCAAAGCAACATTTTGCGTGTACTCTCGGCTTACGAAACTAATATAGCCAGAGTATGTAGAAATGCATAAAATGCCTATTTATCAATCTTTCTAGAAGATTAGCATTGCAATAACTGAGCATCAAATTTACCTTTGGTAGATTTGAGTTAAGTCCCCTAGAGCTAAATACTATACGATAGCAGGGAAGAACTTAACAGCAGCACATGAGGTTGCTGACCCACCTCACGTACATTCAAAAGCCAGTGTATCCTAAGTCTAGTCTTCTGTTATGACGGTATAAATACTATTTATGCTGGGTGCGATCGCCCGAAAAAATTTTTTTACCTTGCCGTTGGGATCTAACCCACTATGATCTAAGTCCAAGCCACGGTAGACTACTTGTGTAATTTCAATATTTCCTATTGGAGAACTTACTGTTATGGGTTGGTTACAAAGACTCTTTGGACAGGAAAAGCCAGCGGATGCTGAAGTTAATCCCAGTGCAACCTTAGTTGCTGAACAATCCTCTGACGGTGAAACCATTCCTCCTGAGCGAGTAGGACTAAGTGGAGAATATGATCAAAGTGGTTTAGCAAAAAGAGTTGCTCTTGCTTTTGACGAAGATTCTCGCGTCACTGATATTGATACCGTTTATGTCGCTCAGTTGGGAACTACAGTAGTTTTGAAAGGAAAAGTTCCTAGTCAAGATAGTCTGAATCAATTAGTAGAGATTGCTAACGGGGTTAACGGCGCTACCGAGGTCGCCACTGACCAAGTCACAGTAGGCTAGTACAAAGAAGTCTGAAGTCTGAAGTCTGAAGTATGTAGACGCGGAGCGGCTTGCCGCAGGCTAGGATGAAATGCATAAACCTGTACAGTAAGCATTTGGGCGTTTTGTAATCGGTAGTTTATTTGTGCCTTAGCCTACTAGGACAACGAGGTATGAAGTATTGAGGATAAAGTATAAAAAACCAATTTCTTGGTACACAGATTATTTCGTACCACTTCCATAACCTGATACTTCAGACTTCATACCTCAGACTTCATACTTCAGTAGATTACTCAGCGTTGAGGATTTTGGGCACTTTGAAAAATTCACCTTCCTGCTCAGGCGCACTCTTGAGGATGGCTTCTCTGTCAGAATAAGGTTGTAGCTCATCCTTGCGAGTGATATTGCTGAGATCAATTGCTCGTGTTGTTGGCGCTACGTTACTGACATCTAGTTCACTTAGCTGCTCGATATAATCTAGAATACTTCCTAGCTGGTTAGTAAATTGCTCCTCCTCTTCTGGTGTCAATTCTAAACGAGCGAGAAGCGCTACTTTATGAACTTGCTCACGATCAATCATAGTTTTTGTTAAAGGTCAAGGGTTAAGGGTCATTACTTTTGACTCTGGACTCTGGACTCCGGACTTTTGACTCTGGACTAAAAGAACACGTCAATTTGCACTCGTCCAGTAGTTTTCAGCCAATTTTGGGCTTCAATGTAGTTATTGGGAGCCAGACGAATTGCTCTCACCCAATAATCTGCCGCTTGGTCAAATAGCGCCTCGCCAGCATCGTTATCACCATCTTCCTTAGCCTTTTCGCCCTTGTAGTGATAAATCACAGCTATGTTATTTAGCGCTTGGGGTAGACGTGGGTTTAATTCCAGTGCCTGGTGATAGAGTTCTAGAGCCTTTTCATGGTCGCCATTACTGGCATGGATCAAGCCCATATTGTAAAAGATATAACCGCGATCGTTAGAATCTTCTTCTAGTGTGAGTGCTTCTTCATAATAATCTAAAGCTTCGGCATATTCGCCTTCTGCCTGTGCTGACATGCCATCCCGGTAATAGACAAAAGCTTCTTTGGCTTTTTTATTAGCAGGTAGTATCTTCAGGATGATATCTGCCATCACTGTAAAAGATTTGTCAATAAAGTTGTCGTTTTTCTGTGTTCTTGGCATATTTGCTTCTATTGGTCATTGGTCACTTGTACCGAGCGGAGCCGAGGTATTTGTCATTTGTCAAGAGTTATTTCTCCCTCATCTCCGCCATCTTCCCCATCTTCCCATGCCCCATGCCCTATTCCCTATGCCCCATTCCCAATACACTCAATAGTTAATTTAACTGATTTATGGGGTAATCTTCTCGCCGACTGGGATGATGCATTCTGGGGTATTGTGTTGAGAGTTATTCACTAAGGTGTTAACTGGGTAAGCAGTCATTGCTTGGGCTGGATAAGGAAGCAAGAGCTGCTGTAGAGTTTCAGGTGTTTGCATTTGGGGGTCTAACCATAAATTGTAATCCTTTGGAGCCACAATCACTGGCATTCGGTCATGAATTGGTTGTAATAATTCGTTAGCTGTTGTTGTCAAAATTGTGCAAGAGGTTATTTCTTCTCCTGAAGGAGATTGCCATCTTTCCCATAAACCGGCAAAGCCAAATGGTTGTCCATCTTGAAGACTAAAATAAAACGGCTGCTTCTTGCCTGGTTGCCGTTGCCACTCATAAAAGCCATCAGCTACTACTAAACAGCGACGACGGCGAAAAGCAGCACGAAAAGAGGGTTTTTCGGCAACAGTTTCCGATCTGGCATTAATCAGCTTTGAGGCGATCGCTACATCTTTCGCCCATGAGGGGATCAACCCCCAACGCAATTGCTGAAATTCACGCTTGTTGCTTTCAACGTGATGTAACACTGTTATCACCATTTGCGTAGGTGCAATGTTGTATTGCGGTGTTAAATCAGGTACTGAATCTACATGAAAAGCCTGAGCTATCGACGCTGCTGGCTGTTTTAAAGTAAATCTTCCACACATATTTTTATTTTTGACCAGGGATTAAAATTAAACATTTGAATACCAGAAAAAATCGTCCTTTTATTTTTTATTTTCTCAGATAATTCTTTCTAAGATTAAGATGCTGAATATAAACAAAAAATATCCGGGTTGTGAAAAATCATTTGGTAAGATAATGTATTTTGAACCCCAATTTTTCAACATATTCTTCATCACATTTTTAGCATGGAACCGCTGCAATTGTACGATTTTTTACCTTCAGGGAATGGCTACAAGTTACGACTTTTATTGACACAACTAGGTATGCCTTTTGAGAGAGTAGAGGTTGACATCTTAAAGGGCGAAAATCGCACACAGGATTTTTTGAGTAAAAATCCTCAAGGTAAGATTCCAGTTTTGGAAATTGCACCAGGTAAATACCTAGCAGAATCAAATGCTATATTGATCTATCTGAGTGAAGGGACAGAATTTCTGCCCTATGACCGTTTTTTACGAGCGCAAGTAATGCAATGGTTATTTTTTGAACAATACAGCCATGAACCGTTCATCGCCACATTGAGATTTTGGATCTCTATTTTAGGTAAGGCCGAAGAAAATCATCAAGCCATCAAGCAAAAACAAGCAGAGGGTTATGCGGCATTGAGGTTGATGGAAAATCATTTAACCTCTCGCACCTTTTTTGTGGGAGAGCGTTATACTATCGCTGATATTGCTTTATTTGCTTACACCCATGTGGCTGATGAAGGTGGGTTTGATTTGAAACAATTTCCTGCTATTCAAGCTTGGATAGGGCGAGTTAAAACTCAATCAGGATATATAAGTATTGACCAAGATTAACAAGATTATGCCATCAAGGCAGGGTTAATTAGTTACCAGATTTGTCCTGGTAACTAATCAAAAAATATCAGCACTAGAAATCTAGTTGAATTTCTACTAACTTTCGTCGAGAAGACACACCAGACTTAACTCTGATATTAGATTTTGGTACATTAAATTTCTCAGCTAGTAGTTTAATTAACTCTTCATTAGCTTTACCGTCTACTGGTGGGGATTTTAAGAGTACGTTCAAACTACCATCAGATTGTTCTTCAATCTTTTGCTGTTTTGCATTAGGCTTAACCTTAACTGTTATTTGCATTGCCTATTCAACCAAGTAAATCGATTTTTCCCTACCAAAGCCTGGTGAACTGGGATTGTACTACTAGTGATCTGTCCCAAAAGTTCTGATTGATTAGGTTGTCATCAAAACCCTGTAGAGACGCTGTCTTCGTAGCGGGACGTTAGCGTAGCGGGGCGTTCGCGATAGCGTCTCGTAGAGAAGCCCAGTCAAATTTCGCGTCTCTACAGCCCCACAAAATTAATGAAACAGACTACTAGCTTACTTATATCCTGGTTTTGACGGCAAACACCACTTTGAAGTTACGGTTCACCCCAATGGCTGGAAGTATTAATTCTCATACATTAGACAAAGTATAAGTAAATCAATTGATGAGCCAACTAGAAACATCTTTAAGTTTAACCGTCCCAAGGGAGGTTCGGGAAACCCTCCTTCATGGACTGGCTACAACTGAGCTTCAGTATATATATCAGCATAGTATGGGGTTCTGACCCCAGGAAAACCAAATCAAAGGTATTCATGCTGAACTGGCTGCTTTTTTCAACCAGTTGGTTCAAAATTTAGTCCTTTATACTCTCATTCATTCATTTGTAGTTATACGGAGCCAGCACTTAAAATGGCAAAAGTAGTTGGAATTGACTTAGGTACAACGAACTCTTGCGTAGCAGTCATGGAAGGTGGTAAACCAACGGTTATTGCTAACGCAGAAGGTTTTCGGACAACACCATCAGTAGTTGCGTTTGCGAAAAATGGCGATCGCCTAGTTGGTCAAATCGCTAAACGTCAAGCGGTGATGAACCCCGAAAATACGTTTTACTCAGTCAAACGCTTCATCGGTCGCCGCTACGACGAAGTCACAAAAGAAGCTACCGAAGTTTCTTATAAAGTAGTCAGCAGTAATGGCAACGTTAAACTAGAGTCTACCGGCGGTGGTAAACCCTTCGCTCCCGAAGAAATTTCTGCTCAAGTCCTCCGCAAACTAGTTGAAGACGCCAGCAAATACCTTGGTGAAAACGTCACCCAAGCTGTCATCACCGTTCCCGCTTACTTCAACGACTCCCAGCGGCAAGCCACCAAAGATGCTGGTAAAATTGCGGGGATTGAAGTTCTACGGATTATCAACGAACCAACAGCTGCTTCTCTGGCTTACGGCTTTGACAAGAAGAGCAACGAAACCATTTTGGTGTTTGACTTAGGTGGCGGTACTTTCGACGTATCCATCCTGGAAGTGGGTGATGGCGTATTTGAAGTATTAGCCACATCTGGTGACACCCATCTCGGCGGTGACGACTTCGATAAAAAAATCGTTGACTTTTTGGCTGAACAATTCAAAAAAGACGAAGGAATTGACCTGCGGAAAGACAAACAAGCCTTACAACGTCTAACTGAAGCCGCAGAAAAAGCCAAAATTGAACTTTCTAGCGTCACCCAAGCAGAAATCAACCTCCCATTTATCACTGCTACCCAGGATGGGCCGAAGCACCTGGATACAACCCTCACCCGCGCCAAATTTGAAGAACTTTGCTCCGACTTAATCGATCGTTCCCGCATCCCCGTTGAGAATGCACTACGGGATGCCAAATTAAGCAAAGGTGATATTGATGAAGTTGTATTAGTTGGTGGTTCTACCCGGATTCCCGCAGTCCAACAGCTAGTCAAGACTGTATTGGGTAAAGACCCTAACCAAAGCGTTAACCCCGACGAAGTTGTAGCCGTTGGTGCGGCTATTCAAGCGGGTGTACTTGCTGGTGATGTCACGGGTATCTTGTTGTTAGATGTGTCACCTCTGTCTTTGGGTGTCGAAACCCTAGGCGGCGTCATGACCAAAATTATCCCCCGCAACACCACAATCCCCACTAAGAAATCAGAAGTCTTCTCCACTGCTGTGGACGGACAAACCAACGTGGAGATTCACGTCCTCCAAGGTGAACGGGAATTCTCCAACGATAACAAGAGTTTGGGAACCTTCCGCCTTGATGGTATTCCTCCAGCACCACGCGGTGTCCCGCAAATTGAAGTTACCTTTGACATCGACGCCAACGGTATCCTCAACGTCACCGCTAAAGATAAAGGTACTGGTAAAGAACAATCCATCAGCATTACCGGCGCTTCAACTTTGGATAAATCTGACGTTGACCGGATGGTCAGAGAAGCCGAACAAAACGCCAACGCTGATAAAGAACGGCGGGAAAAAATTGAACGCAAGAACCAAGCTGACTCGTTAGCATATCAAGCCGAAAAACAGCTACAAGAATTGGGTGATAAAGTACCCGAGGCTGACAAAACCAAAGTTGAAGGTTTGGTCAAAGAACTGCGCGATGCAGTGGCGAAGGAAGATGACGAGCAAATCAAGAAGCTCACACCAGAATTGCAACAAGCTCTGTTCGCCGTTGGTAGCAACATCTATCAACAAGCTGGCGGCGCTGCTCCTGGTGCGGCTCCTGGCGATGGTGGTCCCACCCCTCCCTCTTCTGGTAGCGGTGATGATGTGATTGACGCTGATTTCACAGAAAGCAAATAATTCTTTTGCTGTTATTTTGAACGAACTCATGTTACCCATCCAAGCATTAGCCTGGGTGGGGATTTTTTTTAGATTGGCATCTATTAATATAGCGGTTTTCAGAACAGTGAGATACAGTTTTAAATCGCAAAGACCGTAGGGGGCGGAGTCTCCCCGCCCTCGCTCGCTTGTATTGCATCCGACCGAAAACCCGCTATAAGTAATACCGATTTGAAGAAAGAAGATAACAGATACATTCGTAGGGTTTTCCAACCCTTAACGACAATCCATGTGTCGCAATCATTAATTAAATTGCTATAAGAATGTAAATAGAGGAACACATGATTGGTCTATTAAATGAAAGAATTATGTCTTAAGCTTATGTCTAAATATTTAATTTTTTTGCTTGATTTTAGAAACTAAATTAGGAAAAATCAAGATGTAATTAATTTTTATCACGTCTGCTAAAGTGGATTTTATTTGGGAATAAACCTGAATATATAGAGCTAATTGGGGATGAAGTATGGGAGAAGCTAAACGCAGAAAACAGCTTTTGGGTGATGCTTACGGTTCACAAGTTACTCTAGAAAAATGCCCGATTCCTACCAAAATTAGTTTTGGATATGTGAGTGATGAGGCATTAGCTAGCAGTAAAGCTAAACTGCACAAGATGTCAGATGATTTTAAATCAGCTTTTTTCAACGCTTTAATTAAGGCTCAAGACACTCAGGAGCCAAGGATTGTTTTCTCTGAAGCTCTAAAGTTTTCCGGTAGGGTTGGCGTGGAAATCTCATTGAGAGACGACATTGAAACTTTTATCAAATCGCGGTGTAATAATCAACTACTGGCTTTACGCATCATCCAAAGGCTCCTGGGGGTAGATTACATTACTTATCGAGTCATAGCTTTCCTTGATGGCTCGGATATCCCCAAACTCGCTATCAATGTCTATTCTCTTGAGCAAATCGCCACATTGCTTCAGTATCTCAATGAGGACATCTCAACCAAGATGTAATTGAGATATGACTCAAATACAGTCAGGCTTTCCTGCAATGTAACTTTAAATTCATCTGATATCGGCTCAATCCTGCATAAAGCTTTAGAGGTGAACCTATTGAGTAAATGTAAGAGGATTGACTCAGTAAATTACAAAGTTGCAGGAGAAAACAATGTTTAATAAAAGCGTCTCTGAAAACCGTTCTTTCGCAAAACAAGTTCTCGTTGTTTCTTCTTTAATGGGGATGATTTTGACTAGTGTCACAACTCAAGCTAGCGCTGATGTGGTTAAAGGTACACAATGTCACCCCAATTCTCCTGTAGGGTTTTGTTGTCCTAATGATGGCAGACCTAGTGGGCCATATTGCCCTGACCGTCGTAAGATTGCACCTGCTCTTAGGGCGCAAAATTAATAATTTTTTGTCTCGCGCAGAGGCGCCCAGAAGAACGCAAGAGTGTAGTTTAATTTCTTTACAGAGATGGCGTAGGGGTTTATCAGCAGGAAATTATAGGGCGTATACAGGCTATAATTAGCTTCTTAGAACTAGTGGTTTGTCAGGGTTGAAATGAGGGACTGTAGTGTGAGCGTCTCGCTCACGCGGGCAAGATGCCCGCACTACCAAAAACCCCTCAAAACAAAATTGACAGACTACTAGTTGGTCAAATACTATGACCAGTACAGTAATTTATCCTCATATCGAGAAAACTAGCCCTACTGAACCTGCACGCTTGCAACGTCTACCTCGTGTGCGTGTTGCTCAAATTGTCATGGATTATGTAGCCTATGGTTGGTCAGTTGAGGAAATGTGCCGACAGCATCTGCATCTGAGTCTGGCTGAGGCTCATGCAGCAATGGCTTACTATTTTGACCATCAAGAGGAGATTGACGCCGAGATTCGCACGGAATGGAAGCAAGCAGATAATCAGTCCGTGCGCTCGCCGTTTTTTGTGCGGATGCGAACTCAAGGCTTGTTGTAAGTGTCAGTACCACTGTATATGGATGTACATGTACCTCAAGCAATTACAGATCAATTGCGTCGCCGTGGGGTAGATGTGCTAACAGCCCATGAAGATGGCGCGAGGATATATTAGCGCATGTACAAGTTATAGTAGGCTTCTCAAGAGCATTTGGTTAAATGCTATCAGTTATTCAGTTATGATGAGCTTCGCGTTGGGACATTGCGGTCTATTATTCGTCAGTCGGGTTTACCCCGCGCTCTTTTTGAGGTGGGTTAATACCTGCGGTAGTTGCAGGTATTTTGAGAGCGATCGCTTTGTTGCATAGATAATTTTGTCTCACGCAGAGGCGCTCCAGAGGCAAAGAAGAACGCAAGAGCAGCGATCGCCCTCTCCACTATCGTCCAACTTTTTTACTACTGGACATGATATAATTCGCAGTACTTATTGTTCGTAAAGCTAACAATTCGATTATCATATTAACTGTAATTTGCCGTACACATTTGTAGCAAGCTACGCATAGCGTCTCGTCAGAGAAAGAATGCTTGTATTGCAAGGTAGGTGGAAATCCCGCATATTTTAGGTGACTGAGTTTTCTCTGTCGCCTGTTGTCGGTTGCCTACTCCCTTTCATTGCCAAAAAGGAGAAACAGGAATTGCTCACAGTCTATAGCGCAAATGAACTACAGTTGACTGCTGACGTACTGGTAATTGGTGGTGGACCTGCCGCCGCATGGGCAGCATGGGCAGCCGCATCCCAAGGTGTCAAAGTCATCATTGCTGATAAAGGTTTTCTAGGTACGAGCGGTGCTGCTGCGGCTAGTGGTAATGGCATTATGGCTCCTTCTCCAGAGAATTGGGAGAAAGTTTTATCAGAGCGTTATCGCGTAGCAAAAGACTTAGCTAACTTACGTTGGATCGAGCGTGTGATCGAAAAAACTTGGCTCAGTTTGCCCCTGGTAGAAGATTGGGGTTATCGTTTCCCCAAAGAAAATGGGGAATCTGTGCGCCAAAGTTATTATGGCCCTGAATATATGCGGGTTCTCCGTAAAAACCTCTTGCGTGTTGGTGTGCAGATTCTCGACCAAAGTCCGGCTCTAGAGCTTTTATTGGCTGACGACGGCTCAGTAGCTGGAGCCAGAGGTGTGCAACGGCAACATCATCGTACCTACACCGTTCGCGCTGGTGCAGTAGTGCTAGCAAATGGCGGTTGTGCATTCTTGAGTAAAGCCTTAGGTTGCAATACCAATACAGGTGATGGACTGCTGATGGCGGTGGAAGCTGGCGGCGAACTCTCCAGTATGGAAGCTTCTAATCACTATGCCATCTCGACTGCTTTTAATGCCACGGTGACAAGGGGTGTTCCTTTTGGTTGGGCTAGTTTTACCGATGAAGCAGGTAATGATCTTGGTGGTTATGTCAATGGTCGTCGTGATCCTTCGTTCCTTCCCAATGCACTCTTAAAGGGGCCTGTCTATGCTCGTTTGGATCGAGCCACACCTGAAGTCAAGGCGGTGATTGAAAAATCCCATTTCATCTCTTATCTACCTTACAAAAAAGCTGGGATTGATCCCTATACAGAACGAGTGCCTGTAACATTGGTTTTAGAAGGTACGGTACGTGGTACAGGCGGCATCCGGTTGACCGATGATAGTTGCGGTACGAAAGTACCTGGACTCTATGCTGCAGGGGATGCAGCCTCGCGGGAGTTTTTAGCAGGTTTAGCTTCTGGTGGCGGTGGACCCAATGCCGCTTGGGCAATTTCTACAGGTCAATGGGCTGGAGTTGGTGCAGCGACTTTTGCCAAGAGTCTCGGCGCTCATGCAAATGAACGGGTGGCGCGTCCTACTGGTCAAGCCGGAATGCGATCGCCTACGGTGGGCGGAACGCCATCATCTTCTGCATTCGATAGCGAGGCAATCGTCCGTGGTGTTCAAGATGAGATGTTCCCGTTAGAAAAGAATCACTTCCGTTCTGAGTCGGGGCTTTTGGATTCTCTGTCTAAATTAGAGAAACTATGGGAGCAGGTACGGGGGAACCCGAAACAAGATACAGTGCGCGATGTGGAATTTTCTCGTCGAGCAGCATCTCTCACGGCTGTAGCACGATGGGCATATTTTAGCGCTTTACACCGCACGGAAACCCGCAGTGAACACATTCGCGTAGACTATCCCGAAACTGATCCGAATCAGCGTTATTACCAAGCCACAGGTGGTTTAGAAAAGCTTTGGGTGAGGCGTGATTGGATCACAGATGCGATGTCTGGAGACAAGCCTCAAAGTGGCTACGCTACACCATCTGTATCAAATAGCATAGTTGTTTAGGTGAGGATGAGGGGGATAAGGATGTTGAATAATTTCCACTGCTCCCCCATCTCCCTTTGTATCAAAGTTGTTGCAGGAGCAGTATCATGATCGAACTTGTTAGCCACAAACTCTGTATCAATTGCAATCTATGCGTCCAAGTATGTCCTACCAATGTCTTTGACGCAGTGCCAAACCAGCCACCTGCGATCGCTAGGCAGGAAGACTGTCAAACTTGTTTTATGTGTGAGGCTTATTGTCCTGCGGATGCGCTCTATGTTGCGCCGGAATCTCATACCCATGTTGCAGTCAATGAGGATGATTTAATTGAACGTGACATCATGGGTGAATATCGTCGCATCTTGGGTTGGGGATACGGTAGAAAAAACAATAGTGAGTTGGATACTGCTCATAAACTGCGCCAACTACCGCGCCCCTATCAAAGTTAATTAGGGTGTTGGATCGAGGGCGTATTCTCGAAGATAAGTGGCTAAACAGAATTAATTACACACGCGGAGATTTGTAGGGAATGGGAGCAAGCAGATATAAGCGATCGCCATAAGTAACTTGGCGTAAATAATTGTCGCTGGGATAAGGCAATAGGCAATAGGTAGAAGGGTTTGAGCCTTGTTTACTTTTCTTCACACAGTTTGCTTTTATTGTGCCCACTTACTTACCTTGTTCAAACAAGAGAATCTGCTATTTCTTTCAGTTTAATCTCTAATTTATTGTTATTTGCTTCATCTTTCCACAAACCGAATAGTTTTAAAGCCTTCAAGAAAGGTAATTTTACCTCTTGGTGATAAGCCTCATAAACTTCATTAATTGCTTTCTGCTTGATACTGCCTAAAAATCGTTTAATAGAAGTATCTTTATATCCTAATAGATAATCACGTACTTCTTGCTGATTTACACCTAGCAAATTATGTAATAATTGGTTGCGAAGATCATCTTCTGTTTTTCTATATTGACATGACCATTCCAAAAGTCCCCAAGCTTTAAAATCCTGTCTGAGTTCACACAACCATTGCAACTCTGTGCTATTACTCAATTTAAACTTTGTATCTCTTTGATTCTGGTATTTTTCCCAGTATTTAACATCAGAATCGCGGAGGTCAGAATTAGGAAATTTTAATTGTTTTAAAATATCTAGAGGATCTTGCAGGTTTGGTAACTTTTTAATCTCGTTTTGGGACTTAATAAATAAACCGAACTTATCCCAACCTACGATATTTGACAATTGTATGGGATAATCGTTAATCTTTTTGTTTTGGGAAATAATCGCAGCTTTTAAAAAAGTCTCTTGCATAGCATTCAGGATAGCCACTCCCTGAATATAATTTTCTTGTTTAAAAAATATTTCCACTAAATCAAGCGCCGTAACAATTCTACCAACTGCTGATTTAACCTCAAATTCTTGACCTTTCACTAAAGAATTCTTGATATTAAATAAATCAACTATTTGATTTAATTGTTCTATTGTTTGTTCATTAGCTATCCCCGTTAATATTTCCTTAGCTGCAGCAGGTAATCCTTTAATGATTAACTGTTTTGCTTTTTGAATCTGCATTCCCCGCCAATAGTTAGAACTATCGATAGCTTCTGATTTAGATTGCTGCTGATAATCCTCATCAAAATATTCATTGCTGACTAAAAATTGAACATTTTTAAATCTGCCTAAACTGACAAATTGCACAGCAGAAGATATGGCTGGTGTTCCTGCTTGATGGCTGACATATATTTTTAAATGGTTATCATCTTGGAATAATGTTTCTTCTACTAATGCAAGAGTTTCATTCCAATTATCTATACCTCTACCTATATTTTTTGGTGTTAGATATAAAAATTCTGGCTGATAGTCAAACTTAGCTTTAAAATACCACTCTAATAAAGGTTTAAGTGTACAAGTATCTTGCCAATAAGGACATTTTTCATAGATTTTTTGCTCTTCATTAAATATTTGAGATTGGTCTGTGAGCAGAATTATAATTCTTTCCGGCTTAGTGTTGTTCTCTAAATATTGGCAATAAGTATCTAGAAGAGGGAATTTTAAATCATCAGATTTGTAAACATCGGGCTGGTTTGCATATACCAGTCCTAACACCCTTGCAGGTACTGTAAGTCCAGCTTCTTGATTGTAGGGATCTAATGGGAGAGGTGAAGCAAATTCTGTACATTCTAAATCATATCTGATTTCGCCGTACAAATTTCCCCAATTTTTATCATGCTTGAGGATAATATCACTATTACCTGTTGTCACAATCCAAATACTCATAAACTATTCTCCCCAAAGTTTTGTAAAGTCGCTGGTTGCTAAAAAAGTTAAAAATTCCTGTGTTCTCTCATCCCTTTTATCAGGAAAAATCGTGAGTAACTCTACATATTCTCGACCTTTACGCTTGTTTTCTCCTTCTTTATTTTTGATATAGTGTGGGTACATTCGATGCCAAATTCTGCCGATTTGACCCATCTTTCCTGTGAGACTTGAACCTTTTATTGATTTGCTTCCTTGGTAATTACCGTGAAACCATCTCACTGCTAAACTGTCATCTTCATCTTGTGCAATGCGTCCCCAGACTTGGACTTTTTGCGGATGGAATGACTCACGCCAAGAACTTAATGTATTACTTGGAGTTTTACCTTTTAATTTCAGCCAGTTGTTTACAGTTTTCTGAATATCATTCAAGATATTAGTGACATGGTTGATGTTATTGACTGGGAAATAGTATGGATTTGATTGCTGGGTAAATTGCCAATGAGAACCTATCATTGGTTTACCATTTAAATAGTCTGGAAAGAATAGACGATGGTCAATGCGTCGCCATGATTTACCAAAGCCACTAAGCAACATCGCAAATCTGAAAATTTGTGTTGCTAATGTCTTCAATTCTTTTTTGTATTCTTTTGAGACTGTACCCATGCAGAGAATATTGAGAGTTCCTGCATTTAATTCATAAGTAGGCATGGTATTTCTACCATATCTATATTCATCTATTTCTAAATCAATGGCATTAAAAGCAATTCCTAAATGTCCGACGACAGCGCCATTTTTACCGGCAAAGCCTCCCCAAAGTTCTCTGGTTAATTCTTCGGCTGTGTTTTCGTCGGTGACGCCGCTAAATAACCGCAGAGTGTGACCGCGTAAAGCAGCTTTAAAAATATTAGGTCGAAATTCGCCTGTTTTATCGATTAATTGTGAGGCTAAACCTTGTCCGCGCAAATTAACAGTTAATAACTTAGTTTCCGGGTGATTTATCGGTTGACCGTAACCTGCACTAACTCTAGAACCTATGCCTTTTTCTATGGCTTTATCCCAAATAGTCCAGATAATTTCCCATTCACTATCCGTTAATTCTATGGTGCTGGAAATGCCAAATACTAAGGTGGGTTGATAAAGGGATATTTGAATAAAGGCTGAGTGGCTACCGTTATTTTTAATTTGCCAATCTTGTTGCGGATGAACTACATCAATTAATGGTTGTTCTACCCAAGTTGCATCTTTAGGATAACCACCATGAAAACGGAGTATTCCCGGTTGAGTATCGTTACTAGTTAGTTTTCCACCGCAATATCTTTCACGTTGTTCTAGGGTACAGGCGCGGAGAAAAGCGCCTTTCATACTTGCGCCTGGGTAAAAGGGAAATCCTTTAGCGGCGATGACTGGTCGAATGATATCTTCATCTTGTCCGCTGTTAGAAACAAAGCGCCAAGTGATTTTATATTCTTTGGTTTGCACATTGGCGTTAAATTGAGGAACATCGATTGCAGAACCTTCGACCCATTCATCAACCCATCTCTCAGATTTTTCGGGGTTTCTGATATAGTGAATTTGTCCGCGTCCTGAGATTTGCGCTTGAAACATTAAGGGGACTTCGTTACTATTCGTCATCACCGACTCCTGATTTTTTATAGCGTTGAGTCCACCAAACTAAACTGTCACAGAATTGAGTGAGAACAGCTAAACAAATTCTTTGGTCTTCAATGGGAAGTTCCCATAATTTAGCTGCAACTTCTTGAATCTTTGCAGTGTTATTACCGCTAACATCTTCTTGGGGAAGTTTAATTCCTGCTAACAGCATAATTTTCACAAAGCTTTTCCAGGTATCGCGCCAATATTCACCTTTGGCTTTTTCTTCAGCTTTTTCTTTTTCTAATAGTCTTAGCTGTTCTCCCCAAAATCTTTCTAAACCAAAAGCTACGGTTATCCGCATTTTGTGAGATTGACCAATCACACCTTTTTTGTCACGGTGTTTGAGAACTAAGCGTTGTGCTTCTTGGTCTAAGCCGTATGATTTCCAATTCATAAGTTTTTATCTCACGCAAAGGCGCAAAGGCGCAAAGAGGAATTGAAGTAGATTTGTATGTTGGGTTGAGGAACGAAACCCAACATTTTTCTAGTTTTAGGTAAACAAACCCGATTTTTTTATCTCATGCAGAGGCGCAGAGATGAGTTTGAAAGTTATATTTCTCCGTTTAAGGTTAAGCTGCAGTGTCCGAAGCCGATGGATTCTAAGCCACCAAGGTAAATGTCTGTGGTTTGGATGTCGTGGAATGGTTGCCATTTTTTCCCTGATTTATCGTCTTTGATGGCGATGGGAAAAACTAAGATGGTTCCTTCTGGTAAGGCTTCGGTGTTGAAGAAACCGCCGCCATCGACTACTTTTTGGTCTGGTTTTAAGCGGACGCGACTTTGACGATATAATGCCATGTCATGAATCATGGAAATATCACTGTCGTCTACTATGACTGCAGGCTTTTCTTTTCCTGATGGAAACCAAGGTGATAAATCTACGGTTTTGTTGATGGTTAAGAAACCTAGGTTGAAAAATAAGGTTTTTTTACCTTGGGATTCTCGCGCTTTTAAGTTCTTTGAACCTGTGTAGGGGTCGGGTATATCTATTTCTTTGAGAGATTTACCATTAATTTTGACGGTATCGCCAACAATTCTTTGGTAGCGTTGGAGTAGGTGCGGACTAGTTACCCACACTATTGGTTGACCGGGACAAAATACGGGTAGCCAGAGAACGGAAGCGTATTCAAATTTGATGATAGACTCATTATTAAATTCTGATTTTTCTGACCCTGCTTCATTGCCATACCAATAATTTGCAGCATCATCTCCATCTAACAAACGCATTTCTGAACGCAGGCGACCACGAATCGAACTACCAGGAAGGATACCCGTTTGGGTAAATTGGTCACGAAAAATGAGGTTTAAATTACCGCTTTCTTCTCCGGCTGTTGCACCGACGTGCAAAGGTGCTAATGTTTCGATAATGCCATAGGCTTTTTTATACATTTTAGGCGACTCCTTTAATTTCTGTGGGTAAACATAGACCGCATCCTAGACGTTTGAGGCTGTAGCCTTCTTTGGGAAACCATGCTTCTTCCCATTCGCACCAAGGTTTGTTTAAGGGTTCTGCAAGAACATACACACTACCAGCGGGAACGGCGTAACGTCCTCTTCCTAAATTCCCTTTAGCGCGGTAACGATAGGGTATTGGTTTATCTGTTAACATTTCTACGGTTTTGGGAAAGCTTTCGTGTTGGGGATGGCGATAAGAGAAGCGATTGGAACCCCATATACCTGGTGTGATTAAGGCGAATGTGCGTTGAATTGGCTGATTTAATAATTTTAAAAATCTTTTGTTTTTGATTTCCTCACATTCAATTTCGACAATATGATTTTCTCCGCCGAAGCGATACCAGCCGGATTCTATGGGATATGTTGACAGATAAACTAAACAGGTTTCATCTGACATTTGAACCGAGTTTTCTAGAAAGAGTCCGTCAGCATCTTCTACACAGCGTTCTGAATGTTTAATTTTGGGATGGAGAAAGGAAACGTATTCCCAAGGCTTATCAGCAACAGAATTATATTTATTAATCTTGATTGTTTTAGCTGAAGTTCCCCAAGAATCTATTGTTTGCCAACGATAATCTGGTTCTAGTTTTTCACTGTTATTTTCTAACTCCCATTGACCATCTTTTAATTGCCATTCATCTACTGCTTTTTTGGCAATGATTTTATGCCAAGGAATGGGGATATAAAAATTTTGCTTGTCTTTAAGTTTCGCCCAAAAAGGACCAGCTACAAATAGGTTAGCACTCAATTCATTCTGAGGAAAATTTTTGGTATTTTTGTTGACACTAAACATTAAACCTGATAGTGTCGCTGCTTCTGGGGGGAATTTGAAGCCGGAAAGACCGACTAAATTATCTGGGGAAAGGAATGCGCCTGCGCTGCCATACATTAATCCCAAGGGATTGATTGTGATTAGGTATTTGAACATAAATGCTAGCTTACTTTCATTAAGTTAAGATATTCGTAGGTTTGTTTGAAGCAATGTGTTACCCAATAAACTCCGGGAAATGTTGGGTTTCGCAAAGCCTCAACCTAACCTACAGGTTTTTAATTAGGTATTTGAACATAGATGCCACCCTACTTTAATTAAGTTACTTATCCAATTAATTGTGGCTTCACTTCTTTCATAACTATTATCATCATCGCTAAAACCTACAATATGTTTTGCACGTTCATTGTTTTGTAATTCTTTACCTTCCTTGGGGAAGTAAATATCAAAAAATTGAATAGCAAATTTTTCGGTAAAGGTTTTTTTATCTAGATTAAAAGCACGGCGGGATTCTAATTGTGCTAAATCTTGATAAACATGACTCCAGTTTGATTTTTTCTCTCTGTCTTGATATTTGTTTAAGATATCCAAATAATCCCAAGGACAAGTCCACTGCACATATTGACCACTATTAAAGACGATTCTGATGGTGACTCGCCCACGACCTGAGGCTTTGGCTAGCTTTTCGGCTTCACGGCAGTGTTTTAAAATATCCCTTTGGGGGACGCTAGAACCTGCCCAAACAAAGCCGACGCTTAAGCCAATTTTTTGTTGATGCTTTTCCCATTCTTTGGGGAGTTGGCTTAACCATGTAAATGCTTGTTTGGCTGTAATTGGTTCTTGGTCTTTGTCTCGATAAATTGCACCTAAAAAGTCGTCTCCACCTGCATATACTACTCGACCAATTTCTTTGGGGAAGTCTCTGTTAAAGTCTTTTCCCCAGTTACGCATGGCTTGACTAAATTTTTTCAGTTCTTCATCACCATTGGGTAAAGCTGCTAGTTTCTGGAGGTGTTTACCAACTTCATCGCCATCACCCATAAACCAACCTGTCCAACGTCCTTTTCCTTGCTCATTTTTGGCTTCGGGACCGCGATAAATTTCGCTGAAACTTTCTAGTTTAGACATTCCTAAGTCGGTGGCGATTTCGGGGAGGGTTACTAAACGTTTGACTAATTCGGGAATACTCAATTTTTCATGGAGGGCAAAAAATTTACCTTCTGGTTCTGCATCTGGGGGAAGATTTTCTAATACACAGGCGAGGCTTTTAAAGAAGGCTTTGATATCATTTTTTTCTATAGTCCACTGGCGATTTTGCGGATTTCTCGCTTCTCCACCTAATCCCGGAAAGGCAATGGCATCTGTACCTGTTAAGCTAGAACTCTCGCCAATCCAGTTAACTGCTGTCCACCCACGCGAAAGTTTGCGGGTTTCTAAATCATCCATCGCTGCTTGGATGCTGTGGCCACTTCCCCAAAAGAATTCCCAGGCGTGGTTTCCCCAGTTTATCCACTCTCGTTCCCAGTGGTAGGTGTAGTCAGGTAATTTCTTTTCTATCCAGCTGCGACATTCCTGTAATATTTGCTTCCATGCTGACAACACGGTTTGTTTGACCTGTTCTTGAGTAAATTCTCCTTTGATGAGAATACGATTTGGCATTCCTTTGTGGAGGTTAGCGCCTGCTGGGGAAATTACTTCTGTGGTTTTTTCGGCTTCTTTGACTAGCTGCTGGCTGAGATAGGAGAGAATAAGCGATGCACCATACAAGTCTCGGAGTTTACGAGATTTCTCGATAAATCCTTGTACGGGAGCAAAGGTAATGGCAGTATATTTAGTCACCATGAGAGAATTCCCTTCATCAGTCATGTTTAAGTTACAGTCGGAATCGGATATTTTATTCAGTAGTTATACTTTGTAACAATTTGGACTTGAGCAAGTAGTCAACTTAACTTATCTATGTGTTATTTGGTTTGCCTATGTGATTTTCCTATCTTCTCTGAAAAATCCGAAATGTAAACAGCTATTCATGCGAATGACGAATTTTGCTGAAAATGTGAGCTACTGATTAAAACCGCGATCGCTTTCTCAGCTTTTGATCTGGGTTTACAATTTCAGGTAGGTTAGATAGCTGTGTGAGCGATCAAGATATTAGCTGATGATGTTTCACTGGCGTCAACCCGTGGGTGTTTGGCAATTTGATGCAATTTTTGCGCCTCAAAACCTTATGCTATCTGGCTTTGAGTATGATTACTGCAAAAAAAGGGTTGACGAAATTCTTAGAAGCTTTGCCTGTTATGCTTTTGAGGCGATTTGCACAAATCATCTCTTGACTACCCAAAGGCTGAAATGGTACTTTCTTTCTAGGTTGACGGAAAGTAGCCTGGAAACTCTTGCAATATCAAGGTTTCAGATGGCAGCTGTCGCTTCTATTCTTTAGAAGCGGAATTAATGGAAAAATTAATCTCTGGGATTTGCCCATAGCAACAACCTAGTCGCTTCTATTCTTTAGAAGCGGAATTAATGGAAAACCTTTTATCTTTGTTTTTGTTAGCTTAGTGCGGTGAGTCGCTTCTATTCTTTAGAAGCGGAATTAATGGAAAATAGGAAATATTATTTGCGGATAAGAGCATGTGACGAGGTCGCTTCTATTCTTTAGAAGCGGAATTAATGGAAAATTGCTGGGATTTGACTGTGGTTGACAAGCCAGTCAGGTCGCTTCTATTCTTTAGAAGCGGAATTAATGGAAACGCAAGGGTTTGGCTTCGTTGGCGGCTTCTTTGCGTCGCTTCTATTCTTTAGAAGCGGAATTAATGGAAACTAAATAGCTTTAACCAATCCACTTTAATATCTCGTCGCTTCTATTCTTTAGAAGCGGAATTAATGGAAACTCTTCCACATAGATTATAGATTCATCGTTAATAGTCGCTTCTATTCTTTAGAAGCGGAATTAATGGAAACTCATAACGATCAGACTTAATAAAGGTATCCTCCTGTAAGTCGCTTCTATTCTTTAGAAGCGGAATTAATGGAAACTACCCTTGGTTTCCACCTGCTTCCATAGATCCAGGAAGTCGCTTCTATTCTTTAGAAGCGGAATTAATGGAAACTCGCCGTGACTGTATCCATTTCTGGATACAGGATTGAGTCGCTTCTATTCTTTAGAAGCGGAATTAATGGAAACCATGCAGTTCGTACTCACCGTAATTTTTCCAGCTGTCGCTTCTATTCTTTAGAAGCGGAATTAATGGAAACAAAGCATTTGGGAAAGCTTCCATGAAATCTTTATAGAGTCGCTTCTATTCTTTAGAAGCGGAATTAATGGAAACCCCAGCGCACCTGATTAATCAAGGCTTCAATCGCCCCCTCGGTCGCTTCTATTCTTTAGAAGCGGAATTAATGGAAACTAATGGGACTGCTCTTTCAGCATCAACAAAACTAGGTCGCTTCTATTCTTTAGAAGCGGAATTAATGGAAACGATTTTGCTTGATACGATAACTACCAAGTTCTTTAGGTCGCTTCTATTCTTTAGAAGCGGAATTAATGGAAACATTATTTTATAACCACGGTCTTCATCGTACTCGTGTCGCTTCTATTCTTTAGAAGCGGAATTAATGGAAACCTGGGGGTATATTGAAGTTTTCACCTTCTAAGTATTGTTGTAACTCGGATTGGGCGAAATCTTGATTTTCTCTGTTTTTTTCTACTTGTGTCATCATTGTATTTGTCTCCCATAGTGGGGGTTTAGAGAAAGGCGATCGCAGATTTTTGGCAGAGGGCGATCGCCTTTTTTTACTTATAGTAATGTATGAAATTATACTTGCAAAGCCCTAAAATGAAAAATAAACAGCATTTATTTGTAGGTTGTTTTGCAAGATAAAACCCTAACTTTGGCATCGAATTTATTAGGTATATCGTCAATAATTTCACCAAATAAAGCAAAAGTAAAAAGTTAAAAGGCAAAAGAAAGAAAAAGAAAAAGAAAATGGTTTGAAGCCCCTGTCTTGAAAAGTTTCCTACGGCGGGAAACCCGCCTACATAACTTTTCGCTAAATTTATTTATGGAACAAAATAAAAACATTTATTTCGAGATGCGTAGCACGAAAAATAATATGTCCTTATTAAATCCCCTAAATTTATTTATAGGGATTATCTTTTTACTTTTTACTTCTTACTTTTTACTTCTTACTTTTTACTTTTTACTTCTTACTTTTTACTTTTTACTTGAACTTTATGTTTTGACTAAATTTAATTAGCAAAAGCAAATATTGCTTTTTCAAACTCCGGTTTGCTTTCTCAAAATGCTTGATTGCTTTCTCATTTCAGTAGATTCAGCAAGCAAAAGCAAATATTGCTTTCTCAAACTGCGGTTTGCTTTCTCATTTCAGTAGATTCAGCAAGCAAAAGCAAATATTGCTTTCTCAAAATGCTTGATTGCTTTCTCATTTCAGTAGATTCAGCAAGTAAAAGCAGATATTGCTTTCTCAAACTGCGGTTTGCTTTCTCATTTCAGTAGATTCAGTAAGTAAAAGCAAATATTGCTTTCTCAAACTGCGGTTTGCTTTCTCATTTCAGTAGATTCAGCAAGCAAAAGCAAATATTGCTTTCTCAAAATGCTTGATTGCTTTCTCATTTCAGTAGATTCAGCAAGTAAAAGCAGATATTGCTTTCTCAAACTGCGGTTTGCTTTCTCATTTCAGTAGATTCAGTAAGTAAAAGCAGATATTGCTTTCTTGTTTGAGTAGCTTACGCCAGAAATATCATCAAAATTATTTCGTCATTCGCTTGACAACACTAGACAGCAAATAAATAACAGCTAAAAGTTAAAGTAGAAAAACTTCTAATTTTGAACTGCTGATGATTTGTCACTTTCTGATTGGTGTCCCTGGTGGCGGGAAATCTACCTTCGCCGCTGAGTTAGCAAAACTGGGGAATTATCGCATTGTCTCCACTGATGCAATTCGCCAACAACTTTATGGTGACGCAACTATTCAAGGTGAGTGGTTAGAGATTGAGGAGAAAGTGATCTCTGAGATGATTGATGCGATTACTCAAGGTTATGCCATCATCTATGATGCTACTAATGCCAAACGGATTTGGCGGATAGATTTACTCATCAAGCTAAAATCTATCACTCCTTCTACCCGGTGGATGGGGTGGTATTTGCAAACTCCAATTGCAACTTGCAAGTTATGGAACCAAAGGCGGGTTCGCCAAGTTCCAGAGTTGATAATTGAGAATATGCACAAATCTCTGCAAGATTTCCCGCCAATCGCCGCAGAAGGATTTGCCGCAGTCAAAGAAATTGATGTCACCTCGCCAAATTTCGATATTCAACAAATCTCTAACCAAATCCAACAGCTTCCCCGTAGCGTGATCAACCGTGCTAACCGCAATCACCACATTACTTTACACACCTACAGCAGACTCCTGGATTTTGAACGCTTAATGTATTTAATTTCCCTGATTATTCGCTATCCGGGAATGGGAAATCTACAAGCAACCGAACCCAGTCTACTAGAAAGCATTTTTGGTACAGTTCCTCAGTTTGCTAGTTCCTTGGCAGAAGTTACTGCCTGTATGGGTAAATTATATGGCAACATTTATGCTGATGCTGTGGCGATCGCATCTGATTTACACTGGCTACAACAAAATTCTCTCATTGGGCATGGGGCATCCCTACCCTGCGGGTTCTGCTTCGCAGTACGGCTACGCTCAGGGCAAGTGGGCATGAAGCAGGGGATATTGGAGATTCCTGATTTATCTCCCTTCTCCCCTCACCCCTATTCTGACTTTCACACTTTCCAAAGGTTGGTACAAACAATTCGCCTAATTCTGCATCACCCATTTTTGCAAGATTCAGGAAAGGGAAGTCTGAAAACGCTGGTATCTGCACTCAAGGAAAATGGCATTAGGGTTATTTCGGTTTGAACGCTTGGATAGATTGTTTATTGGTAAACCCCAAACCAAAGTCCAATCCCGACAGGAACAAGAAAAGTCATTACAAAAATTGCAGAAACTGTCTGCGGCTGGTGCGGGAATTTTTTTAGGATATAGTGCTAATGACCAGCGTCAGTTTCTCAGCCAGGATAAACAAGAATGTTCTCAGGTTCGGATGACTGTAGAATTGTGGTTTACTGACAATATATTTCGATTTATTACTGAGGGCACAAAAAGATTTCCCCCACAGCAAATGAAGATGTCACCACCTGTAGAAGGCGGAAGGTTAACGCTACCTAAAACAATTTTCTGTCTCAAGAAAACAGGAGATAAAGTCTTTCCTAATCGTTTTCGCGTAGTATTGCCTAAATGGTCTTTGGATGATGTGGAATTACTAAGGTGGATTATTGGTTTTGGTGGCAATGTGAAGGTAGTACAGTCGCAGGAATTAGTGGACAAGATTAGGGGAATGGGTGAGGCGATCGTTAAGGTGTATGGTGCGTAAATTTGAGGAAATTGTGATAAGTAAGTCGGCACAATAAAATCAAACTATGTGAAGAAAAGTAAGCAAGTCTAAAACCCTCTTCCCCCTGTCTCCTCTCTCCCATTCTCAACCCTAAAATCGTCTAAACTCAAAGTGTCCGCTATCTGCCAACATCCCATGTCTCGCTGGTTCAACACCGCTGGTCCTTGTCAACCCGACAAACACTATATGCTACCTGGTACCAGTCGTTTACCCGACTTGGAGGTACTGATCGCCCAAGAGAGTTATTTTGTCGTTCACGCACCACGACAAACAGGTAAAACCACCGCCATGTTAGCACTAGCGCAACAGCTTACCGCCAGTGGACGTTATACAGCAGTTATGGTATCCGCAGAAGTGGGCAGCGCATTTAATCATGACCCAGGTGCGGCAGAATTAGCAATTTTAGGAACTTGGCGTGATACAATCTCCATCCGCTTATCTAGCGATATCGAACCAATGTTAGCTGGACTTGCATTAGGGGATACTCCAGCCGATGATCGCCAATATTTAATTGATTTAGGATTATTGCGACGTGATCCTGCAGGGGGACTGGTTATTTCTAACCCGATTTACCGCGAAGTCATTCCCCGCGTCTTAGTCCAAGGAACTCAGGATAGTTTACCTCACATTAGCCCCAGTTGGTTAGCCCAGTCAGGAGAATTAAATACAGATGCGTTGTTAGCAGCGTTTATCAAATTTTGGCGACAACATGGAGAACCTTTACTAGGTAGTGCTGTTTACCATGAAATTGCGCCTCATTTAGTATTAATGGCTTTCTTGCATCGTGTTTCGACTCCGCTCAACACGAGTGTTGTTAATGGTGGTGGTACTCTGGAGCGAGAATATGCGATTGGGAGCGACAGAATGGATTTATGTTTGCGATATAGAAGTGTGACTTTAGCTATTGAGTTAAAAGTATGGCGTGAGAAAAAGCGCGACCCCCAAACTGAAGGAATCGAGCAATTAGAATCTTATTTAGCACGTTTGGGGTTGGATTTTGGTTGGTTATTGATATTTGATAGACGGAAAAATGCATTACCAATTGAAGAGAGGTTGTCAACGCAGGTTGTTGTGACGGAAAATCAACGTGCTATTACTGTGATCCGTGCGTGACTATTTTGCTCAAGATAACGCTTTGCGCGTAGGCGTAGACCATCGTAGACATCGCATTTAGTTTGAAATTTGTAACGACCAATATAATCGGCGGCAAGTAACCTCGGCATCCCAATCGAAATCTCTCGCCCGTCCGCTTCATCGACTTGTTATGCTGCGATCGCTTGTTAATATGCATCGATCTCACGGTGGTTTTACCTGCCAGCCCTCAACACCTGTTCAGCATTTAGCTTTAAATCTGGAAAGGTTAGAGAAACGATGGTCTGATCCCCCTGAAACTGCTGAATTTCATACTCCCCATTTACTAGCGTACAGATAGAGAGGGTGGGCTGTTTGGGCTTCCCAATGTGTCGAGTACCACCTAGTCCTGCGTAATCTGCAATCCAATATTCGGGAATGCCTAAAACGGCATAGTCTTCGATCTTACGGGCATAATCATTTTGCCAGTTGCTACTCACAACTTCCGCCACAAATTTAAGTGAACTGCCTAGCGTCAGGATCGACTGGTCAGACCAAAGCGGTTCTTTGATCAGTTCATCTCGATCGATAACTGCAACATCCGGTCGAAATGCTGTCATAGCAGTGTTAGAAGGACGCAATAATCCCCGTTGAAGGACAAACCAAGACAAGCCTATCTTATCGATCTGGACACATATCTTGACGGTAATGAAGGCTGCAACCTCTTCATGCGGACCTGTTGGTTCCAAATCGAACACCTCTCCATCAATCAGTTCATAGCGGTTATCGCCACCATAACGGGCAAGAAACTCATCGCAGCTGAGTGGCTTCTGTTGTATTGGTTGGTCGATCGCAATGGTCATAGGTCAACTTAGCCCAATCAATGCCTTTAGTTTACCAAATCGAAAAATGTGCGATCGCATTGCAGACCGATGCAATTAAACGATATTTAGTACTTTCCTTAACAGCGCTTGGTCTTCTAACTTAGCTTTCAATCGACCATTTTCTATGTCACGAATCCAGCTTTGGCTTTTACCTGTCAACTTGGCTAACTCTCTCTGGGAAAGATTGAGATTTTTACGTGCTTGCAAAATCTGTTCACCTAGCAATTCAGTTGTGATTTTAGTGGTTCTTCTGGCTTTATTCAGGGTACGGCGCTGCTTTTTTTCTACTTCCGAACTATGTTGTTCCCATTCTGGGGGGAGTTCAAAGGACAGAATCCGCGCATTCATCAGCAGATTCCATTTACCACGAGGGCCTGTGTCTGTGAGGCGGGTTTCAGAGCCACCGTCGTTAGTCCAAAATTCTAATGCTGCTTCGGGATCTTCGGGAATATCAATTAATTTTGCCCACAATGGTTGGATTTCTGTTGGGTAGGTAATGGGGTCGAATTTTGGCTTGATTCCGTAATGGTTGAGGACTTCTAAATCACTTTCAAAGGTTCGCAGTAGGCGTTTGCGTTCTTCTCTTTGTCGGGAGGCTAGAGCAACTTTTTCTTCACCGTAAGCCACACGCAGCAAGGTAGGAATGGTGATGCGTTGTTCTTTGCCCATTTTGGTTTTAAACAATAACCATAGCATTAATCTAGCTGCTCCTTCGTGTTGCTGCCAAATGCTCATGACTGTGGTTAGCAAGGTTTTGGGGAGACTACCATATTGATAAAATGCGGTGCGTTCTTTACATGCTTGTTTGTTTAAGAAATGCTGCGCCCATATCCCGGCTTTGATTTTGAAGGTTAGTCCCACTAAATATTTACACCCTAAATCATCTTCTTGAAAGTGGTGTTCAATGTCTAGTAAGTGCCACAAGCGGCTTCCTGTAACTGAGAATCCCCTCACTCGTCCTTGTGGTGGCCAGTCAATGGAGACTATCAGGGAGCAAGCTTGTTGAACGATATTCTTCATTGAAGCTAGTTTGGCATTTTTGCTGAGGTCTTTACGTTTTTCTAGCCCTAAATATTTCTCTAGTTGTCGTTCGTCAATGGTAAATTCTTGCTCCCAAGCTTGTTCTAAGGTAGTGGCGTAAGCTGCAAAAATCAGATGGATGCAAGCGGCTTTGATGTCTAGCGCCTCAATGGTTGCTAAGTCTGTGGTGCGAGTGCTGACATTGAGTGGATCTTGGAGATGAAATGCGATCGCACCCCGCCCTTGATTAACTTGTCGGCGATATGACAGATATCCAGCTTCATCGATTTCCCAATTTAAGGATGTGCGTTGCGCTAATACATTGCAAGCTTCCCATATAGCGATCGCTGAAGCAAATGGATGATTCTTCCCGTTGGAAAATAAATCTGGGCTGGTAGCATCTCTGGGTTCAACTTTGCATCTCCCCTTTTTCGCCTGCCAAGGTATGGGAGACTGGGTTGGACAAGCGATTACACATTGCGGTTCGGGATAATAACCTTCGCAATTGTTACAAAGTGAAGGATCAATCCAGTATTCATTGTTTTCTATTTTGATTGCACCTGTAGGACATTGGGGACGGCAATTGTCACATCCAACGCAACTGTTGTTAGGAATTGTATATGGCATATGGATTCTTCCTACTCTAATCGTTGAGATGTTTGGCTCAAGTCTCCCCTGGATGTGTCCTCTTTTTTCATGACATTGATGACTCACCACAAAATTATTTTGCGACAAGGAAAAACTTTTCTTGCCTCAATAAATACCCACATCCATATTCCAACTTGATATCTATTTATTTGTACTGAGCGGAGTCGAAGTATCAGTTACTTGTACTGACTTGTGCCGAGCGCAGTCGTAAAGCCTGCGGCATAGCTCCGCTTATGGCATAGCCGACGCACCAGAAGTATCAGTTTTATTTCTTGGGTAAATATCTTTATTAAGAGCATGTGACACCACAACACATACTTTCATCACGACTATTTACTGTTAACTGATTTAAGGCTTGAAACTTGAGCCTCATAATTAGTTCTTTATTAACTATACATTTCATACTAATTTTGCTGAGTTTGTTCATAATGAGCTTAGAAATATTTCTTAATATATTTCTTAATAAGTAATCTAAAAACAGTCTATCTTTGACTTAAGAACCTTAGCCAAAGTGTTTTCGCCGAACATTTAAGCATTTCATTTGGCAGATTTATAACGATTATTAAGCATTTTAATATTTTACATTGATTAATATTCTGCCATAAGAGTTACATTTTTTTCAAAGCCTCACACTCTGTTCTGAATTGCAGTAATGTGCAAATATAACATTTGGTTTTATTGGATTTGTACAATAGTTAACTGATAAATTAAGTGGTTAATCTTTCTCTGCTTAATACATAAGAAAAGATATGAGACTTACTAATTAATATATAAGCTGTATAGGTAAATACTATTTTTCGTATATTCTTGTCAAAGATAAAAACATCATAAAAAGCCCTATTCTTACTGGTATAAATATTATTGTAAATATAAGAGATCTCTACTTAATTTTGAAATGCATGTAGGGTGGGCATCGCCCACCAGATAAAGGTTTTGGTGGGCATTGCCCACCCTACTTATACGTAAACCTTTTTCAATAAAAAAATCTGAGTTCTCTATTCAAAATATTATGTATTAATTGATTTTATTTACCAGCAATGGTTTGATTCTACGTTGAGAATAAAACAATTGGCAAGAGCATATAACTTATCTATAAGTCTTGCTGAATAAGCATTAAGCTAGATACACCACATAAAAATTATTGGTAATAAATTTCATTTAAAAGTTATTGCTAAAAAAGCGTAAGGCTTGCTAATAAGTCATAAGATTTTGATTATGTAAAAATTGATTGTTTAACAGTAAAAATAAGGAATTAATATTGAGCTAGGATGATCAGCAAAGCGCAAACAAATTTGTAGGCAGAATTGCCGAGGGTTTATTCATGGCACAACTAACAGGATTGACATTTGGGGGTAAAACCTGGACACCAAAATTTGCTCAGGCAATTGACAAAGATAAATGTATCGGCTGTGGCAGATGCATTAAAGCATGTGGATACAATGTACTAGGATTGATGGCACTCAATGAAGAAGGGGAAATTGTTGAGGATGAAGATGACGAAGAAATTGAACGGAAAGTAATGAAAGTGGCCAATCCAGAAAACTGTATTGGTTGCGAAGCTTGTTCGCGGATTTGTCCTAAGAATTGCTACACCCATGTTGCATTAGAAAGCTAAGTATGAAGTATGAAGTCTGAAGGATGAAGTATGAAGTCTGAAGGATGAAGTATGAAGTATGAAATTACCCCAACCATTAGTGGTGAGGTATGCATTTAGTGATTACTTCATTCTTGATCGCGGATACTTAATACTTCTTGCGTCAGAGATATGGTTTAGAGAAAGCACTCAGCAAGGTAATCTGAGGGGAAGCCAAAAGTTCACAGTAAACAAAATCGTAAATCGCTAATGTCGGTTATAAACAAATTCATACTTGCTGCTAATCTAGCCTAATTAATATTAGGGCTAAAAGTGCCCTTCGAGAGCCACTAGCTTTTCTAAAATTCTCATGCTCTGATAACATGGGAGTTGCGATATAGTTTTAATTTTTGGGGGAAAGATGTAAAAAGATATGGAAATTTCCCCCACTTTTTATAGGTTTAAGTTAGAAAATTAGTGAGAGAAAACAAAAACGCTGCCCTGTGAGAGACAGTAAACAGTCAACAGTGAACAGTTAACAGACTCTGATAACTGATAACTGATAACTGATAACTGATATCGGCGTTTTACAGAGTAGTATGTATGCAACAAATTCCTGTTTCACTATGGACCCTGATTGCTGGCATATTAGTCTCAGCAGTCAGCATTTTGATTGGTCAAAACCACAATCTACTACCCGTACAGGCGTCGCTACAAGCGCCTTTGGTAGACGGATTTTTCAACGTCATGTTTACCATCGCCATCGCTCTGTTTTTGGTGGTAGAAGGCACAATTCTGATTTTCTTAATTAAGTTTCGCCACCGTCCTGGGGATGATGGCGATGGCGTAGCAATAGAAGGCAATATTCCCCTAGAAATTTTTTGGACAGCAATCCCCGCACTGATTGTGATTGCTTTGGGAATCTACAGTGTAGATGTTTACAACCAAATGGGAGGGTTTGAGCCGACGGGTCATCCTCATGGTGGGGCGCATGTGGCACATATAAATGGAAGTGCAATGGCTGCTACTTTAGATGATACCACTGCCCCTACAATCACTCCAGCAATTGGCATTGGCGCATCTCCTGACACCCAAGGTAAAAAAGCCGATGTGGTTGTGAATGTCCAAGGGATGCAATATGCTTGGGTGTTTAACTACCCCGATAGCGGTATTACTACTGGGGAATTGCATGTTCCTGTCGGTGCTGATGTGCAACTCAACTTGTCAGCGGTAGATGTGATTCACTCGTTTTGGGTACCGCAATTTCGGTTAAAGCAAGATGCGCTTCCTGGTATTCCGACTGAATTGCGCTTTGTCGCCACCAAACCAGGTACTTATCCGGTAGTGTGTACTGAACTTTGCGGTGCTTACCACGGCGCAATGCGATCGCAGGTAATTGTCCACACGCCAGCAGAGTATGATAGCTGGCTGAGTGAAAACCAAGTTGCTCAAAAGTCAGACTTGCATCAAGCCATTGCAGTTAACCCAGCCAACTTATCCACATCAGAGTTTCTCGCGCCCCATGTTCATAATTTGGGGGTGAGTGCAGCAACTCTACAGTCAGTTAACAGTAAACAGTTAACAGTTAACAGTGAACAAGCTGATAACTGATAACTGACAAAGGAAAAAATATGACAAAGGTAGAATTTCCTCGAAATACGCCACCAGAGAAGCTGGCGACTAGCCACATCTCCCATCCAAAGGCGTGGAAATGGCAGGACTATTTCACGTTTAATGTTGATCACAAGGTAATTGGGATTCAATACCTAGTGACAGCATTTGTATTTTATTTGATTGGTGGATTGATGGCGATCGCTATTCGTGTAGAATTAGCGACACCAGATGCAGATTTACTCGACCCCAGTCTCTACAACGCTTTCATGACCAATCATGGAACGATCATGATCTTTTTATGGATCGTTCCCAGTGCGATTGGGGGATTTGGCAACTATCTAGTACCGCTGATGCTTGGTGCTAGGGATATGGCTTTTCCCAAATTAAATGCGATCGCCTTTTGGTTAAACCCACCCGCAGGTTTATTACTGCTGGGTAGTTTTATCTTTGGCGGTGCCCAATCTGGTTGGACAGCTTACCCACCTTTAAGTTTGGTGACAGCACATACTGCTCAAACCATGTGGGTTTTGGCGATCGTTTTGGTGGGGACTTCCTCAATTTTGGGTTCGGTGAACTTTGTCATCACCATCCTGAAAATGAAAGTTCCTAGCATGAAATGGGATCAAGTTCCCTTGTTTTGTTGGGCAATCTTAGCAACCTCAATTCTGGCACTCCTCTCTACACCAGTGTTAGCGGCGGGTTTAGTGTTGCTGTTGTTTGACTTGAACTTTGGCACATCCTTTTTCAAACCAGATGCAGGCGGTAATGTTGTTATCTATCAACACTTGTTCTGGTTCTATTCTCACCCAGCAGTTTATTTAATGATTCTGCCCATCTTCGGCATTATGTCGGAGGTGATTCCCGTTCATGCCCGTAAACCAATTTTCGGTTATAAAGCGATCGCTTATTCTAGCGTCGCCATCTGCGTTGTTGGGTTATTCGTCTGGGTACACCACATGTTCACCAGTGGTACACCCGGCTGGATGCGGATTTTCTTCACCATCTCTACCCTGATTGTGGCTGTTCCCACCGGCGTGAAGATTTTCGCCTGGGTTGCTACCCTTTGGGGTGGGAAGATTCGCTTCACCACCGCGATGCTATTCGCCATTGGTTTATTGTGCATGTTCGTCATGGGCGGCTTAAGTGGCGTGACAATGGGAACAGCGCCCTTTGATATTCACGTCCACGACACATATTATGTAGTCGCACACTTCCACTTTGTGCTGTTTGGCGGTTCCGTGTTTGGCATCTACGCCGGGATTTACCACTGGTTCCCTAAAATGACAGGACGGAAGTTGAATGAAAACTGGGGTCGAATTCACTTCGCTTTGACATTTGTCGGCACTAACTTGACTTTCTTACCCATGCATGAGTTGGGTTTGCAAGGAATGCCCCGACGTGTGGCGATGTATGATCCGCAATTTATCGACCTCAATGTGATTTCTACCTATGGTGCATTTGTTTTGGGAATATCAGTAATTCCCTTCACCATCAACATCATTCAAAGTTGGATTAAAGGCGACTTGGCTGGTGATAATCCTTGGCAAGCTTTGACTTTGGAATGGACAACCAGTTCACCACCCTCAATTGAAAACTGGGAAGTATTGCCTGTTGTGACTCATGGCCCTTATGACTACGGTCATGATGCCAAAGTGCAGCCGGCCGCAACAACAGAGGCTAGTGCTTAATTTCGTAGCAAATTTTCCTGAAAAAACTCCGCGTTCCTCTGCGCTAACCTCTGCGCGACTCTGCGTTTAAAAACGCTATGAACTTTTAAACGCAAAGGGACACTGAGGTTTGTCAAATTTCTGCGCTACGAATTAATAGAATTTTGAGGGTAAATAAGATGACTATAGCAACGACAAGTGAACATCATGAGGAACATCATCCAGATTTAAGGGTTTTGGGGCTATTGACTTTTCTGGCTTCGGAATCTTTAATGTTTGGCGGATTTTTTGCCACCTTTTTGTTTTTTAGAGGTCTGACAGATGTTTGGCCTCCCAAGGAAACTGAGGTAGAACTGTTATTGCCAACAATCAACACCATTATTCTGGTTTCTAGTAGCTTTGTCATTCACTTGGGTGATGTGGCGATTAAGAAGAATAATGTCAAGGGAATGCAGTTTTGGTATGTGGTTACTGCCATCATGGGTGCGATTTTCTTGGGTGGTCAGGTGTATGAATATGCAACTTTGGGATATGGTTTGACTACCAATGTCTTCGCCAACTGCTTTTACATCATGACCGGCTTCCACGGTTTGCACGTGTTTGTGGGGCTATTATTGATTTTGGGTACTGTGTGGCGATCGCGTCAACCCGGCCACTATTCTGCTACTAAACACACTGGCATCGAAATGGCAGAAATTTACTGGCACTTTGTAGATATTATCTGGATTGTGCTTTTCACTTTGGTGTACATTCTCAGCATTTTTTAAATTGGCATGGGTTAACAGTTAACAGTTAACAGTTGGGAGCTAGAGTCATCTACGTTTAAAAGTTGTGGGATTAAGTCCAAGTCTTAAATCTCTAACTCAAACCTTGATAACTGATAACTGTTAACTGTTCACTGATTTAAACAGGAGATGGTTATGCAAGTTCAGCCAGAAAAATTCTCATGGTTTCAGGTGCCGGAGGATATCAAAAAATTGTTGATTCTAGCAGCACAAACTTGGGAAAATACCTCAGAGTCAGAAAATTATATGCAGCAAGCTTTAGCGCAAGCTGGAGAACATACTGATGTATTTATTGCAGCCTATAGATTTTTTTATTATAAAAATAATTATCCATTAGCACTGCAAACCACAATTCAATTATTAGATAAAATTAGAGTAGCAGAAAAATTACCTCATGATTGGGAGCAACTTAAGCCCATATTAGTTAGTCGTCGAGAAGAACCCAAAATCAGATTGTATTTAAATACTTATGCTGCTTCTGGATTAGTACTAGCCAAGTTAGGAGAGATACAGCAAGCAAAAGAAATTAGTACTAAAGTTAAAGAAATAGACGATAAAAATGACTTTGGGGCGGGAATCTTGTTAGATATTCTCACCCGTCCAGCAGAAGAAGATGATTAGTAAAGACGCGATGAATCGCGTATCTATAAATTCGTAGGGTGGGCATTGCCCACCATATTCCGGGTTTTGGTGGGCAATGCCCACCCTACTAGAATTAAGACTGAAAAACTATGAGTCATTTTTTTTCAACCAGCACATCTATGTATTATTCTCTCTCTCAATCCGCTAGCAATACACCTACTCTCATCGCTCCACCGCTATTTCCTAATCAACCTGCTCCTGTGATTAATCCTATCTCCTCACCTCTTCCTCTACTTCCACTAAGTTCTTTTCGGCTAACGGTTTAAAATTTATGCAAGGTAGGGATTGGTTTGTCAATGACGACGGACAGTATCAAATCTGTAAATCTGCAAGAATATGGGATTTGCTGAAAGAAGATTATCGTCTTTATCGGTTTTTAACTGAAGTAGAAGATGTTCTCAATGAGGCTGGAGAAGCATCTAGTTGTCTACCAAAAATTAGAATGTTGGTAAGGAAGTTAATTGTTAATTCATACTGGGTACGCAGTCAATATTTAAAGCCTTGTCCCAAAACTGGAACCTCGGTTTTATTGCTGTATGACGAACTAGGTTTTCCCTTAACAGTACAAACGGTAACATTTGCACCAGGAACTATATCCACAATTCATAATCATGGGACTTGGGGAATTGTCGCTGTGTTAAAAGGACAGGAGAAAAACACTTTTTGGCAGCGAACTCACAGCCTAGAATCCCAAAATAAAATTGAGCCTACGGGAGAAATAACCTTATCCCCAGGAGACATTGTTAGTTTCACTCCCGATGCAATTCATCGCGTACATGCAGTAGGTGATGAACCGACTGTGACTTTTAATATTTATGGCGAAACTAATCCAGAAGAACGATTTGCATTTGACCCGGTTAGCCATACAGCTAAAAAGTTTTAACAGTTAACAATTATTATCTATGTAGGGTGTGTTAGCAGCGAGAGTACGGCATCAAATCCTTAAAAATGGTGCGTTACGCTATCGCTAACGCACCCTACAAATACCTAATTTTGTTCAAAAATAAAGCCGGATTTTTATATTAACCATCCTTCTGCTAAAAGTATTATTATTAGATAATAAAGACCTATGCAAACGCGGTTGATCTAAACAAATCATCAGCGGTTATCTGCGTGTGTCGGCGGTTAAATATTCAACAAAATTAGACTTTTGCACATAGTCTAGTAAAACATCTCATTGCTTAACAGTGAATAGATTGATACTTCGACTGCGCCCTTCGACTACGCTCAGGACAAGCTCAGTACAAGTAACTGTTAACTGTTAACTGATAACTGATTAGGAGATATCACAATGGCTAGAGTAGTTTTCTATGAAAAACCCGGCTGTAAAGGTGGTACAAAGCAAAAAGTTTTGCTAACAGCGGCGGGACATGAGGTAGTAGCACAAAGCTTATTAACAGAACCTTGGACAGTGGAAAATCTGCGCTCATTTTTTGGCGATCGCCCCGTGACAGAATGGTTTAACCCCAGTTCCCCACGAATCAAATCGGGTGAAGTGGTTCCAGCCAAATTAGATGCACAAACCGCTTTGTCGCTGATGGTGCAAGATCCTCTATTAATTCGCCGTCCTTTATTGCAAGTAGGCGATCGCCGCGACTTCGGCTTTGATGTCGCCAAAATTGATGCGTGGATTGGCTTACAGGCTGTAGATGAATCCTTGCGGGAAGTCAGCGAAAGCCTAATGGGTCAGGATTTACAAAACTGCGCCCACGGTGGTCATCAGCATCACCATGAAAAAGGTGGCTGTAAGGGACACCATTAAAAAGAAGCTAGCTGTAACCATTAAATCAGTTAACAGTTAACAGTTAAATTGGTGGTTAGAAATCGCATCTACACAGACAAAACCCGCCTGCGCGGGTTGAACTCTCTTAGCCCACGGAGGTGGGCTACCCTGCGGGAAGCCGCTTCGCGTCTATGTTTGTGTAGCCGCGAATTTCATCCACCGGGGTTTAAGCGGTCTCCTTCGTGACGGTAGCGGTCTCCCTCGTGGTGGTAGCAGTCTCCCTCATGGCGATCGCGGTCTCCCTCATGGCGATCGCGGTCTCCCTCATGGCGATCGCGGTCTCCTTCATGGCGATCACGGTCTCCTTCATGGCGATCACGGTCTCCTTCGTGACGGTAGCAGTCTCCCTTATGGCGATCGCGGTCTCTTTCGTGACGGTAGCAGTCTCCCTCATGGCGATCGCGGTCTCTTTCGTGACGGTAGCAGTCTCCCTCATGGCGATCGCGGTTTCCCTCGTGACGGTAGCAGTCTCCCTCGTGATGGTTGTGATTTGAGAAACGAAATCCAAAGGTATTAATTGTTTATTGCAATTAAATACCGAGAAATTACTGATATTACCTGAAAATTCTCTGATAAAAATTGTAAATTACACTGAACCAAAAAAACATTTAATTAGGGCAAGCTAGCTGTGGAAGCATATTAAAAAAATAACCTTATGGCTCGCCAAAAGAGAACATCCCGCGTTTTAGAAAAAGCTCAATTAAGATTTTCTGGACTAAAATCTATTGTTCCAGATATCAAATTTGATGAAGATTATAATCTGGAAAAACTGATGGGGTCAATTGAGCAGTTACGTAACAAAATCGATGTTTATAATACTGCCTTATCTGTAGTTGATTCTTCTAAAACTGAAATTGAAGAAATGGAACAAAACCTGGGTCAGCTTTGTGAGAAGATGCTGATGGTGGTGGCTATTAAATACGGCAAAGACAGCCGTGAATATGAAATGGCGGGTGGTGTGCGTAATAGCGATCGCATCCGCAAAATCAGAGCCAGTCGCTTAAAAGCTGTGGCAGAAAAAGCATTAGATGAGACTTTTAAAGCAGTCTAAAAACGTAGTTACGTATCAAAATTAAATAAGCCTCGTTCATTTTGAAGTGCGGGCATCTTGCCCGCTACTGCAATATGGGAGCAAGATGCTCCCACTACTTTTAAAACTATGGTTCTCAAAATAGATATGGTTTATATCGTCGCGTGTAGGGGCACGGCACTGCCGTGACCTGATGAGTGTATGGGACTCAGACGATAACCGCTATTTGGGAAAAAACGATCGCGACTTTGAAACCATTGCTTAAGTGCGATCGCTCCAACATTTTCGCTTTCAACCCTGAATCTTTTCAGCTACAGGACTTACGCACGGACTGAAGTTTATACTCTGTTTTTTCAAAAAATGCGATCGCCCAATTTCTCCCCATATTTAAGTACTAATTATTTACGCTTAAATTTAAAAGTCATTGCTCCTTTTCCCCCAGCTTTACCACCACCAATCCCAAACAGTAGGGGGTCAGATATGCAGGTAATTGAAGCATTTATCAGAATTGCCAATAAACAGGGAGTTTCTTCAGCATCCCCGACCCCTGAGCCTGTTACTTCCTCCAGGGGAGAGAGGTCAAAAACTCCCGAAGTACCAAAATTTAACTTTGATGTGGTGACGGTAAATGCCAAAGGTGACGAAATTAGACGAGAAAAAGGTCAAGCTGAATATTTTACAGAAGACTTAGGCAATGGTGTCATTTTAGAAATGGTTGCAATTCCCAGTGGCAAATTTCTCATGGGTTCACCAGCAGGGGAAGGATATGGTAGCGAAAAACCTCAACATCAAGTAACGGTTGAATCATTCTTCATGGGTAAATATTCCATCAACCAAGCGCAATGGAGAACAGTTGCGTTACTACCCAGAGTTAACCGTGACCTGAAACCCGAACCATCCTATTTTAAAGGAGACAACCGACCAGTAGACCAAGTGTCTTGGTATGATGCAGTTGAGTTTTGCTCCCGTCTCTCAAAACATACAAGCAAACAATATCGCCTACCGAGTGAAGCAGAGTGGGAATACGCCTGTCGTGCTGGAACAACAACGCCGTTCCATTTTGGGGAGACAATAACAACTGAGTTGGCTAACTACAATGGCAATTACACTTACGCTTCTGAGCCAAAGAGCAAATATCGTCAAGAAACAACAGAAGTAGGAAGTTTTCCTGCCAACCGCTTTGGATTATACGATATGCACGGGAATGTTTGGGAGTGGTGTCAAGATACTTGGCATAACAGTTATCAAGGAGCGCCAGCAACTGGTATTGCGTGGTTTGATGATAATCAACTTTATCAAAAACAAGGAAGAGCCGTGCTGCGGGGCGGTTCCTGGAACAACAATCCTGAGGACTGCCGTTCCGCGTCCCGCTACTTCTACGATTGGGCGGAGCGTGTCTACATTGACTACGATATTGGTTTTCGTGTTGTCTGTGCCATTGGGAGGATTCTTCGGTAGCGCTTTATGCTTTAGTTCTTTTTCCCTCTATGCTTGTTCTTTTTTCCTTTTAAAGTGTAGCGAAGCGGAGCGATCGCATTTTTTTAAATCCTTAACCAAGCAGTATTATAGCGATCTCCATTCAGATGCGGTACAAAATTATATCGCCAAATGTAGGGGCACGGCACTGCCCATTAGTGTCAACTTAACGCGAAACCCATAGCCCGACTAGGAATGAATTCCCAGTCTCATAGCAAAAGTCATCTGAAGATGACTAAATATTATTACTTATCCCCAGTTTACTTGAGTAAACTTTGCCTATTAGCCTAGAAATTCATTTCTAGGCGGGTGTGTCAGCCAACAAATAAGCCATTTGTAGCTTAAGTTGAAACCACTGAACACGAGTCAGATAATTTGAGACAGCAAGAGGTTGTGGATGCCGTGCCCCTAACCAGTGTCTACCTCGCCCCTACAGTTTCCAGTGTCAAATCTTGAAACATCGGGGTGCTGAGATAACGTTCACCGAAGGAAGGCTGAATCATCACAATTAGCTTTCCGGCATTTTCTGGGCGTTTCGCTACCTGAATCGCAGCACACAAAGCCGCACCGGAGGAGATACCAGATAATAATCCTTCCTCTTTTGCTAAACGCCGTCCATAAGCGATCGCCTGATCGTCGCTGACGCGAATCACTTCATCAATCAATTCCAGACGCAGCACATCTGGGACAAATCCCGCGCCAATACCTTGAATTTTATGGGGGCCAGCTTCCCCACCAGATAATACAGGACTGTTGCTGGGTTCAACTGCGATCGCTTGAAAACCTGGCTTGCGACTTTTCAGTACTTCCGCTATTCCTGTAATTGTCCCACCAGTACCGACTCCCGCAATCAAGATATCAACTTCCCCGTCTGTATCTGCCCAAATTTCCTCAGCGGTGGTTTCCCGGTGAATTTTGGGGTTAGCTGGGTTGCGGAACTGTTGCAACATCAGTGCATTGGGAGTTTTCGCCACAATTTCTTCGGCTTTGCGAATCGCCCCACGCATCCCCTCTGTTCCTGGTGTCAACTCCAAAGTCGCCCCGTAGGCTCTGAGCATTGCCCGTCGTTCCTGGCTCATAGTTTCGGGCATTGTTAAAATCAAACGGTAGCCACGCGCTGCTGCTACCATCGCCAAAGCAATTCCTGTATTACCGGATGTAGGCTCTACTAAAATTGTTTTCCCCGGCTCAATCAAACCCTCCGCTTCCGCCGCCAACACCATACTTAGCCCAATCCGGTCTTTGACAGAAGCCGCTGGGTTGTGTCCTTCTAGTTTGACAACTATCCTCGCTCCCGCTCCCTCAGCTTGGGGAATCTTGTTGAGTTGAACTAAAGGGGTTCGTCCAATAAGTTCTGTTACATCTTTAGCAATTCGCATTAATTAACTCCTAAAACTCGGCGCAAAACATTTACTTACTAACAATAAACTTTTGAGTATTTAATTGAGAACAGGTAGTACATTGGTGTCAACTTAACGTAAAGCCCATATTATCAGTAGGGTGCGTTAGGGCGGAGTACGTAACGCACCAAAGTTTTTGGACTACTAAAATGATGCAAAAAAATTGGATGTTGGTTTGAGGAACGTAGCGTTTCCGACAGCAGAAGGTTAGCCCAACATTATCAAGGCTTTGACTTTTGACTTCCGCCCTGTAGTACTAATCCTATATATACCTGAAACCCTTATATACAAATTATTGTTAAGTTGCCAAAATTTTAACCTTGTTTGTAATAATTTTTAGTTAATAGAGAACAATATCTCATTGGGAAAAATTTAATTGCTTTTGTGAATCTCTTCATGTAGTATTAGCGATTGAAATGCTTTTGAGTGCAAGTTTAGTTGGCAAATCAGGCAAAGAAAAAACTCTCCTTCTAGCAGCCTGTATAGCTTTGAGGTTGAGTGCAGACAAACTAGAACCCTACCTGATAAACACTAGTGCATCAGCCTAAAAATACTAGCACCCATACCCCAACTAATTTTAGAAATACTGATGGGATGGGAGTTATAAGCTTTGAGTACAACTCTAATAACTTTAATAATCTTAATCTAGTTAGGTTAAACCCTGACTGCGAAGGGCAACTGATATAAAACGTATAGGATTTACGCAGAGATTCCCCTCTACCCCCCAAAATTCCTAGGTGCAAACCTAGTGAACTAGGGGGGACTTCTTAACCCCCTAAAACATTCAGGCTATAAACAGTTAAAAGTTAACATTAGTGTTTATCTAGCTATTTTAGTATCAAGACTATTTTCTAAGTTGAAATATGCAACTACTTAGGTTAATAGCAAAATGAATTTTCTTACTGGGTGCATACTACCTAGGCAGGGAGAACCTAGATGAAAGTCAAGCTTTTAAATATTCTCACAGTTTGTATAGTAACCTTGTGCTTTCTTTCTCCAGCAATACTAGTATTTAGTGTAGTTTGGGGACGGCACATAGAGTTAGTAAAAACGCAGAGTTTAGCTTGTGGAGTTAGCGAAATCTGTCTCGAAGATGACACATTATCTCTCCAATATGAAGGTATGAATACCTCCCAAGCTCCAGAAGCTGACATAGAAAATTCTTTGCATACTCTTGATCACCAAAAGCTCACTGTCGTTGAACAATATCAACTTGCTATTATCCTGCAATGGTTTTTTTTACTGATCCCGATTTTTTTTGGTGTAGGAATTATTGTTTATGACAGATATCTTGTTTATCGTGCAGCAGTTTTTCAAGAGCAAGTTGAAATGTTAGAAAGACTGTGGCGGCAAAGTATAGAGCAATAAATCAGTTAACAGTTCACCAATTTACAATCAACCAAAACACCATGACAGACGAACGCCAACTCTTATATTTTGATTTGATCGACCAGTTACTCAGGTGTCCTAATGGTCAAGAACCAGAAATTTTAGAATCACAACCAGAATTAATTGATTCTGGTTTTGTATACGCCATGTTAAAGGTAGCAACTGTATTCGCACACGAAGGCAATCAAGATGGTGCCCAGTTTTTGTTTTTTATTGGTCGTGAATTAGCGAAGCAACTGGGACTATACCCTGAACTCGAAGCAACCAATTCTGAACTAGAAGTTCCAGAAGTTTCAGAGAAGGAGTAACAATGTTATTGACAGCAACTGACGCTGGACAAATAGCGTTAGAATTTCTCATGGTAGATTGGAATATCTCAGAATATGACAGAGAGTGGTTTACAATCTTTAATTCTCGTCTTATTGGTGAGTGTTGGTACATTGTAGAACTGGGTGTAGCTGGATTTCCTGATCGGTGGTTTATTCAAGTCTACGATACTGGAGCTTGTGACCCTGACTATACATTTATCTCACCTATCCGTGGTTCAGATGGATATGTTGACCTCATAGATTTACCACAACTTGTTGCCGAGGTTTTAGTGTCAGAGCGTAATTCTCGATAACAATTCAAAATTTTACCCTGAGCATAGCCGAAGGGTCAAAATTAAATCTAGCAATTTTGAATTCACAATTTTAAATATTTAGTAGAGAGGAGGTGATAGCAAAAAAATATCACCTCTTTTTTGTTGAATATAAATTTTTACATTTTACTTTTAATTAGTAGGGTGGGCATTCCCCAACGCCAATTGACGCCAGTCCGCTCAAGTCAGGAAACCCGCCCAACGCAGTGGCTCCCCTACTTGTATTTCAAACTAGGAAATGTAGGATAGCGCACCTTGTTATATAACTATAAACTTTAATATTTTTTCTTGATAACTAACACCAAATGTCAGCTTTAAATAACAATTTTATGTTATATTATGATAGTGATGAACGCTACAGAAATATCAATTGCTATGATTGCCGAAGACATCCTAGCCAAAGAATTTATTAGAGTCGTCAATCACTACTATCCAAGTGTTGGAGAATTACTTGATGGCTGTTATGTGAAAGTGATCACCTGTTTTTGGGGACGACCAGCTAGACGTTTGCAATATATAGGAATTTATTGCTCGGAAGAAATGATTCCTTATGTGCAAGCCCACAAAGAAATACTCCGAGAAGTAGCAGATAATATGGGACTAATTCAGGTAGTCTGCATGAATGCTAGGCGACTATTACGCGATCCTATGTCAAAGCTCAAACGGAGTGAACCACGTTTATGGCTGGAATTGCAGTGGGTTGCAACCTAAGCAAAGCTAAGGCAAATAATGAAAACAGGACTTTTCTGCAATTACGACAATCACCACCAAGATGCTCGCCGCGCCATCTTTGAACAAGTCACCTTGGTAAAGCAAGCGGAGACTTTAGGCTTTGAAGAAGCTTGGGTAAGTGAGCATCATTTTAGTGAATCCAATCTTAGCCCCGCCATGTTGCTGTTGATGGCACATTTGGCGGGGTTAACCTCAACTATCCAATTGGGAACGGCGGCGGTGTTGCTACCGTTTCATAACCCAATTAGGGTAGCGGAGGATATTGCTACTTTAGATAACCTCTGCAACGGTAGATTGTTATTTGGGGTGGCTAAAGGGGGGCCATTTCCCGATCAGAATAAGCATTTTGCGACACCGATGGGTGAATCTCGTGCCAAGATGCTAGAGGCGATCGCATTAATTCAGAAGCTTTTATATGAAACCGATGTATCATTTAACGGGCAGTATTATCAATGCGATCGCCTGACAATCTACCCCAAACCACTACAAAAATCTATCCCCGTCTACGTAGCTACTGGTGATGGTGAAGGGATAGAATTCGCCGCCAAACATGGATTTGGCTTAATGGGGGGGCCACCGTTTTCTCTGGAGAGATTGAAAAATACTGTCACCAAATATCGGGCGTTAAATCCTAGTGGTGTGGATAAACTTGTGCTGGCTCGTTTCTTCTTTGCGGCGAGAACCTATGATGAAGCAGTGAGTCAAGCAATGCCTTTCATCCGCAAATTCAGCCTGAAAATGAAAGCCAACTCCGCGCAAGTAATGCAGAAGAGTCCTCACAAGCAGCAACCATTTGATCGCACAAACATCTGTTTTGACGAAGACTATTTGATTGAAAACTCAATTATCGGCGATGTAGTCACTTGTCGAGACAAAATCAAAAAATTCCAGGATGAACTAAATATAGGCACATTAGCACTCAAACCCTCATCGTTAGATGTGCAAAAAAACCTGGACAGTCTGACGCGCTATAACCAAGAGGTGCGGAATTATGTCTAAACTTCCCTTGCTTCCTCCAGATGATTTACCTCCAGCAGAAGTGACAAAGCTGGATGGGATGTTACATCTAGAGTTTGAACAATCCACTGGCAGATGCTTTTATCAATCGTGCGATCGCATCACCCAAGCACTGTTAGCTCATTGTCAATGGTATCTTACCAGTAATGCTACTGCCTTAATGCTGATTATCGACTGCCCTGACATAGTTTCTTATTGGCATATAGTCAGCAATATTCCCCAATTAGGAAATCGGCTAGAACGGTTTACTAGTAATGCCAAAATCAGGGTTTATCCGCCCTTTGGTAAAGGAATGCCATTTGAAATTGGTGTGAATGAAATCTCAGCTTATCGAGATTGGCTGTAACTCTAAGACATTCGAGTCGCCGAGATATTCGTTATCTAGAATAATTACCCACAAGTAGAGACGAAGCAAAAGCAACGTCTCTACTATAGGAATCCAGCTTGATTATAGTTTTATTTACTTCTCATCTAATTCCTGAGACACTTCATCAACTATTTTTAAAACCTCACAAAACCTAGCGATTACAACATATAGAACAATAAACAATAAAATTATCAATAATTTTGTCATCGTATTGGACGCTAATTAATATTCATATTTATTTTTTTCCCAGCTTTTACAGTTCTAAGTTTTCATCTGAGACAAATAAAACTATCATTGCTCTTAGCGGTGTTCATGTGACATCTATACAAGTCATCTAAGGTATTTCCGGGAAAATACAATCCCAATTTGTAAGTAGATCGGCGTAAATAATTATCATTGAGATAAGACAGAATACAGGAGGGAATTGGGTTTGAGCTTCGGTTACTTTTCTTCACATAGTTTGGTTTTATTGTGCCGACTTACTTAGGGTGTGTGACGCTGCGACAATACATTAATCTGAGCGATATAGCGATTCTCATTCAGATGCGGTACAAAATTATAGGACTAGCCCTTTCAAGGTGACAAACGAAGATACGTTGCTTTAGTGTGATCATCCTAAGTTATCCGCTCAGATTTTGGGATTTTTAAAGGTTGAAATAACCAATTTTCGTTCCGAATTTCACCACCTTGAAAGGGCTAAATTATAGGACTTACGCATTGACGAGGTGGTAAAATAGTGCATTGAAAAAAAGATGTCGTCTACTTTCAAGGTATCGGACAATTAGAGAAATCAGCAAACCCTCAACAGCACAATGTAATTTAGAGCATTACACCCTGTTCTTGCTATCGGAGCCAAAGCATGGAGGGTGCAGTCGGTTAGCAGAAATCTTGGGAGATGTTTCACATGATAGTGTGAACAGATTTTTGTTGAGAGAAAGATACGAGCCAAAAGATTTATTCGACATTGTCAGAGAAATAATCAATTTAGAAGGAGGTATTTTAAGCGTTGATGACACAGTAATAGAAAAGCTATACAGCGAACCAAAATACGCAGAATTAATTGGATATTTTTGGTCAGGGAAATACCATAAGGCGATTAAAGGATTAAATTTAATCACACTGTATTACAGCGACATACATGGGAATTCAGTCCCAATAAATTACAGAATATATGACAAAAAGGAGGGGAGAACCAAGAACGATTATTTCCAAGAAATGCTGATTGAAGTGATTGATTGGGGTGTAAAACCAAGACTAGTGACAGGAGATAGTTGGTACTCAGGAGTAGAAAACTTAAAGTTTTTAAGAAACCAGAAATTGGGTTTTCTATTTGGTGTTGAGAAGAACAGAACTGTATCTAATGAACCAGGAAAGTATTGCCATGTAAGCAGTTTAGAGCTTCCTGAGCAAGGGTTAGTCACGCATCTGAGAGAATTTGGATTTATCAAGTTGTTTAGGAAGGACTTCAAAAAAGAAGACTCTAGGCACTATATATTGTATCTACCAGATAAAGAAGCTCTCCAACAAATAACCAGAAGTGAATTTGTGACAATTCATGATACTCATTGGGGAATTGAAAGTTTTCATAGAGCCATCAAACAAGTATGTGGAATTTGTCGATTCATGGTTAGAGATAGCCACGCAATCAAAACACATATATTTTGCTCGCTTCAAGCATTTGTTCGTTTAGAAAAAATGCGCTCTGAAAATATCATTAACAATTGGTATGAAGTCCAAAGGAATCTATTCACAAAAGTTATTCGTGAATATGTTTTGGATAATTTGAGCGCTGTTTGTGCTGATTGAATACATAAACTAGTTGTTTCGTCAATGCGTAAGTCCTAAATTATATCGCCAAATGTAGGGGCACGGCACTGCCGTGCCCTCAGGGTATACTCAATTAGTACATTATTCATCAGCCAGTCCCTAAATAGCTATCCCTCATATCCGGCTTTGCACCGTTTCAAACCTTAGGTGCGTTTGTGATAGCGGTACTATTGGGACTATTGCTACAAGCTAGTTATTACATCAGCAACGGCTACTTTCTCAGACAACCATTTATACCAAATATCTAAGCCAGCACCAGTTGTAGCAGAAACCTGAAAAATTTTAATTTTTGGATTTACCTGTTCAGCATATTCTATACACTTTTGTACATCAAATTGTACATAAGGCAATAAATCAATTTTAGTGAGAATCATCATCTCACTAGCGCGGAACATATGGGGGTATTTTATCGGTTTATCTTCTCCTTCGGTGACAGAGAGAATGACTACCTTTGCTTGTTCTCCCAAATCGAATAAAGCTGGACAAACCAAATTACCGACATTCTCAATCATCACCACAGAATTCAGTGGTGGGTTGAGTTGTTCTAAACCTCTTTCTATCATTGATGCATCCAGATGACAGCCTATTCCAGTATTAATTTGGACAACTTTACAGCCTGTTTCTTTAATTTTTTCAGCATCATTAGTTGTTTCTTGATCACCTTCAATAACACTAATAGACAACTGATGCTTTAAATCATTAATAGTGCGAGTTAAAAGAGTAGTTTTCCCAGCACCAGGAGAACTCATCAAATTTAAAGCTAGAATATTACGACCTTTAAACCAGCCGCGATTTTGAGCAGCTAGTAGGTTATTTTTTGCTAAAATATCTTGTTCTAAGGATATAGTTATATTATGTATTTTGGCGTGAATTTGTGATGATTCATCATCATGATCATGAGTAATCACAGTCCCATCTCGTAAAGTGTGAGTATGATGATGGTGATCGTGTTCCACTACATCAGGTTGCAAATTAGTAACTTTAATTTCACCCTCATCAGCACAACCACAGGTTACACACATACTTCCTCTATTTCTATTTCCTTAATTTTGAGTTCTTCACCAGTTATTAAATCTAATTGCACACTACCACAGTTACAAATACCAAAGGGTTTATCTAAAGCAATTTCTGCACCGCATTGACGACACCTTGCTAAACCAGGAATTTCTCTAATTTCTAATATCGCGGTTTCTAAAACTGTATTTTTTGTACAAATATCAAAACAAAATTGCACAGCATCAGGGAGAATTGCCGAAAGTTTGCCAATTTCTAAAACAACACGGCTGACTTTTGCACCTTTAGCGTGTTCTGTAACTATCGCAACAATATTTTGTGTAATTCCCAATTCGTGCATACAGGCATCAAAGTTAAAAATTCTTTGTCTTATACTCTTAACCTTTGCGTCTTTGCGTCTTTGCGTGAGACAGATTCATATTTTACTCACGCAAAGGCGCAAATAAGAGAGTGATATAATCAACAAATTCTTGGTAATTGCTCCCCCACCAACATATCTACAATACGTTCTGCATTGAAAACTGTTTTTAAAACTACAATACCCGGAGGTGAAGCAATAACTTCACCGATAATACAAGCATCTTTTCCCGCCGGATGAGATTTCATCGCTGCTAAAACAGATTCCGCATCTTCACCGGGTACTACCGCTACTAACTTACCTTCATTGGCTAAATATAAAGGATCTAAACCCAGAATTTCACAAACTCCTTTGACTTCTTCGCGAACTGGAAGAGAATTTTCATCAATACGAATTCCCACACGAGAACTTAGGGCAAATTCGTTTAAAACTGTCGCTAAACCACCGCGTGTAGCATCCCGCATAGCATGAATATTTGGGCAGACTTTGAGAATAGTTTCTACTAAACTATGTAAAGGTTGACAGTCACTTTTTATATCAGTTTCTAATGCTAATTCTCCACGGGCGATTAAAATCGCAGTACCATGATTGCCTAATTCACCATTAATAATGACTACATCACCGGGTTTAATATTATGGGCAGAAATATTAACTCCTGCTGGGATAATACCAATCCCAGCGGTGTTAATAAATAATTTATCAGCAGCCCCACGATGTACAACCTTTGTGTCACCAGTCACAATTTGCACCCCAGCTTGATTAGCAGCTATTTTCATGCTTGTAGCGACACGCCGCAAAGTTTCTACTGGTAGTCCTTCTTCTAAAATGACGCTACAGGTGAGATATAAAGGTTTAGCACCACTAACGGCTAAATCATTAATTGTGCCATTGACAGCTAATTCTCCAATATCACTACCAGGAAAAAATAAAGGATCTACAACATAAGAATCAGTTGTGAAAGCTAGTCTATCTCCTTGTTGCATGAGACTAGCTAAATTAAAACTAGCTTGGTCTTCTAATTGGGAGAGAATGGGATTATCAAAGTTGCTAACAAATATATCATCAATTAAATCGCGCATGGCTTTACCACCGCTACCATGTGCGAGGGTAATATGAGTATCGCGTATTTTTCCTTGGCGACGACGGACTTGTTCGACTTTTTGAAATAGGGGATTTTGTGTTGGGTTATTGGAGGAAAAATCCATCTTTAAATTCATTGTAATAAAAAAGGGTTAGGAAATAGCTACTTCATAAAATGTGATGCAAACACCTGCAGAATCAATAACTGTAATTTCTTTAAGTCCCCAAGGTTTTGTTGCTAAATGACCATTGGGGTGAATTATCTCTTCACCTTTAGCAAGCAATTCGGCATATAAATTTTCAATATGAGTAACTTGGATCAGAAATTTTGTTCCTTCCGCCAAGTGTTTATCATCGTTATTTTGGAGAAATATTTGTGCTGAATCGCGTTTGACAATAGCCATACTCACAGGTTTACCTTCTGTATGGATGGTTTTAAAGCCCAGCTTTTGTTCATAAAATAAAATTGCTTTTTCTATATCTTCTCCAGCCGGAATAATGGGGCTAATATTGCCTAGTATAGGTGGTTGATTCATGGTTTTCTATCTGATAGATTACCTTCAAGTTTTCAGTTTCTACATTACCAATCTTATGTAGCGGTTTTCATTATACGCCGAGTTGTCAGGTCACGGCAGTGCCGTGACCTGACGAGTTTACTATATAAGATTAGTATTTAATTTTGGAAATATACGGTGGGCAATGCCCACCCTACAGATATTTAGTTTTTTTAATAATCAAATCAGATTATTACACACCTTTTTCTTTATGCCTACCACTATGTTTATCAGCATGTAATTGTCCCCCAACTGCCCAATTTTCTCTCTCAAATTCATCAATGTAAACAGTTATCCATTCTGGTTTAGTACCTAAAGTAGCAACGAGTGCATCGGTAACTGCTTGAACAAGTTGCCGCTTTTTTTCGATGGAGTGTCCTTTAGCAATTTGAACCGTGACAAAAGGCATAATTTTTCTCCGTAAATAATGGATTATTTATCCCAAGGAACTACAAGAGGGTAGAGGTTGTTGAGATAAATTTACCGATTTTGCATTTGTCATTTTCTTGGCAATAGTAGAGAGTCTGCCATACTTATAATAGGCCGCACAAGCACCTTCTGAAGATACCATACAACTACCGATGGGTGTTTCTGGAGTGCAAGCTGTACCAAATACTTTACATTCCCAAGGTTTTAAAACTCCTTTAAGAATTTCACCACATTGACAAGCTTTATGATCAGTAACTTTTTGGTTAGGAATAGTGAATTTAATTTCGGCATCAAATTGTCCATATTCTGGACGAATTTTTAAACCTGAATTGGGGATTTCTCCTAAGCCTCGCCAATCAAAATTATCTCGCACTGCAAAAACTTTGTTGATAGCTTGTAGGGCTACTGTATTTCCCTGGTTTTGTACTAGTCGGTTGTATTGATTTTCGACTTCACAACGATTTTCTACTAACTGTTTCAATAGCATCCAAACTGATTGGAAAATATCCAAAGGTTCAAATCCTGAGACGACTATTGGTTTATGATATTGTTGAGAAATAAATTGATAAGGGTCAGTGCCAATTACCATGCTGACATGGCCAGGCCCGACAAATCCATCTAGTTGTAAATCAGGATTATCTAATAGCGCTTGGAGGGCGGGAATCACGAGGACGTGATTAGAAAACATACTAAAGTTGGGAATTTTTTCAGCCTCTGCTTGCAGAATAGTCAAAGCGGTGCTAGGAGATGTGGTTTCAAAACCTAAAGCGAAGAAGACAATTTCTTTTTCGGGGTTATCTCTGGCGATTTGCAGACTATCCAGGGGAGAATAAACCATACGGATATCTGCACCCTGTGCTTTAGCTTGCAGTAAGCTGGTTTTAGAACCGGGAACCCGCATGGTGTCGCCAAAGGTGGCAAAGATAACGTTATTATTTTGAGAGATAGCGATCGCATCATCTAACCTCCCTTTTGGCATCACACACACTGGACAACCAGGGCCATGTATTAATTCCAACGAGTCGGGTAGAAGTTCTTCAATGCCATATTTAAATATAGAGTGAGTATGTCCGCCGCATACTTCCATAATTTTGAGCGGTTTTCCTAGCTGATTACACAATTTAGCAATTTCGCGGCGTAATGCTTCAGCTTTTTCAGGTTCTCGAAATTCATCAACGTATTTCATAATAATTAGGGAATGGAATATTGGGTATTGGGAATGGGTATTAAGATTAAAAAAATTCTTTCCTAGTCCCCAGTCCCTGCGACTATTTCTTGTAATAGTTTTAACGTTTCTGCTGCTTCTTGTTCCTTAATACGATTCATAGCAAAGCCGACATGAACTAATACCCAATCGCCAATACAAGATTCGGGAGGATGTTGTTCATCGACAATACACGCAATATTTACTTGTCGTTTTACACCACCGATATTGACAATTGCTAATTTGCATTTAATATCAGTTATTTCAACAATTTGACCAGGAATTCCTAAACACATATCAGTTATCAGTTATCGGTTATCGGTTATCGGTTATCAGTTAACTGATTTAGCTGCTGCAATGACTGCTTGCCCTAGAGATATACCACCATCATTTGCAGGGACTAAACTGTGAGTTAGTACATCAATTTTCAATGCTTGTAATCGCTGAGTAACTTGCTGTAATAAAATACAGTTCTGGAATACTCCTCCGGTGAGAACGACTTGAGAAACGAGATGTTCTTTAGAGAGACGACTAACCATCTCGACAATTATTTTTGCTAAACTTATATGAAATTTTGTGGCGATGATTGCTGTGGGAGTCTGCTGCTGCAAATCATTGAGTAAAACTTGCCACATTTGACCGGGATCTATACAATAAATACTATCTAAAAAGTTAATAGTAAAAGGATAAGTTTGGGTTTCTTCATAATTATTTAAGCTGTTAATATCTACTAAGGCTTCTAGTGCGATCGCAGCTTGTCCTTCATAACTACATTCTTCTCGACAGATACCTACAGCCCCTGCTACTGCATCAAATAACCGTCCTACTGACGAAGCTAAAGGAGAATTAACACCTTTTTCCATCAGCTGATTCAGTAGCTTGAGTGGCTTAGTATCCAGAAACTTTAATATTTCTAAATCACCATACTTGGTTTTTAAATTCTCCCAGCTATCGGCTGCAATTAATTGGGCATATGTATTACGCCAAGGCTGATAAATTGTTTGTGTTCCTCCTATCATTGCTATAGGTTTAAATTTTGCGAGTCGCTGAAAATTACGGTAATCAGCTAAGAGAAATTCTCCACCCCATAATGTGCCATCTTCGCCATAACCTAACCCATCTAAAGCAATGCCTAAAACTGGTTTTGAGTTGAGAGGTATGCTATTTTCTGCCATACAAGCGGCAATGTGGGCGTGATGATGCTGAACATAACAGAGTTGAATTTTATTTGTATCTGCTAGTTCTTTTCCAAATTTTGCTGAGAGATATTCAGGATGTTTATCAATAGCAATTACTTCCGGTGTATGCTCAAATAAATTTAAGTACAAGTTCAAACTATCTTGATAAGCATTAAAAGCCGCCGCATTTTCTAAATCTCCCAAATGCTGAGACAGAATTGCTCGTCCATCTCGCAACAGACAAAAAGTATTTTTTAACTCACCACCCATTGCTAAAATTTGCGGTAGATTATTAAATCCAGGTGGTAAATTAATCGGCGCTGGTGCATATCCTCTAGCGCGGCGAATAGTTTGGACTTTATCGCCAATAACTCGCACCACCGCATCATCTACACGATTAACAATCTCTCGATTATGAAACAGAAAATAATCAGCAATTTTGCCTAACTTTTCTCTAGCTTCATCATTGTCAATGCATTGCGGTTCATCGGAAAGATTGCCACTTGTTAACACAATCGGTCGATTCATCCGCTTGAGGATAAGATGATGTAGCGGCGTATAAGGTAACATAAAACCAAGAGTATTTTGTCCCGATGCAACACAAGGCGCTATGGAGTACTGAGTTAATTTCTCATTCCCAACTACCTGCTTCTGCAACAACACAATTGGCGCAGCGGGACTTGCTAACAACTCTTTTTCTTTAGGACTAACTAGACAATATTCTGCAATTACCGCTAAATCCCGTGCCATTAAAGCAAAGGGTTTGTGATAGCGTTTTTTACGCTGGCGGAGTTTTTGCACAACAACTTCCTGAGTAGCATCACAAGCTAAATGAATTCCACCCAGCCCCTTAATTGCTACAATCTCACCTTTTTGCAACAGCGTACAGACGGCATCAACATCATCTAGCATAGAGAACATAGAAGCAGTCACTGATTTACCATCAGCACGTTCTAACCAAGCCGTAGCACCGCAGACATGACAAGCTACAGGTTGGGCATGAAAACGACGGTTGTCAACATCCTGGTATTCGTTTGCACATTCAGGACACATAACAAATGCAGACATACTGGTATTGCATCTGTCATAAGGAATCCCACGAATAATACTCAAGCGAGGGCCGCAATGAGTACAGTTAGTAAAAGGGTAACGATAAAAACGGCTAAAAGGGTCAAAAATTTCTTGTAAACATTGAAGACAAGTAGCAGCATCAGCAGCTATTTCTGTTTTCACAACACTATTAACACTGTGAGAAATGATAAAATCATCAAAATTAAATTCACCTGTATAGGGAGTTATAATTAACTCATTAATTCTGGCTAAAGGAGGACATTCTGCCTGTAATTTATGAACAAATCTTGCTAAATCCGCCTCATTACCAGCAACCCGAATTAACACCCCCTCCCCATCATTACAAACCTCCCCACGCAACCCAAAAACCTTAGCCAAACGATACACAGTCGGGCGAAAACCCACACCCTGAACAGTACCCCGAACTCTAATCTCCTCCACCCTCATAAGCCTTCACCTCTCTACAAAAAACCTCAGCGAACCTCCGCGATAACCTCAGCGAACCTCTGCGCTAAAAAACTCTTATTTCAACCTCCACAACAAAATTCTATTATTTCCAGAATCAGCTACCACGGCAGTATTACCACAAACCTTCACCCCATAACACCAATTCAAACTATCTCGTGTTGGTAGCCCAAAATTGTGATTTTCACCTTTACTTTTAAAATCAACCTGTCCAGCAACAATATCTGCCACAGCACCTTGCAATGATAAAATTGACTCTAGCTTTCTCCATCCTAACAAACGTGAATTTGCGGTATCAGCAACTAATAACCAATCACCAAAAACATCCACACCATAAGGCATACTCAAACTACTAGCGCTAGGAAGATAAAACCCTTGATTCATTTCCACCAAATCAAAGTTTTTTTGCCCCAACACTACACTACAAGGCGCATTATTTTCTGTAGGCATCCCCTGCCAAATCATCACTCGATGATTACCTGCATCAGTGACAACTAGATTATCTCCCCAAAAGGTAATATCGTGACACCAACGCATACTCGCTGCTGTGGGAGAATTACCGCCATTCTCATTACGAGATATCATATCTGGCTGTCCCAAAACTAAATCAGCCGGTTGACCAATTTCTGTTGGTAATTGATGCCAAATTAACACTCGCCGATTGCCTGTATCAGCAACAAATAGTTTTCCTTGATGATAGAAAACACCATAAGGCCAGTTAAGAGTATTTGGGGCTGCTAGTTGGCTACCTCTGTTAGGTTCATTATCCTTAAAATTCGCTTGACCTAACACCAAATCAGCGGGAACATTGTGATCTTCAGGTAAGTTTTTCCAAATTAAAATTCGGTGATTCCAAGCATCGGCTACCACTAATCCACCACCGCAAGCACATATCCCAGTAGGGACACTAAAAGTTGCTTTTCCTGGTGTGCTTTTAGCATTTTGTCCTTCATGATAAAAATCCGGTTGTCCAATTACCCAATCAGCATTTTGACTGTCTTGAGTAGGTAATTTTCGCCATCCTAATAACCGATGATGTCCTGTATCTGATACCCATAAAGGGCCGGTTTCTGATATTAAACAAGCAGCACGAGGCCCAAACATTGTTTTTGCACTTGGTGCTATGGGTATGGCTAATTGTCCTGGTTCTAAAATGTCACCTAAAATTACTTCTGCACCTTGAAGTGAGAATAAATGCTGCTTATTATTCAAAATCATCAGGGTATTTTTATGTGTATTGTTTGTAGTAAGGACTTTAGTCCTTTGTTTTTAAGCACTAAAGTGCTTACTACGAACCATTTTAGAGTTTTACAAAAACTTGATCTTGTTTGATGCGTAACGGATAAGATAGAAGGGAAACATCGGGTGCAGTTAAGCATTCTCCTGTCTCTAATATATATTGAAATCCGTGAGCGGGACAGGTGATAATGCCATTTTCTACTTTACCCTCAGTTAAAGAATTTCCTAGGTGAGCGCAAGTATTATGGTGACAAGTGATGTTAACTCCTTGACGATGTAAAATTAGTGAATTACCAGCAATTGACACTTCTAATACACCTGCTTCGGGAACTTGATTCACAGTAGCCACTTTTATCCAAGTAGATGCTCTTGGGGTGGAAAATGGACTAATTAAACTAGCAGTATTACTCTCAAACATAGGGCGATGATTGACAGCAATTACTGTGGTAATTTCTGGACAATGGGATTTAATCGCTTGTTCTACTCCTTGAGATAAGGTCAAAGTAGAAGTTGGGCAATTACTACAGGTTCCAATTAACCTGACTTCCACTGTATCTGGTAGTTTAATAGCTACTAGTTCTATGTCTCCGTTATGGCTTTGTAATCCAGGACGGACTTCATCTAATGCTATCTGAATGCGTTCTGCTAATGGTGGTTTTGGTGGTTTAACCAATTCGTGATAAAGCAGTACGGCATATACTACTTCATCAGTCACAGCATGACGCAAAGTTGACATAGATTCTGCCTTGAGGCTTTTAATCAACCGCTTTAAGGCGGCTTTATGTAGGGCTTCAATTGCTCTTTTTAACCCTACAACTACACACCTCTGGCTTTCATCCCACTCGGATATAATAGCTTCAAAGCGGTTGATTTCTTGAATTAATTCCTCAAGTGTTGCTGTGTGTTCAATGAGTGTAACCATTGCTAATTATTAACTTTTGACTAAAGCAGTCGGCATCACAACGTAAAACACTCAACTCACACTCACCGAATAAGTAAAAAGTTAAAAGTCGAAAGGCAAAAGAAAGAAACATATTTAGAAGCTTCTAAATTTGTGGAGATTATCTTTTTACTTTTTACTTTTTACTTTTTTAAGTTACTTCATTTTGAAGTCTTTCAAGAGAAATGGCATAACTGCACCAGTGACTAGGCTAGATACTACTATTGTTAACCAAAAGGGGATTTCGGTTTGTGCAAGAGACACTAATAGTAGGGAACCTATACTAATGCCAATTGCAGTTTGTCTGACAAATTGTATAGGGTCACGTAGCAGCTTTCCCTTGAAAAACAATTTAGCGGAAAACCACCCAATTTCAAACATCATGCCTCCTATGAATTTGATAACAAATTCAGTACAAATAAGCCTAGGAGTATGGCAGGAATCACAGCAGTCGGGGCGAATAATCCACCTAAGACTGCTGAAAACTCATAGCCTATATCCTTTCCAGCTAATAGCATTCCGCCAATAGCACCGCCTACTAGAGATAAGGCGGTGGCTATTACTACCCACACAAATCCAGTGAGGATGTTAAGGTCTCCAGATGCTAAACTTTTGAGAAAGTCTCCTCCAGTAAGGCTGGTTACAATATCTTCCATTCTTGATCTTCCTTTTATCAGTTATTAGTAGTGCAGGCAATGCCCACAAGATCCGGGTTTCGGTGGGCAATGCCCACGGTATAATTAATGAGAGCGAGGAAACCCATGAGGGCGGGGAAACCCCGCCCCTACGGTTGACTTGTAATTTCAACTGCAATTTCTTGCAGTGCTTGTGCTACTACTTCTGCTTGTTCTGTTTGTTGATGCTGAGTGAAAATTTCCCAGGCTTGTTGATAGTAAGCTCTAGCTTGCAAGAGATTTTGTAAGTTACCTACTTCTGGTTTTTCTGGGTTGTCTAGTAAGTTGAATAAGGCGTTGGCTTTGTTAGAAATTGTGTTGGCGTATTCTAAGGGTGTGTCTCTAGCATTACGCACTTTCAATGCTTCATCATAAGCTGCGATCGCCCGCATGTTATTCTCTACAGGATGGGAACTGACTAAATATTGCAAGGCGTTACCCAAGTTGTTTTGCAACATTGCATATTCTCTGGGGTGATCAATCAGGGTAATATGCTTGAGTGCTACCTCAAATGACTGTACAGCCAAGCCTTGTCGCAGATATTCCCGTTCTGATGCGAGGGGCATAGAAAGGTAAGCGATCGCTATATTGTTATATAAAATGGCATATTCTTGTGGATAATCTTCCCAGGTGAACACCCGCAAGGCTTCATGATACGCCTGGATGCTGTCCACAATCCGTGCCAAATTGAACGGTACTAAGGACTGCAGAACCAATCCCAAATTCATCTGAGACTCTGCTACTTCCTCTTTGGAAGCTAGCTGTTGTAAAATTGGTATTGCTGCTTCATAACCAGCTTTCGCTTGCAGTAGCAATTCCGTCCCTGCATCGGGAATTGTCTGCAAAGTCCCAGCCATCCCTACTTGGGCTTTGGCTTTCAATAGGGGATAATCCTCACCGCACATTTCATAAGCCCGGTAATATAACCCTACTGCACTCCGCAAGTCTTTAGCAGTTTTCGGCTTTTTTTGGAAGCCTAGGGCTATCTCAATCAACATCTGGATTTTTTCTGCTGTGGTTGCTGACTCCGATGCGATCGCTGCAATGGCCGCCTTTACGGCTGAATCTGTAATGCTAGGGTTCATAACTACGGTACTCTAGCCGATTAGGTAATGGAGTCTTTTATCAGGTGACAGTTATCAGTTATCAGTTTCCTGGGTAATTTTCCCGTCGAGTGCATTGTAACACCACACCATAAGCTTGATAACTGTTCACTGATTGATAGTTGTAGGAGTGTCTGAACTCACATCTTGCACCTAGCCCTAGCGATTAGAAATCGCGGCTATACAAACAAAGTCCGCCTGCGCGGACTAACGGCAAATCAAGGTTTTTAACCCGCGTGGTGCGCTTCGCGCAGCGCAAGCGCGATAGGCGGGTTTTGCCTGTGTAGCCGCGACTTCCAGTGCAAGAGTGCAAGATATGAGTGAATCCCGATAGAAACAGGAAATAGGAAAAACTGTCCCCTATTCATTTTTTGGTGAATCAAGTTTTTACACTATAAAACACTCTATTTACAAATATCTAGGGGGAAAATGCCAATATTAATGATAGTTTTAAGTACCTTAAAACTTCATAATTTTATTCTGTATCGATAGTAAACAAAAATCTAGATATTTGATTAATTTTATGGCATGTATTGAATGCATTTCTTGCACTTATGTCATCAATCTGCCATTTTTTATTGGTACTAAAGGCTAACGTTGATTTAGAAGCTGCTATTTTCATTATGCAGCTAGAATCCTTGATGAGTAACGTCTTTACCGAAAATTTAAAATCTTGTTTGATACAAAATTTATGCTATTGGATTATCTATTATTCACATTTATGTCCAAATATCTGCCATAGCTATAACCTTTTCAGTAAAATTTAAATTGATTTAACTTACTAAGCTAAAACACTTATTCATTGCACGATCAATCGTTTTTCTTTGTTAACAGTGAACGGTCTAGATGATGGAATGTGCAACTTAAATGCCGCAGTCGCTTAGTAATTCTAAATTTTTATTTAATGAAAGAGGATAAAATTAAAAAATATCTTATGTTTAAAGATAGATATTAAAAAACAGGTGATTCTCTACAAGTTTGATCGCCTGGACTGTGCATGGTAAACAATATAAAAATACATAGCCAATGACTAACGTACTCTGGCTTCAAGGTGGCGCATGTAGCGGCAACACCATGTCTTTTCTCAACGCTGAAGAACCGACAGTCTGCGATTTAATTGCTGACTTTGGCATTAAAGTTCTTTGGCATCCATCTTTAGGTTTGGAACTAGGTGATAATCTCCAAAGACTCCTCAGAAATTGCATTTCTGGTGAGATTCCCTTAGATATCCTGGTTTTTGAAGGCAGCGTTGTCAACGCCCCCAATGGAACTGGTGAATGGAATCGGTTTGCCGATCGCCCGATGAAAGACTGGTTAAGTGACCTCGCCCAAGCCGCTAGCTTTATCGTCGCCGTGGGAGACTGCGCCACCTGGGGAGGAATTCCCGCCATGTCACCCAACCCCAGCGAATCCCAAGGCTTGCAATTTCTCAAGCGTCAAGAAGGTGGCTTTTTAGGGAAGGATTTCCACACCAAATCAGGATTACCCGTGATTAACATCCCCGGATGTCCTGCCCATCCTGACTGGATTACGCAGATATTAGTAGCGATCGCCACCGGACGCATCGAAGACATCGCCCTAGACGACCTCAATCGCCCGCAAACATTCTTCAACACCTACACCCAAACAGGTTGTACCCGCAACGTCCACTTTGCCTACAAAGCATCAGTTGCCGAATTTGGTCAACGCAAAGGCTGTCTATTCTATGACCTAGGTTGTCGCGGCCCCATGACCCATTCCTCCTGCAACCGCATCTTGTGGAACCGCGTCTCCTCCAAAACCCGCGCTGGTATGCCCTGTTTAGGTTGCACAGAACCCGAATTTCCCTTCTACGACCTCGTACCCGGAACCGTATTTAAAACTCAAACTGTCATGGGAGTTCCCAAAGAACTACCACCAGGCGTCAAAACCAAAGACTACGCCCTCCTCACAATGGTTGCCAAAAACGCCGCCCCCACCTGGGCAGAAGAAGACTTTTTTACAGTTTAGGGAATGGGGCATTGGGCATTGTTAATAATCACACTTGACTCTTGACTCTTGATCCTTGACTTTTGACACTTGACAACTAATAACTGAAAAATGACAATTCAAACCTTAGATATCTCCCCAGTCGGTAGAGTTGAGGGAGATTTAGATGTCCGCGTAGAAATTGAAGATGGGTATGTAGTTAATGCTTGGACACATGCTGAACTATTTCGGGGATTTGAAGTTATCCTACGCGGTAAAGATCCCCAAGCCGGATTGATTGTCACACCGCGCATTTGCGGTATTTGCGGCGGTTCTCACCTGACTTCTGCATCTTGGGCATTAGATACAGTTTGGCAAACTGAAGTTCCTCGCAACGCAATTTTGGCGAGAAATTTAGGGCAAATCGTCGAAACTATCCAAAGTATACCCCGCTATTTTTATGGTCTATTTGCGATTGATTTGACACATCAAAATTATCGCAAGAGTCACTTTTATGAAGAAGCTGTGAGACGCTTTGCTGCTTACACCGGTAAGTCTTATGAAATTGGGATTACTATTTCTGCCAAACCTGTAGAAATTTATGCATTATTAGGTGGACAATGGCCCCATTCTAGTTACATGGTTCCCGGTGGTGTCATGTGCGCCCCTACCCTCACAGACATTACCCGCGCTTGGTCGTTGCTGGAATATTTCCGCACCAATTGGTTAGAACCTGTATGGCTGGGGTGTTCTTTAGAACGCTATGAAGAAATCCAAACTTATGATGACTTCATGGAGTGGCTAGAAGAAGACCGTAAGCATCGGGATTCCGACTTGGGTTTATACTGGCGCATGGGTTTAGATATTGGTTTAGATAGATTTGGCGCTGGTGTGGGTAAGTATGTCACCTGGGGATATTTACCCCATGAAGACAAATACCAAAAGCCGACTATTGAGGGGCGAAATGCTGCTTTGATTATGAAAAGTGGCGTGTATGACAGCTTCAATGATACTCACACCTTGATGGATCAATCCTTTGCTCGTGAGAATACAACTCACTCTTGGTATGACGAAGGAACAGCAGATATTCATCCAGGCGATCGCACCACTAAACCCATTGCTAATAATACCAAAGACTTTGACAATGCCTATTCCTGGGCGAGTGCCGTCCTACACAAAGACTTCGGACGTTTAGAAGCTGGCCCCTTAGCCCGTCAATTAGTCGCTGGCGGTAATCATGGCGAATCTTGGCAACACACCGACGGCTTTATCCTCGATGTCTTCAAGCAAATGGGCGGTGCTAATACTCATGTTCGTCAGCTAGCACGAGTTCACGAAATTGTCAAGCTATATCGTCAAGCCGAACACTGTTTACGGGAATTCAAATTAAACGATCCTTGGTATATCAAACCCAAAGAAAAAGACGGTAAAGGTTGGGGTGCAACAGAAGCCTCACGCGGTGCATTGTGTCACTGGATAGATATAGAAGGTGGTAAGATTAAGCAGTATCAAGTTATCGCCCCTGGTACGTGGAATATAGGACCCCGTGATGGTGAGGGAGTCCGCGGCCCCGTTGAAGAAGCTTTAGTAGGGACACCAATTTACGATCCTAGAGATCCTGTGGAAGTGGGACATGTGGCGCGATCGTTTGACTCTTGTTTAGTTTGCACAGTCCACGCCCACGATGCCAAAACTGGTGAAGAGTTGGCGCGTTTTCGCACTGCTTAGAGGATGATAAGTCGATGGGTGTAGTTGACACTCTTCTATAGCTAATGGCTAATTTTTTAGTTAGTCATTAGCTTTGTTTTTGACTCCGCTCGATATTATGCCATGATTGGAAATAGCTAGAACATAGAAAAAGTTATGAATATAACTATAGAAGCTGTTTATGAACATGGGATACTCAGACTATTACAGCCAATTCCATTAGACGAAGGGACTCATGTTGAGGTGACAGTGATTTCAACTGAGGCTAAACCTAAAAACAAAACTCCTGGAGAAATTTTGGCACAAATTGCTGCCATGCCTCTAGAAGTTAGCAATGATGAATTCTCCGGAAAAGATCATGACAGGATTCTTTATCCTCCAGATAGTGCAATATGATCTTTGTAGATACTAGTGCTTGGTTTGCTGGTATCGTTCCCTCGGATACTAATTATCAAGCAGCGTCTTCATGGGTCAATCAAAATACCCAACCATTGATAACAACGGATTACATTGTTGATGAAACCCTAACGCTTTTGAGAACTCGTGGAGAAAATTTAAGGGCAATTAGTTTAGGAGAGGCTTTCTTTTCTGATATACTAACCACCATTTATTATCTAACGGAAGAAGATATCCAACAAACTTGGCAGATTTTCCGTCAGTTCTCAGATAAAAACTGGAGTTTCACAGACTGTTCTAGCTTTTTTGTGATGAATAAACTCCATTTGACTCAGGCATTCACCTTTGATCATCACTTTCGTCAATTTGGTTTTATAAATATTGTGCCTTGAAAGATTTTATAGGTTGTCAAGTCGAAACTGCTTGTGTGAGCCTCTCTGACATACCTCCACAAATCCAAGGCTCTCCAATATTCTTACAACTTCTTGGGGTTTCAGAATAGGAATATTACTCATGGTCTACTGAACCAAAATCTGTTGTATACCTACAAATTCTGTCTCGAACACTAGATCCTCATCCTCTAGAAGCATCTCAATAACTTCACGCAAATTTTCCTGCAATTCATCCAAGGTTTCACCTTGAGAATGCGCTCCAGAAAAGCCAGGGACATAGCCAACATAGAACTTAGTATCAGGATCTCTTTCAACGATCGCAGTAAAAGTTTTCATATCACAATCATCGACAACGCTCACTTACAGCTTACTGGATTGGTCATCTACCTGAGCGTAGAGATCGCCCAAAAGACAAATTCGCAACAGGCGGTCTAACATTTATTTTATACCGCCACTAATGTGATAACTGGTTGATGTACTCCAGAAGATTTACTTCAGCTTTGAACCACTCGCCAGCCAGTCTAATTTCACTGAACTGTTTATGCAGTGATTGTTCTAGCTTTTGAGCTTCTTCACTTCCTTTAACTTGTACTGTCTTAATTAGCTTCAATTCTGCTGGACTGGATGTTTGAAGTGATTTCACTCTCTTTGCCACATCTTTTGCCCGACCTATTTTGATAGCATTGCTGTCTTGATTGAGGATAAAATAAACAAAATGAGCTTGATGAGCTAATTTCTCGCCATCGAGAGAGAGCGTCCTGTTGCCTGGAGTAACTATTTTAACGTTTGGACTTGCCCAGGTTTTGATCCATACACATATAGCTTGGATGCTTAGAGACTTTTGGGCTTTTATTGTAACCAGATCTCCATCAATATTCAGCGTGAATTTCTTTGCACCGGCTTTGCCTCTAGATGGAGGACGAACAAAATCTTCATAGATATTAGTATAGGTTTCGGTATATGGAATTGAATCTTTATATCGTGTAACTGTAATTTCTTTTTGCTTGGTTACTCTTCTCATGGCCGGATGCTTGTTGGGAATAGCAAAACGTTTCATATCTTCCGTTGCAACTTCCACCCATCCCCAACCTTCATCTGGATTGTTTGGATTTCTATCAATATAAATAACGTTCCCATACCATCTACCCATATACTCTCAAATATGATATGAATTTAAACAATTATCTCATATTTCTGGGTAGTCAGATAGGTAAATGTCTTCATCAGTCATGACATCTAGGCGTTGCCAATCAGTCTGAGATTTTAAGTTGCTTAAGCGCGGACATCCTCCACGAATTATTCGGTGGTTTGCCACGATAGACAACGCGGGCGATCGCTATATTACTAAAAAATCATGCACAAACTATTCGGGGGGAATCATCGCGCGTTTTCGCACTGCTTAATTCCCAAATATCAGATTGTCTACCACAACGCACATTGAGTTACACTGGCTCTACAAGTGGTTGCAAATTTGCTAGACGTACTTTGTATGGCTGAAATTATTGAGATACCTGTTGAGCTGACTCACTTTCAACTTCCTGAAGCTGTCCAAGAGCGTCTGCGATTTCTGTTAGATCGCCAAGATGCAGGCGAAGCGCTTACCCTTGCAGAACGACGGGAAGCAGAAGGGCTGATTGAGTTGACAGAATTTTTATCTCTGCTGCACTTGCGTTCAAAGCGCGTGATGCAGCAGAGATAAATGGTAACGATTTCAATTGCTTTACGTCGATTGGTCATCCAAAGAGCAATCCACATTAATTACTCCCAATAGTTTTCCCAGTCATCCTGGAAGGCTTGCTGTAGCTTTTTCATATAGGCATTAGTTTTGATTTTTACCATCCACAAATCAGCAGAGTTGCTACCACCTTTACAAACCACGCCCTCAGCTACGCCATATTTCCCAGTGCGGACATACTCTACAAATTGTCCGGTGAGTTTGCCACGATAGACAACGCGGGCGATCGCTAAATCACTAAAATCTCGCACAAACTGTTCCGGCGGAACTATACCGCGATTAGTCTCCACGTCAAAGAGAATTAGTTGTTTTGGTTCATCAGGTTTGTGCATACCAGCAAAGGAATTAGCACCAAAAAACTCGGTAAAGACGGTGATTTCTGGGCTATTGTAAGCAGGATTTTCCCGAAAGAGTTTGTCGAGGGGGGAGGCGAAAGTCGTTTGAAACACGGTAGCCGCTGCTTCCAAACCTGGATGGGCGGCGTTGAAGTCAGCGATTCCTTTCTCATCAAAATCGAAGCGATCGCGCCGAGTTCCAAATGCGTACCACCCAAGTTCAAATTCCCAAACCCAATGTAGATTAGTCCCGTCGTACTTCTCAAAAGCAATACAACGACCAGATGGGTAATTTTTACTACCGGGAATTTTAGGATATGCTAGCTGAATACGAGGCATGATTAAATCAGTTATCAGTTATCAGTTATCAGTTATCAGTTTTATCTAGGACTGTTCACTGACTTTAATCAAACAATTTGCAGTGTGCGGGGTTCTGGGATGGATTCACCTTCAGCTTGCCAAGCTTCTAGGTACATTTCAATCACTTCTTCACCATTGTGAATTGCTTGTTCACGAGTTTTGCCGTGAGTACATGGCATAATCACGCGATCGCTAAATTCTGGAATCGTCACCAAGAAAAGCTGGTCTTCGTCTGACCATTGAATAATCATGCTGTATCGACTCATGAATTTTCATCCTCTCTTAAATCTGCTATTTCAGCTAATAACTTTTCTAACTGTTTTTCTAAATATACTGGCACATCATCTCCATCCTTACCAGGAATTGTCAATGTTTTTCTAATCACTGGGTGTCGCCATCGTTCGTGGCTACCTTTACCACGCTTGGGTAGATAAACAAATCCTTCACATGCAATCTGAACTTTTAACTCCCGAATTTTTCTGGGCATGAATTTTGTCTATTTATCTCCCTTATTGTCTTATACCAATTTTCAAAACGATTTATTTCATAGTCGTAGCGTAACACACTAAAACTTCCCTAAACAGTGCGTTAGGCTGGCTTTAATGCGCCTCAAAAAACTTAAATTTATAAGGTAAGCTTGTGTCTGACATTGCACTCCACAGATATCTCCCTCGCCTTCCCGAAGCAGCACTACAAGAGTTTACAGAATGGTGTGTTGTTGAGCAGGCAAAAGCAGCAGGATTTAAATTTACTCCCGATACAAGTAAGTTAAATAACTTGCAACCTGTAGACTACGTTCCGAAACTTGTTGACCAGTTTATGAAAGTTAAACCAGACCCAATTAAAGCAGGTTTAGTCGCTGCGATCGCCGGCAAAGAAGCTGACACACATGGTTTATCTGGTTTAGCGATCGTCGCTGATTTTGTCTCACTTTACGTCAAGTATTTAATTCCTCCAGATGGCAAAAATCCAGAAGAAGCCCAAACAATATTAACTAAAGCTGGACAAGAACAATGTGAGAAACTAATAGAAATTGCGAAAAAATATGACGTAGTGTTTTAGTTGACATTTAATGTCTTCATAGTCAGCACTGTAGTATTTGTAGGGTGGGCACTGCCCACCAAAACACTAATACTACGTAGATTTCAAAAATAAACTATGAATCCTATAGCTTCTTAGTAAGCGACGGAGTGCATTACGCTTTGCTAACACACACTACTGGCGCGACAAGGCTAAAATGTTGCGATAAAATTGTAGGTTGGGTGGAGGCTTTGCGTAACCCAACACCCGGATTAATGTTGGGTTGCGCTCCGCTTCACCCAACCTACGTCTAATGCATCATTTTAGTCGTGTCGTTCCACTACGTATATTTCAAAAGTCAAATACTAGTCAGATATAATCATAATTATATACAAGTTAAAGTCTTAAGCAAACTTAAAAATAGACAGTTATGGTGAGTATTTACAGTATAGCGATTGATTCTACATTAGGAATCGCTCGTCAGGCTAATTTAAATGAAGTCAAGCAAAAGAGGTTGATGGAAGAACAAGCTGCACGGGATGATTTTTGGTCACATCGAGATGCTGGTTTATGATAAATAATAACTCAACAGATGCTAACAATAATTGGTTGCGGCAATCTCAATCGCAATGACGACGCTGTAGGCGTAATCATCGCCCAACGCCTACAAAAATATTTAGCTGAACATCCCCATTCTCATGTCCAAGTTTATGACTGTGGGACTGCAGGAATAGAAGTGATGTTTCAAGCTAGAGGTAGCAAACAATTAATAATTATTGATGCAAGCTCAACTGGTTCCGAACCTGGTGCTATATTTAAAGTCCCTGGTGAAGAACTAGAAAATCTTCCGGAACCCAGTTATAACTTGCATAATTTTCGTTGGGATAATGCTTTAGCCACAGGACGAAAAATCTTTCAAAATGACTTTCCCCAAGACGTGACAGTTTACCTAATTGAAGCTGCTAATCTGGATTTAGGCTTAGAATTAAGTCCTGCTGTTGAACATTCTGCCAATCTCGTTTTTGAAGAAGTAGCTACAATTATCAGGCAGAATATTCAGCATTAATTAACAATCTAAAATCTAAAATCCAAAATCCAAAATTGAATCACGCCCAATCCCGGTAAACTGATAGTTCATCTACCCTCATTTCAAATGGTATTCCTTGACTTTCTGGGGGACAGACGCGGATTTTAGCATCACTGACAATCTGACCAAGTAATGTCCCCATTGACACGATTTTTTGTAAGACGCGCCAGTTAGTCACTTGATCGGGACACTCAATCACCAATATCATCACAGTGGCGTGGGTGGTGACATACCAGCGACAGTTAGATAGCAGATTTTGAATTATGCGATCGCACGCTTCATAAAAGTATCTACTAATAGAATATTCCAGTTGCTGACGCAGAATAATATCTGCCGATGTCAGTTGCATAGGGTGTGAATCATCTTCATTGGAGTAAGATTTCTTTTTAGCCATCTCTCTAAGTTCCTAACTTAAATACCAATTGTCATTGCATAGAGAATATCTTTATTAGTTTCTAAAAATTCTTGGGTTTCATCATCATAATAAGCACCAATACCACTACAACTAACTTCCCAAAAATTGCTAGCTAGATAAACTCGTTGTCCTAAAAAACCAGCTATTTGCATAGCAGTTTGATAATTTATATAGTCGGACACAAAAAATAAAGTTACAGCACCATCTCTGGCAATCGCCTGATTAATGCACAAGTAACCAGTCTTTTCACTAAAATTGCCCGCCTTAATTAAATGCATCCCTTTATATAACCCAGGTAACATCCCTTCTACCCGATGCACAACTGAGTAAATTTCTACTTCCTCAAAATTTTCTGTTGGTATCGGTTGTTGAAGATGCTGCAAGATATGCAAATAGTTTTCTTGAGAAATTGTCGGTTCGACTACGCTCAGGGTTGACTGTTTTTTAAAACGTCTAATTGAACGCCTATTCCAGACAGTTTGGAAAAATTTCTCTTTGTCAAAGTGAAATTGGGGATGCACCAGTTGCTGTTGGCGACTTTGCTGCAAAGCTGTTATTTGATAGCCTGCTTCAATAAATTGATTGGCTTCAAAATAATCAGTACCACAGACAAAAGGAACTTTCAGTCTTAAGCGTCTGACTTGTTTCTCTTGCACTTCTCCCACAATCACACACGCAGTAATAAACTCCTTATTCTCAAATCCTAAATCTGCATTGAGAGCGAGTTTATCAAAATCAAAAACTAATTGTACGTCTTTGTCGTGAATATACGCTGATGCTGCGATCGCACCTAAATGGTGTCCGCTATCCAACCAGCAATATCTGATGCTCCTGTTTTTATATTTCCAGCTAGACCTATAATAAACACAACTAATAAAAAAAATGAATCCATTTATACTTTTGGTTGGTATAATGTAGCTATCTAATCCATCATCAATTAATTCATAGATGAGTGTTAGACAATTATTCTCAACTTCTAGGTGATATATACCATTTACTATTCCCTGAATGCCCCGAATCTGGATATAAACTTCTGTAGGATATAAAGCGCCTGCTGAGGGATTTACCCTCAGTTTATCTAAACCGCCTTTATATGCCTTTTCCAGGGTTATAGCACTAGTTAAGCTAATAAAAGAGTGAACAGGATTATTGAGATTTAATTTCACTCTTCTATAAAACTTTGGATAAACTTTAAATGCAGATGGCTGAGTCGCAGCATCTACATAATTTGGATCAATCTGCACTGATAAGTAAGAATGCTTTGTAGCTTCGTGAGCCACCTTACCAGATATTTTACTTTGTGGCATTTTTTAATATCCTTAAAACTTCCATATTGCTAGCAAAATCTATAGCCTTATAATCATCTAAATTTTTTAAATTTATATTAGGATTATGTTGCAAAAGCAATTTCACCACTTCAGTCTTGCCTGCTGAAGCTGCATACATTAATACCGTCGCCCCATTATCATTTTGATTATCAATATTAATTTTTGCAGCAAGTAACAAGTTAATTAAATCATAGTGATTACCGAAACAAGCAAACCACAAAGCATTATTATTATCATTATTTCTAGCATTAATATCGACACCCAGGTCGATTAGTTCTTTAACAACTACATAGACTCCTTCTCTAGTAGCTTTCATCAAAGCTGTATCACCATTTTTACCTGGCTGATTTAATGCGTTCACATTGTAGCCATTCGTTATCAACCATTCTCTTGTGATTTGGCTTAAATCTGGTCTATTTTCCATACTCATAAACATTCCTTTGATTGTCCAAAAAATGAGCGATCGCTCTACTGTAATTTACTTAGAAAAGGTAATGGTGGGCATTACCCACCATCTAAAAAAATCTACACAAACCCATTTTAGTCAAGATAAATCATTGCGGCTGTTAACTATGCAAAGTTAATAAGTAAAAGTCACAACAACATCTTGATCAACCATTGAGGATTGCAAGAGAATATTTTGAGCAGTTGAATTTGTTCTATGAAAAGCAGTCACAGAAATTAGACATCCTGTTTAGGAAATATTTAATCTGTAATTGCTTTAGTCTTAGTTCACTGCCAACAATTTAACTTATTCATATCTTATCACTCTGATAAGTTTCGATTATGAATCATTTATAAAGATAGCCAGTTATTTAATAGATAAAAATCTTAAAAAACCATAAAAAAGTGGTGATTTTGACAGTTTTTTCGATAGAAAAGCATAGTCCTATCAACTCAATATATATAGTATTTGTAGGGTGGGCAATGCCCACCAAAACCCTGAATATGGTGGGCAACGCCCACCCTACGTAATATTTCAAAAATCAACTACTAGTTCTATAATAATGCTTAATTTATTAAGAAATCATAAATAATATTAGTTCCAATAGTATAATTTGCTATTTTTTAAGCTTGAATAACTACAAGGTAAACAATAACGATGGAAATTAGCGCTCGTAATTCTCTTCAAACAACTGTGAAGCAGGTTGTAGCCGGTTCTGTAAATACAGAAGTAACTTTAGAACTAGCTCCTGGGGTAGAAATAGTGGCAATAATTACGAAATCATCAGCAGATAAACTGGGACTTGTAGAAGGTAAGCAGGCTTATGCTGTCATTAAAGCATCGGATGTGATAGTTGCTGTTGATTGATATTTTTTGCACTCAATAGATCCTTTGGAGTCTAATTCTATCGAATATTCTCCGTAAATTCACAGTTAAATTTTCTACCCAACTTTATTTGACGCTCATCCTATAGCGTTGCTACGATTGATTGGTTTAAATTAGTGAACCAAAAATTAGGGTATGAAAATTAGCGCTCGTAATGCTCTCAAGGCTACAGTCAAAAAAATTATCCCCGGAGCTATTAACACAGAAGTAACCTTAGAAATTGCTCCTGGAATCAACGTCACGGCAATTATTACAAAAACCTCAGTAGAAAATCTTGAACTTGCTGAAGGGAAAGTAGCTTATGCTGTGATTAAATCTTCAGATGTGATAGTTGCTATTGACTAGAAAAAAGGCGACTTGTTTTTTATGACAAGTCGCTTATAACTATGAAGCCAGATCCCCGACTTCTACCCTGCGGGAAGCCACTCTACCGGTGTCTACAAGAAGTCGGGGATCTGTGGTTTTTATAATCAACTATTAATAATTCGGACATAAATTGTCCGGGCTGTTTCCCGGTCTATAATCATAGGTATATTGCCAACTTTGATATTTAAAGAGGGAAATCGCTGTTCTAAAGCAATAGTAATTCCTGGAGTCACACCCATCGCTATTAGTTTTTTGTGGATTGTTGCATCCTGAGTTTCACAGTAGGTAACGATACCTCGTTCTCCTACATCGAGTAATTCTAATGAGCAACCAGTAACACTAAAGGGTTTAAACATTAGCAATATCAAGGAAGTGTAGATGCTGATCAGACAGTTTGTTTAGGCTAGGATGAAGAATTTTAGCCTTCATCCTAGTAGTTGAAACTACGACTTTGCTTTAAATTAGTTAACAGTTAAACAAGATATGGTTCTTGATGTGTCTTAATCGTGCAATTAGAACGTGGGTAAGTAACACAAAGTAAAGCAAAGCCTTTAGCCATCTGCTCATCATCCAAGAAGATTTGGTCAGATTGATCTACTTCACCTTCAACTACCTTGCCAACACAACTAGAGCAAGAACCTGAGTGACAAGAGAAAGGTAAATCAATACCTTGTTCTCCTGCTGCTTCTAAAATGGTGGTTTCTTCATCCACTTCAATTGTGGTGTCGAGTTCTTCCTTTTTGTTGATTAATCTAACTTGGTAGGTAGCCATTTTCCGATTCTCCTCAAAAGTTCTACAATTAGGTTTAATTCTCGAAGAAAGTTTTTAGTCTCCTGATGCAACTCTTCGAGAAGCTGTTCAGAGAGAGTTTTTAAGCTCATCCCACCCCTAAAAGGGGATGGAATTTCACGTTGACGGTTGACGGTTGACGGTTAACAGTCATCAGTCAACAGTTAACAGTAGCGGGGCGGCTATCCCTCCCATACCTCTTGTTGGAGTGGGTTTCCTGCCGCCTTTGATGAGAAGCCCTAACGGTGTCTTTACTGCTAACAAAACTGTGAAAAACTTCTGTGCAAATGTCTTTCCAAGTTTTAAAGAATATTAGCTGCAAGGTACACCTGTAGGCGTGCAGTCACCTGCTTTGAAAGACTTGCCACAACCGCAAGTATCTGTTGCATTGGGGTTGGTAAATTTAAAGCCACTTTCAAGCACCCCATCAACAAAATCAACCACAACTCCTGCTAATAACGGCGCACTTTTGGCATCAACGTAAAGCAGTACTTTACCTTCTTGGATGACTAAATCATCTGGTTGTGGTTTGCTGGTAATTTCAATTCCATACTCATAACCATTGCAACCACCATCCTTGACGGAGAGGCGGACACCTTTAGTTGCACCGTTATCGTCGGTAGCAGAACCTAATATAAATGTCCGCAGACGAAATTCTGCTTTTTGGGTCAAAGTAACAGTCATCAATTCTCCTGATTTGTAGCGGTTATCAGTTATCAGTTATCAGTTATCAGTTACCAGTTAACAAATAGGTTCTTGGAACACTAATTACTGTTAACTGTTCACTGTTAACTGACTACGTTGTGCAATTGCTGGTGGGTTCGAGGGAATTAGCTTGTGCATATCTCCAAGGCGCACTGTTACCGCAAACTGGACAAGAGCGATCGCGCTGCGAACGGCGCTTGGCAAATTCCATCCGGTTGAGGTCAATTGTCAACAGTTGCGACAATAGCGGTTGACTAAATCCAGTGATTAACTTGATTGCTTCCAGCGCTGTTAAACAAGCTAGCGTTCCAGATACAGCACCCAGAACCGAAAAGCCACGCCGATCCCAATCAGGTTTCTCAGGGAATAGACAAGACAAACAAGGAGTCACACCAGGAATAATCGTTGTTAGATAAGCCTCCATCCCGTCCATTGCGGCTTCCACCATTGGCTTACGCCAACGCACGCAAGCGGCGTTTAACAAATTGCGCTCCGTAAAATTGTGGGCGCAATCAAGAGCCATATCAGCGGACTGCACTAACTCGTCTACGTTTTCCGGGGTGATGTAATCATGAATTGCTTCCACTTGGACATCGGGATTGATAGCTTCCAGAGTTTCTTTAGCTTTGAATACCCTTGGTTGACCTACCCAGTCATCTGTCATCAGAATCTGGCGATTCATATCATCCCGGCGCAAATCGCCACCCCGGACTAGGATCAGCCGCCCAACGCCTGCTACTGCTAGGTAAAGCGCCGCCGTACCGCCTAATCCCCCCACACCTGTAACCAAAACTGTCGCTGACTTCAGGCGCTTTTGTGCTACTTCACCGAAATTAGGAAGCATCATTTGGCGACGATAGCGTTCTAATTCGGTAGGCGTCAGGTTTACCACTTTTTACCTCCTAATCAGAAGTGATTTCTGTCAGCTTGACTACATTTTTCTGCTTGTCATTAAACACCTTGAACAACTTTTGTTCCTGGGGTGTAGATTCAAGAAATACCTGATAAGCTTTTTGCATAGCTTCAGCGTATTTATTGAGTAAATCTGCGGAATTTATATCGGCAGAACTATCATCTATTTCCCTGATGTATTGGGAAAATTTCTTCAAAATATGTAGACGATTTACATTTACAACTTCTTGGTCGTAGGGCAGGTTGAAAAAATTCAAAAATTCTTCTGCATCTACGAGCTGTTTGAATTCTTCAATAGTCCTAGTCATTTAGCTTTCTCCAAGGTTTTTAGCTGTTGCTTAAGTTCGTCTAACTGACGATAAATTTCATAAGTAGCAGCTGCAACATCCATAAGTTGCTCGAAATCTGTTGGTAGTCCTTCTGCCAAATCATGCAGATCCATTTTCATTTGACCTGCTTTACTATTAAGACGCCTGATTTTACCTTGTATTTCTTCAATAGTCATTGCCCATTTGTCCTTTGTCAGTGAACAGTTATCAGTCAGTTAACTGTTCACTGTTAACTGTTAACTGACTAACTATAGGTTGCCTACTTCGGGAAAGCGCTTCGCCAAATCAATCCCTTTTTGTACGAAACCTTCTCCTTCTTCTGCCAATTTTTCTAGGGAGTCGAAGCCAAAGCGATGAGCATCTCGCAAGGTTTTAACAGTTAGCAAAAGACGACCAGAAAAGACCAGCGCCCAGCCAAATCCTTCGTGACTTAAATCAACAACGACTTGGGATATCAAACCTGTTTCCTGTTCTATCCGGGCAGCGACAGCGCGATAAAAGCCCATAATCCGTGCCTGTGTTATCGGATCAACTTCGCCCTCGATAGAAATTTCCCGCTTCTTTTGTTTGCTAACAACATAGGGCTTAAGAATCAATTCATCCGACCAATTCCGGTAAACTCCATAAGTATCTTGTCCCCGGATTTGTAGCACTATTGCCTTCAGGAAAGGTGAGGTGATAACTGTGCTACTGCTAGTACTATTCACATTATTATCTGTGGTCATACGGCTGCTTCATTTTCAACTTCATCTGCAAAATTTGTGCTTTTTTGCTGTAATGCTTTACGCAACCAAGGAGGAGGATTTCCCTTTAGGGTTTGGACTAATTTAGTCAGCAATTCAGCAATTTTTTCTTCTTCGGAACGCGCCTTGACTGGGGTGACACCTTTCTTAATTAACCGTGCAGCAGCGCTACCACCAATGGCGACAACATAAACGATTGTGCAGTCAACTATGGCATCAAGTTTTGGTGTGATTTTATCTTCGTTGCCATCTTCCTTGAGGTCGCCTTCAAATTTAAGAGTCTCTAGGAATTCATATCCTTTATCTGAGACTTCATAAACATCAATTTCTCTAGCCCAACCAAAGTGAGCATTAACATGAACTCTATCGCTTGTCGTAAAGGCAATTTTCATTCTGATTTGTCCTTTGTCATTTGTCCTCTGTCATTTGTTCTTTGTCAATGGTCATTTGTTAATAACTAATGACTAATGACCATTGACAAATGACATTCTTGATTACCAATCACCGTGGAAGTTTTTAACTCTCTCTTCCTCTGCTTCTAGAAACAGGTTCCCAATGCCAAACAAAAGCTCCATCGTGCCTCGGTAGCCAACTTTGGTAAACTGACCATTACCTAAACGGTCATAAATAGGTATTCCCAAACGATAGAGAGGAATAGATAGACGTTTAGCGATCGCACTCACGTTAGAGTTACCAATCAACAAATCTGAACCAGCCGCCAGTTCTGCAAAGTCTTCTAAATCACCGATAGTGACGCTTTTGACTGGGAGTTTCTCTAAAAGAGGCGATCGCGTCGTCGTCACTGCGGCGTGAATTTGCGCTCCCATCGATTGCAGGAAATGGACTGTTGTCCACAACAAATCTGGTTCTAAAGCTAGAGATACTCGCTTCGCACCAAAATAAAAGTGTGTGTCTAACATCGCATCTTGCAACTGACGGCGTTGGCGGCGGTATTTTTCCGGAACACTTTTACCGCTGAGAATTGCTAATGCTTGCAGGAACTCATCTACAGGTTCTAATCCTGTCAGTTCACCAAACACCTCATAGGGAATGTTAAAGCGCTCTTGCAAGATCTGGGCTGCACCCCGCATACTCTCACCGAGGGCGATCGTAAAAGCAGAACCGCCGATGTCTTTCAGTTGTGCCAGGGTTGTACCACTACCTGTGATGGCACTATAGGAATCTTCCAAGTGACCATCTAATGAAGCGCCCAAGTCAGGTACAAAGATAGGCACCAAACCGAAAGCAGTCACCATCTCCTTGATTTCTTGAACATCCCCTGGAGTGAAAGCCGAACCAGCCAAAATCGTCACTTGCTCAACTTTCGTTGCACAAAAACGGGGAATTTCTTTAACAATGCTCTCCACAGCCGCCGCAAAGCCATCTTGCAAAGCACCTTTAAAATCGGGAGTAGGGGCAAAAACGATCGCCAGTTTATCTAGTTCTGGATGTCGTTCGCGAATTTCCTTGAGAAAGCCCTCGATGTCATCTCCCCTGGTTTCCGTCAAGCCGGTGCTACATAAACCAATAATTTCCGGCTGGGACTTCTCCACCAAAGTGAGAATTGCTTGTTCCACATTATCCTCACCACCTAAGATAGTAGTGACTTCTGTCATGGCTGTAGTTGCTAGGGGAATCGCTTCCCGAAAATGCCGCACCAAAACAACTTTGGCAAAAGCAGTACAGCCTTGGGAACCGTGGAACAAAGGTATAGTCCCCTTCAAACCCAAAAAGGCTAGAGATGCACCCAAAGCTTGGCTTTGCTTCAGGGGATTAACTGTTAGTGATTTATTCGGAACAGTCACGATCGCCATTAAATTACCTCCTCATCCCAAGGCGCAGGCTTGCGTATTTGCTCCCAAATGGGGCTGTAGAGAGCTTCATACAGTTCCCGTGCCATCTCAACCATCCCCACATAACCTGCATAGGGATGGTGGCGTTCTTGGTTAATATCCAAGAAAGGAATCCGCGCTTTCAGGGCAGTATATTGATTGCGTCCACCAGCAATCAACATATCAGCGTTAGTATCTTTAACCAGTTGCAGCAGTTCTTTAGCATTACCTTTTTCTAGCATCATGCCATCATTACCGAGCAACTTTTTAATCTTCGCTTTATCCTCTTCTGTACTTTTGCGCGTACTAGTAGCAACGACTTCAATACCCAAGTCTTTAGCCGCCGAAATAATCGACCAACTTTTGACACCACCGGTATACAGCACAACCCGCTTACCTTTGAGACGCGCACGATAGGGAGCTAGTGCTATATCCAGATTCGCCATCTCTTCGGCAATCAGCTTTTCTGTGCGTGCTTGCAAGTCAGCGTCACCTAACTTAGCCGCAATATGCCGCAGACAGCGATTCATATCATCAATGCCATAGAAAGACTCTTCAATATAAGGAATGCCGTAACGCTCCTCCATCTTTCTCGCCATGTTTAGCAGTGCGCGTGAGCAAATCATCACGTTCAGCTTGGCACGGTGGGCATAAGTTATTTCTGCGTAACGAGCATCGCCTGTAATTTTAGATAAGACACGAATGCCTAATTTTTCCAACAGCGGTGTAACTCCCCACATTTCACCAGCAATGTTGTACTCACCAATTAAGTTTATATCGTAAGGTGTAGTGTATTCTGGTTCTGCTGTGCCTACTACATATTCGAGTAGAGCTTCACCACCAAAACGGTTTCCCAGATTTTTGCTGCCAATGAATCCTGGCGCAATCACCGGAATTACAGGCGTGCCAGTTTTTTCGGCAGCAACTTTGCAAACAGCATCAATATCATCACCAATCAGGGCTGTAACGCAAGTAGCATAGACAAATACTGCCGCCGGTTTGTAGCGCTCTTGGACTTCGAGAATTGCCTTATACAGCTTTTTCTCGCCACCAAATATCACATCATTTTCGCCCAAATCAGTCGTAAAGCCCGTTTTGTAGAGCAATGGGCCAGAAGAGAGACTACCACGACTACCCCAAGAATTACCAGCGCAGGCGATCGGCCCGTGGACTAAATGAGCCGCATCAGTAATCGGCACAAGGGCAATCATTGCACCATCAAAAGCACAACCTCCTTGCGCGGCTCCTGGTTGTGCTTGTTGCGCGCAAGACTTATTCTTCTTTTCTGACTGTTTGTGCTGATTATGTTCGCATCCTGGCTCACTCAGCAGTTCGTTGATTTTGCCTTGGGTGATTTTCATCTCTCTTCTCTTACTGTGAATTGTCATTTGTCAGTTGTCATTTGTTATTTGTTTTATGACCCTTGACTTTTGACTTTTGACTCTTGACCAATAACTAATAACTAATAACTAACAAATGTATTTGGTGACATCTTCGGCACATTCATCAGATAGGTAAGATAACGCCCGAAAACGTAATCCCACAAATTCGTCATACAAAGGATTCAATTTGCACAACGCCGGGACATGGAAAGTCCGACCGAATAATCTAACATTCCGCTCAAACGGGCAACAGCAAGGAATAGTTCGGCAAATTAGATGAGCGAAATGATAATTTTTAACTTGAATTCTATCCACCAAACGGCGCAAAGGATTGAGAATCTCCCCGAAACGAGATTTTTTATAGTTAGGTGGATGGTAGTTAGGGTGAGAGTGATTATGGGTGAAACTTGCCATTGGAGATATCTCAACTAAAAGGAAAAAGTGAAAAGTAAAAAGTGAAAAGATTTGCTTTTACTTTTTACTTTTTACTTTCTGGGCACGGCGTGATTTAGTAGTGCTGAGTATAATTTACTCATGACTCAGCACTCTGACGGGGCGACAATTTCTAACGAATCAAGTCGTAGGAAATGTCAGTCTTGGAAGGAATATTGGTGTTGCGATCGATTTCTTCAAAGATTGTATTTACAATCCAGTTGAGCAAGTTGATCACACCTTGATAACCGATGGTGCTGTAGCGGTGTAGGTGGTGACGATCCATGATGGGATAACCGATTCTCACGAGGGGAATCTTGGTGTCACGCCACAGGTACTTACCGTAGGTGTTACCAATGAGCAAGTCTACAGGTTCGGTGAACAGCAGAGAACGCATGTGCCACAAGTCTTTACCAGGCCAAACAGTTGCATTCTGACCAAAGGGGCTAGAAGCGAGCAATTCTTTGATTTCTGCTTCAAATACTTCGTTGGAGTTGTGAACCAAGATATGCACAGGTTCAGCACCCATTTCTAGCATAAAGCCAACTACGCTATATACTAAATCTGGTTCACCGTAGATAGCGAAGCGCTTGCCGTGAATCCATGAGTGGGAGTCAGTCATGGCATCAACTGCACGTCCGCGTTCGATTTCCAATTCTTCGGGAATGGGGATACCACTTAGTTCGCTGAGTTTAAGTAGGAACTCATCAGTACCCTTGATACCCCAAGGACGGGAAACTGAGGTTGGTTGCTTCCACTCTTTTTCGATGTATTCGCGGGTTTTGGGTGTAGAGTGTGCTTGCAGAGCAATTGTAGCTTTCGCATTAATTGAATCTGCTGCATCTTCCAGCTTTGTACCACCTGGATACATATCGAATTCACCTGTGTTGGGTGAATCCAGGTAGTCGCTGTTGTCGGCTAGAATTGTGTAGTCAAAGCCAAACAAAGAAGCAATCCGTTTGATTTCCCGGTTGTTGCCTACGTATGTGTCAAAACCAGGAATAAAGTTGATTTTACCGTTGCTGGTGGCTTTCTTCTTACCTGCTGTCAGGTTAGAAAGAATTCCCTTCATCATGTTGTCATAACCAGTGATGTGGGAACCAACAAAGCTAGGGGTGTGAGCGTAAGGTACGGGGAAATCTTGAGGAACTGAACCTGCATTCTTGGCGTTGTTGATGAAAGCTTGCAAGTCATCACCAATTACCTCTGCCATACAGGTGGTGCAGACAGCAATCATCTTAGGCTTGTAGAGTTGGTAGGAGTTCGCCAAGCCGTCAATCATGTTTTGCAGTCCACCAAACACCGCTGCATCTTCAGTCATGGAAGAAGATACACCAGAAAATGGTTCTTTGTAGTGGCGGGTTAAGTGGGTACGGAAGTAAGCCACACAACCTTGAGAACCTTGCACGAAAGGTAGAGTACCTTCAAACCCTACAGCAGCGAAGATTGCACCCAAAGGTTGACAACCTTTAGCAGGGTTAACAGTCAAGGCTTCACGAGCGAAGTTCTTTTCACGATAATCCCAACCCTTGGTCCATTCTGCAACCCGTTTTACTTCTTCGGGGTCGTGACCGTTTTCAAACTGCTTTTTGTTCTCAAATAATTGTTGGTATTCCGGTTGGTGGAATAGTTCGACGTGGTCTTGAATTTTTTCTGGATTCTGAGGCATTTCTGATCTCCAAGCAGGCTGTATTAGTTACGGTTCAGGAATTAGGTGATTTACAGGAATAAATATACCGCCGCCGTTGGTTTCGACTGCGCTCAACCAACTCAGAGATCGAGAGTTGAGCGGAGTCGAAACTCGCCAACACAGGTATTTTCTTTCTCAGAAATCACCTTAAGATTTTCGTAGGGGCGGGGTCTCTCTGCTTTCTGATTTTGGGGGAGAGTGGGGAATATAGCTCAAAACTCAAGATGCAAAATCCAAAACTTTGAATTTTGAATTTTGAATTTTGAATTCCCAACTCCCTCTGGATTTATCCAGCTTTATGGGTAGAGGAACCACGGGCAGGGGAACCCTGCCCCTACTTTCATATCTTTAAACGGCAGCTTTGGCTTTAGCCTTAGCTTGAGCCTTTTTGTTCCAAGGAGCGCCGATTAATGACCAGGTTGGGCTATTGAGTGCCAAATCCATATCACGAGCAAAGATAGCAAAGCCGTCATAACCGTGATAAGGACCGGAGTAATTCTTTTGATGGTTCGATAGTTTTAAATAGCCTAATGTTCACAGCAATCAATGTCAGCGATAAACACTGTTTGTAGAGAACACATTTATTTTTAGGCTAAATATAGGCTAACAATATAACATCGCTTCAATTCAAAATTCAAAATGAAAGAACCACTTTTTGAGTATTGCATTTTGCATTTTTAATTCCTCCTCAGCAAGATGCTTCACCAGGGTTTCCGCTTCAGCATCATCTAGATGTCACTACCTTAGCGATGACAAATCGCCCGGTATTTTTGTTCATCTGTGCGATCGCAGCAACAAACAGAGCATAATGAGAAGCAAGTTACTACAGGAATTAGAGCAGGTAAATCTGCGTTTGAAGTCTGCAAAGGCAAAGGTGACAATTAGAGAATCCAATGGAAGTCTGCAATTACGTGCAACTTTACCAATTAAACCGGGAGACAAAAATACAAATGGCACTGGGAGAAAGCAATACAATCTCAGTTTGAATATCCCCGCTAATTTAGATGGACTCAAAACGGCGGAAGAGGAAGCCTACGAATTAGGAAAGTTAATCGCCCGGCATACTTTTGAATGGAATGAGAAATATTTAGGTAATGAGGCACTTAAAAAAGAATTTAAAACTATCGGAGAGTTATTAGCTAAATTTGAAGAGGAGTATTTTAAAACTCATCAACGCACTACCAAAAGCGAGCATACTTTCTTTTATTATTTTTCTCGCACCAAGCGATTTACTAATCCTCAAGATTTGGCAACACCAGAAAATCTCATCAGCTTAATTGAAAAAATCGACAAGGAATGGGCTAGATATAACGCAGTCAGAGCTATATCTGCATTTTGTCTAACATTCAAAATTGAAATCGATTTATCTAAATATTCTAAAATGCCTGAAAATAATTCCCGAAATATACCTACAGATATGGAGATATCTGAGGGAATTATCAAGTTTGAAGATTATCTGAATAATCGAGGTCATCAAGTTAATCAAAATGTTCAAGATAGCTGGCAGCTTTGGCGCTGGACTTATGGAATGTTAGCAGTTTTTGGTTTACGACCACGGGAATTGTTTATTGACCCTGATATTGATTGGTGGTTAAGCCAAGAGAATGCAGATTTGACATGGAAAGTTCATAAAGATTGTAAGACTGGGGAAAGGCAAGCATTACCTTTATATAAACAATGGATTGATGATTTTGATTTAAGAAATCCCAAATATTTAGAGATGTTGGCAACAACAATTAGTAAAAAAGATAATACTAATCATGCAGAAATCACAGCCTTAACACAACGAGTTAGTTGGTGGTTCCGGAAAATTGGATTAGATTTTAAACCCTATGATTTACGTCATGCTTGGGCAATTCGAGCGCATATTTTAGGGATACCAATTAAAGCTGCAGCGGATAATTTAGGGCATAGTGTGCAAGTGCATACGCAAACTTATCAGCGTTGGTTCTCGCTAGATATGCGGAAGTTGGCGATTAATCAGGCTTTGAGTAAGAGGAATGAAGTTGAGTTGATTAGGGAGGAGAATGCGAAGTTGAGGATGGAAAATGAGAGGTTGAGGATGGAAATTGAGAAGTTGAAGATGGAGTTGGTTTATAAGCGGAGTTAAAGTTAATGCGGTGCGCTGCGCGACAACAGATCCTAGCTTTTCGAGTGAGTGCATCCAAAATATCTTCTCTACCGTAATTAGCTTGTATTGTAATTAACTCTGTCTGTCTGCGCTTTCTCAAGCGCAGTTGACTGCACATTGTCGCTAATTTCAACAAGGAAACCCCTATGAATTCAGTGAATAAAATTTTCCGCAACGCTTTGCTAGGCGCTATTGCTTGTTTATTAGTTGTCAGTATTTCTACTCCGGCTTTAAGCAAGTTAGTAACTTCTGTTTCCACCCACTTGATTGGGAGTAACCAATCTAATCAATCCCAGATTTTACCACTCAAGGATTTGGATAACAATCTCCAATCAGCTACGTCAGTATTGTTAGCTCAAGGTTTACCTAGCAGTACTTTCAAGACCTATATTGCAGCTTTGAGTCCCAAAAATGTCGTACCCAGTTCTCCCACTACAGATGCTCGTGGAACTGTTGGTGCTTCTTTATCTGGTAATCGATTGGTGGTACGCGCCAGTTTTAGGCAGTTGAGTAGCGCCCTACGTGACTATGCAACCGATCCAGTGAATCCCCCTAATCCTAACATTACCTCTGCTTTCCATATTCACAAAGGCGCATCCAATGCGAATGGACCGTTTCAGTATGCGCTAAATGTGACATTAAATACATCAGGTGACGGGGGAAGTGCTGCTGGAGACTACACTCTCACCCCTGAACAATTGCAAGCTCTCGATCAAGGTCAGCTTTATGTAGACTTACACACTACAAAAAATCGGGGTGGAGAACTGCGCGGTATTTTGTTGACTTATTAGATGAGCTAGAGGAGATGGCAGGATGTATCCTGCCACCTTGCTTTTGAGCTAACAGATTATGGTATTCTCAACTAGGGCATGGGCAATCAACAACCGTTTAGTCTCCTGTGTTATGGACTTTGAGCGACCGAGCCAGGTTGAAAGTCAAACTCTATCTGATACAAACCTGTGGTTAGCGTTGCGAAATGGACAGGTGGACGCTTTAGGTTGTCTTTATGACCGTCATGCCTCTTTGGTTTATGGTTTAGCTTTGAAGGTTTTGGGCAATCGCCAAGAAGCTGAGGATCTGACCCAGGATATTTTTTTGACCTTGGCAAAGAAAGCTGGATATGATCCGAGTAGGGGATCTTTGAGAACCTATCTGGCAATTTTGACACGATCGCGGGCAATTGATCGAATGCGATCGCGCAAAACTGCCCAAAGCCTGATTGAGCGCTCCCAAATCAATGTCAGTGAAGAAAAAACCACTAATTCCCCCTTTGATTATGCCTTTGCTAACGAGCGATCGCAGCAAGTACAGGTAGCTTTAGCAGAACTATCGTCAAGTCAGAGGCAAATTTTACAAATGGCTTACTTGGAAGGGTTCACTCAAGCCAAAATTGCCGAGTTATTAGAGATTCCCTTGGGGACGGTAAAAGCTAGAGCGCGCCGTGGACTCCTAAAATTGCGCCAGATATTACAAATGGACGGAGATTGATCACTATGAGAGGATCTATACCGCCAGAAGATTTACAAGAGCTACTTGCAGGGTATGTGCTTGGGGATATTAGTCCCACAGAAGCCCGCCAAATTGAGCAACTGATAGCTAGTGACCCAGCGATCGCTTCCGAAATTACTCAGTTACAACAGGTGTTGGAAAGCACTCATAATACACCAGAAATTAATCCACCGCCTGCTTTAAAGGAAGCCATCTTAGCTGCCTATCAGCCTGCTAGGGAGGAATACACCCACAAACTATTAGCCTGGCGGCGAAACTGGCCTAAAGGATTAGGAGTAGTGGCGGCGATGCTGATTTTAGGTTTAAGTATTAGCAACTACCTGTTGTGGCGGGCTTTGCAAACAAGCCGTGCAGAGATAGCTCAGATACAGCCATTGACTTTAGTACTCCAACCCATCGCCGTTAACACCCCCGCCTCAGTCAAAGTGAAAGTGAACCCCCAGAAACTAGAAGCAACCTTAACAGTAAAAGACTTACCACCGTTGTCACCAGGCAAGGTTTATGTACTGTGGACAGTGTTGGCGCCCAATGCCCCTTTTACCACTGATACCAAAAACGCTATTTTGACCCAAGTATTTACCGTAGATGCAGACGGTAACTTATCAAGGCAAATTCCCGTACCTCCAGTATTTCGTCAGCAGGGAATAGTTAAAGCTGTTGCTGTCACCGTAGAAGATGCGACAGCACCCCAACGCCACAAATCCTCGCCGATTTTGATTCAGCAATTGTGATCAATTTAGCAACTTCTCTATGAAATTAAGTAAGTCGGCACAATAAAACCAAACTATGTGAAGAAAAGTAAACAAAGCTAAAACCCTCTTTCCTACCTATTGACGTGGTGCAGCGCTTGGCGACGGCACACCCTACCAGAACGGCGATGTACGCCTTTAACTCGTTCAATACCACGAAAACCCATGCCGTTGATGTACATTTTTAAGCATTCTTGTTTCAGTTTTTCTGAATATCCTTTTGGCGGATCGCATACATCAATAAATTGGCGATCGCAATGAGTACAAATGTGATTTTGTTTACCTTTACGTTTCCCGTTCTTTCGGATTTCCGTAGAGCCGCAGTATGGAAATTGCACAGTAGATGACCTCAATTCATCTCTCTATTATGCAATGCCAAAATTCTCACTTAATCCCCAGTTTACTTGAGTAAACTTTGCCTATCAGCCCGGAAATTCATTTCTAGACGGGTGTGTCAGCGAACAAATAAGCCATCTCTGCAAAAGTTAGAAATTCAGTTGGGGCGATCGCATCCTGCTCTAAAATAGCTTCGGAGAGTTGGAGCGTAGGTGCATTTGTGGTAGACATCGCCTTTATCGGGATAGATGCGAATCAATAAATCTTGAGTATGGAGCTTTGAGATTTTTATCTAGCGAGAGTAATTAAAAAGTATTAACACCTCTACTTAGACAGTATTTACCAATTGTTTATTATGGTTGTTTCTTACTTCATATAAAATTTATATTTCTTACGTGTAAACACGGTATATTTCTATTTAGAGACAAAATAATAGATATACATACTTTAGGTAAAACAATTCACAACCTGTAAAAATAATATTCACTAGATGAGATATAAATTTGATCTCAAACGATCAATATCAGGATAAGTAAGTCGGCATATAGAGACCTTGCTTTATAAAAACTTTTAGTATAAAAAGTTATGACTCTTTGCATTAATCCAGACTGTAGGCTTGCCAATCCTAATGGCATTTTATTTTGCCAGAATTGTGGTTCAGAATTACTACTTCAAGGGCGCTACCAAGTCATTCGGTTGTTGAATAACCAGGGAACCTGCACCGAGACTTACGAAATACTACATCAAGGTTTCCCTAAAATTTTGAAGGTGCTTAAAGAATGGGAACTAAGAGAAGATTTTAAACAAAAAACGATAGAGTTATTTGAGCGAGATTTCCAAGTTTTAAGCAAGTCAAATCATCTGGGAATCCCTAAAATTGAAGACTGTTTTCAATATACTACAAGAAATGGTCAGACATCTCTGCATTGCGTAGTCATGGAAAAAATTTTAGGGACAAACTTAGAAGAGTATATAAAACAATTAGGTAGACCAATTGAGCAACAATCTGCTGTTATATGGCTAGAACAGTTACTTCATATTCTTAAAGAAATTCACAACCAAGGAATTATCCACAAAGATATTAATCCATCAAACATTATTCTTAAACCTAACGGACAACTGTCTGTAGTTGGCTTTGGAGGAGTAGGACAGTTTTACCAAATCCAAGCTCCTACAGAAGGAAGTACTCATATATATTCCCCTAACTATACAGCAGAAGAACAAAAGCAAGGCAAATTTTTACCTCAATCTGATTTCTTTTCTCTGGGACTTGCATTCGTCTATTTACTAACAGGAAAAGATCAGAGAGAGCTTCATTATACTAATAATAAATTAGAATGGCATCAGTTTGTTAATTCGATCTCGCCTGAATTTCTCGCGATGATTGATTGGCTAATTGCACCTTTGATAGAACAACGTCCTGCTAATGCAAATGAAATTTTACAACAATTGACAGTTTTCAAACCAACGCATAGCTCTAATGTTAATGCTGCTGAGGAAGTAGCAAAAACGATGTTTAAAAAAAGCAAGGCTCTTACATGGCCAATTGTTTTAGGCGGTTTAGTATTTCTTACTCTGTCTGGAGGAGCGATTTTTAGTCTTATAAGTCTTATAAATAGAAAAACAAGTCTAGTAACAGCATCGGCTAAACCTCCACAATGTAGCGCAAGTACCCTGGTGAAGAAGTCAGGTAATTTGTATGGTGTTATTGAAGTGGGAAGCACAGGTATAAAAGCAGAAGTAATCCAGGAATTGCCAACCGTCAATGAACACGGATTTAAATTTATTGCTCGAGAAGAAGCGATTGAAGAAAGGAACGCAAATGCTGTTGATCCTAAAGCTCAAAAAGAAGCTGTTGATGCTGTCAAAGGTATGTTCACTGAAATCCAACAACGGTTTGGGATACCTTGTGAGCAAATAGTTATTTACGGTAGTAGTGGAGTTGCATCAAAAGCTCCTCATAAGAATGCTCTGGCAAAGGAAGTTCAGCAAGAAACAGGAAGAGTCATGGAGTTTATTTCTGCTGAAGAAGAAGCTAACTTTGTATTTAGTGGTGTTGTTCCAGATTGGAGGCGTAGGCAAGTTGTCATGATTGATATTGGATCTGGCAACACTAAAGGAGGGTATCAGAAAAGCACCAAGAAAGGTGAAAATGTCACATTTTCAGTTCCTTTTGGTACAAAAACCTTTACTAAAGAGATCAGCAATAGCCAGGGGAATACGGACTTTATTAAAGCAGCAGAAAATACAAAACGTCAGATACTAATTCCGCAAATTAGAGATATAGTGCAGCGAAAACCCGGAGCGCAAAATTTGCAAAGAGTTTATCTAGCAGGTGGTATCTCATGGGCATTATCTACTTTGATACGTCCTTGCGAACAAGAACAGACAGTAGCAAATATCAGAGATGAAAGGGTGGCTCGATTCGTGAGAATTTACCCAGAAGATATTAATACATTTTATTATAATGCCACGCGAGATCAAAAGACTTTGTTTGCACCAGATTTAGGCAAGTGTAAGACTGAAGAAAAAGAGAAAGTTCAAAAAGATATAGAGAAGATAAAAACAGAGACTTTTTCAATAGATAATCTGATTGCTGGTGCTGAAATTCTCCGCGCTCTCTCTAGTGAATTAAAATTCTCTGAGAAAGAGCGGATTTTTTTCGCACGTTATGCTATAGAAGCTTTGCCAATAGGTTATCTAATACAAAAACTAGAGAGTTCTGAGGAGAATGTGACTAAATAAAAGTGCGTTGGCGTAGCCTCTCGTAGAGAAGCGCGCCTATGGCTTGTTGCGTCAGGTGCTTGGTGCTGCGCGACAACACACTCAACTCTAAGATATATCTGTGGAAAGTTTGGGCGTGGTTATGGGATTTAGAGCCTAGGAATATTAAATTACTAGCAATACTGTAATATTACGTACTGTCGCTTGCTCGTTCTCCTGGTTACAATTATGATTTGTAGTTCCACATTGGACACGGGAGAGAATCGTTAAATGGCTCTTTATGAAAAGATTATTGAATTAGTTCTGGATAAAATTTTGCTTGGTGGCATTGTTTTGGTAGCAGGCTACTGGCTTAATAAAAGATTGGAGATATTTAAGAATGAAACTAATGAAAAATATTACCAAAGACAACTAATTGCCGAACTAGAAAATCAGCAGAAGCAACAAATCTCTGAGCTAGAAAATCAGATTGCTATAACTCGACATAATGCAGAGATTGAGTTTTTAGAAAGACAAATTTCTGAGTTCTACTGGCCTATATACTTGCGGCTAGAGAAAGATAATGTAATGTGGAAGCGAATCAAGTCTTTAAGCCCTGAAAACAATGTTTTACCTGAAGCTGCAAGTGATGCTATAGAAAAAGAATTCATACTCAAAAATCATCAAGAAATTGTTGAGATTATAGAGTCAAAAATTCACTTGGCAGAAAATGCAAATAACAGCAAAGATTTGATAAATGAGTTATTAAAATATATCAAGCATGTTGCAGTATACAGAACAATCCGCTCTGTACAAGAACTACAAAGATTTAATCCAGTTGATTTAAATGAACCATTCCCTGACAAGCTTTTTCCAATGATTGAAGGTAATTTCCGGGAGTTACAGAATAAATATAATTACCTGAAGAAAGTTAAATTTGGAGAACTCAATAAATCAAATTGAGGATGTTTGAAAAGTTATGATTGATGTATCAAATATTTCTACCCAGCCCTAAATCTTTCGTTGTCATACCATTTCACAATAATACAGATGCGTTGGTAAGGGCACGGCAATGCCGTGCTACTACGAGAAATCTGTCTATATCAGTGTTTTCGTGAATTGGTATCAAGGGTAGGAAAGATGATTTCCAGTTTCCCCCTCACTGAGCAATCAAGCTTTAGCTTGCTATAGAGTTTAATAAAAGGTTCATCCTGCGTGACTAATAAATATTCGCTAAAACTCTTAATTAAGCGATACATGCGAAATTTGCTCAAAAGCCTGTTTGTGTTTACTCGCAAAACGCTTAGTATCATCCAGAAGTTGGAGATAGCATCTCTTCAAAAGTTAGAAATATGAGTTGGGGCGATCGCATTCATTTGTAGCGACAGTCTTGGGCGTCGGGCGATCGCCCCAGCAGAACTCACAATCAGCGTCCCCTGTTACTGAAGACTAGAGCATAAAGATACCAGTGCATTCAATCTATCAAAATAGTGAGTTTTTCTAACAACTGATGACATAAAAACCTCTATCTAGGGCACGATTTGGCTGATGAGTTAAATCAAGTAAATATGAGGATGCTTAATCTCATGGAGATTGTATTCTATGAAACTTAATTATTTTGTGAACCGGCTTTCAATTGTAGGACGCTGGATGGCAACAACTCTATTTTGTCTGTTAGCGATCGCTTTCGTTTGGCAGGGTGCATTTTTCTCGACCACCTCAGCAATGGCTGATCCTGCTATAAACTTAATTGCATCCGCCAATATCGACGATGCTAAAGGCAAAGCCAGTGAAGATGCTGGACGAACCAAGAATTTCATCCAAGATACGGCAGATAAGCTGAAGCAGACAGCAAAAAGCAATGCCAATAAAGTAGACGAAGCAACAGATAATGGTAGTTTTGCTGGGCGCAAAGCACAAAGAGATGCGGCTAGAATCCAGGAAAGAGCAGACAAAGACGCAGCTCGCACACAGAAAGCAGTAGACAAGACAAAGAATGCTGTTGAACGCACTGTTGATAACATCAAGGATGCTTTTGGCAAGTAGGGAACAGATACTAGCTTGAAAGCGCAACTGTAGGCTGAAGTGTGAAATCTAAAACCTAAAATAACCTAGCCTACAAGCGAAAAGTTTGCGCGTCCTGATTACAGGAGCGCAAAACTTTTTAAGACAGAGAACGAGACTTGAATCGTGAAAAGTTTAGGTTCTTTTCATCCTTGATGACGGGTTACGTCTAAGCATTTCATACACAATCTGCAAAATATACAATTGTTTATGGGCAACATCTAGCAATTTGGTAAGATTAACAAAGTGGGCGATCGCCTAGGTTTGGTCGTAGGCGATCGCAAAACACCAAATCTGCAACAACACTATGCCAAAGCGTAAGAAAAGCAATCTCCAGTGGATTAAAGAAACACTTGAACTAAAGCCAGACCATCGCTGGGAATCGCCATCAGGCTACAAAATTTTTGTCGCCAATCGGGGAGCTGTTCGCTTCAATGTTCCCCAGGATTGGGTTTTTGAGCCACAAGAAAAATCGTTCAAATTCCTCGATAGAAAACCGCCCGACGATGATTGCTGCTTGGAAGTATCTTTTAATCAACTCCCACCCAACGACTGGAGCCAGTTCCCGCTAAAACGCACTATGAGAAAAGTCATAGAAGACGACAGTCGTAACGTTATTGAGAAGGGCGAAATTTTTACCCTTAAGCGCCAAACCGCCAAGATTGTGTGGACAGAGATTAAGTTTATCGACACCCAAGCGGAGCCACGTGAAGCTTTTTCGCGGACTTGCATTGGTTTGGGGTCTAATGTTCAATGCTTGATTACATTCGATTATTGGGCAGATCAAGCAGAACAGCTAACACCCATTTGGGATGAAGTAATGCGTAGTCTCACACTAGGGCTGTATATCCGTGACCCCATGACTGGTGTGGCTTTTCCAGACTAAACCTGAACAAGTAAAAAGTAAGATAAATTCAACATTTCTTTTTACTTATTTTGCCTTTTTTGGTCACACAACGTGATGGAGAATTATCTCAAAAATTAGCTACCACAAGAGTTATTACCTTATCAAGACATAATTTATAAAAGTATCAAACCTTATATTTCTTCTTCCCGACTTGCAAGGTACACCCTAGGCTCTAATTTCTAGCCCCTAATGCCTAGCCCCTGATGTAGAGTTAATTTATAGGGACAGAGGGGAAATCTTATGTTAAATCAATTACCAAATTGCATCACCAGCCCTCCTTGGTGGCAACTCATAAATTGGATTGCCGATCCAATCGCTTTTCAGCATAAATATAGCCAAAAGCATGGAGACATTTTTTCCATGCATCTGAGTGGAGTCGGATCTTATGTAATCATTGGCAATCCGCAAGCCATTCAAGAAATTTTCAACCAAGATTCTAAATTTGATATAGGTCGAGGGAATGAGCTGGCAAAGCCGCTGCTTGGACAAAATTCTCTCATGTTAATGGATGGCGATCGCCATCGACGAGAACGAAAATTATTAATGCCACCCTTTCATGGGGAAAGACTACAAACTTATGCCCAACAAATCTGCCTAATCACAAATCAAATCACAAGTCAATGGCAAATCGGCCAACCATTTATCGCTCGCTCAACCATGCAGAAGGTTAGCCTAGAAGTGATTTTGCAAATCGTCTTTGGTTTAAGCGCAGGGGAACGCTATCAACAACTTAAACGCTTACTGACAGCTTGGCTCGATATGACCGATTCTCCCTTGCGCTCTAGTATGCTATTTTTTCAGTTCTTACAAAAAGATTGGGGAAGCTGGACACCTTGGGGCCAGATGAAACAAAGACAAGGCCAGATTCACAGACTGCTACAAGCAGAAATTGCCGAAAAAAGTACAAAAAACGATGAAAAGGGTGCCGATGTTCTCAGCCTGATGATGGCAGCACGGGATGAAAATGGGCAAGCCATGAGCGACGCAGAATTAACAGATGAACTGCTCACAATTTTATTTGCTGGGCATGAAACTACTGCAACAACACTCGCCTGGGCTTTCTATCAGATTTACCAACATCCAGATGTCCTAGAAAAATTGCAGCAGGAACTCGACAGCTTAGGGGATAATCCCCACCCAATGGAAATTGCTCAACTTCCCTACTTAACAGCAGTTTCTCAAGAAACTCTACGGATGTATCCAGTCATTCCCGGGCTGTTCCCACGCATCACCAAATCATCCACGAAGATTGCTGGATATGAGTTTGATGCTGAAACCACCTTAATGCCGAGTATTTACCTCGTGCATTACCGGGAAGATTTGTATCCTAATGCTGAACAGTTCAAACCAGAACGCTTTTTAGGGCGACAGTATTCCCCTTCAGAATACCTGCCTTTTGGTGGTGGAAGTCGGCGGTGTTTGGGATATGCCTTAGCTCAGTTAGAAATAAAATTAGTTCTGGCAACGGTTTTATCAAAATATCAACTTGCTTTAGCAGAAGATAAACCCGTTAAATTGCAACGTCGTGGGTTTGCCCTTGCTCCTGCGGGTGGTGTGCGGATGGTGATGATTGGGAAAAGATAGAAAAGCCTAGTACCGCATGGCGCAAGCATACCATTTTATGAATATTTCAGTTTTGATAATTAAAGTAGTGCGAGCATCTTGCTCGCGTTTATATGCGAACAAGACTTCCCTGCGGGACGCTACGCGTAGCTTGCTTCCCCGGAGGAGTACGGCGTGAGCGCTCAGTCGAACGCTGCTCGCACTACAATGGTATTCTTATTTCTGCCGACCTGTACTAGTACAGGACGGCGGAAATAAACCGAGTATTAAACAGCCAAAACTTTACCCTTATATGTCCACTTGAAAGGTTTAGCCATTGTTTGATTAAAGTAGTCAATAAAAGCAAGAATTCTAGTTTTGAGATCATCCTGACTCTGGAAACTGGCTCTTCTTAGTAACTTCCGTACCAAAATACTAAACCAAATTTCAATTTGGTTGAGCCAAGAAGAATGTAGTGGTGTGTAATGGAAAACGATTTGATGTGTGGGGTCACTTAAAAAAGCTGCACGAGATTTCATTGATTTGAGGATGCCACTTTTACCCTTAATGCCAAGGTTGATGTTTAAACCTTCAATTTGTGCAACAAAACGAACTAAGGACTCCGATTGATGAGTGTTCAGGCAATCCATAATTAAATGCCATTTTTTCGCATTGGGGTCAGTGGCAATAGTTTGATGAATATGAAAGATAAAATCAACTTCTGTTCTGGAATCTCCACAAGTTGGTCTGATAATTTGACCAGTGGCAACATCGAAACTGGCTATCAAGGTTTGCGTACCGTGACGAATATATTCAAATTCCCTTCTTTCAACTTTGCCCGGTCGCATTGGTAAGTCTTTTTCTATGCGCTCAGTAGCTTGAATACCTGTCATCTCATCAATAGATATTGTGCGTTCCCCCTTTAGATGACGGTCAATCGCATTTAAATACAAATCTGTAATATCTTCAACTTTTGCATCAAATTTTTCATCCAGGGGGGGGAGTCAGCCAGTACCGACTTTGGTGTGGCTTCAATTGAGCTTCTTCTAATAGTCTTCCCACATGGCGAACAGATATACTTTCGATAATCCCTTGTTTTGTAATTTCATCTGTCAGTTCTCTAGATGTCCAGTGACTTATTGTCCGACCGTAATCTTCTGGCGGCGAACAGGCAAGCGCAAACAACTCTATTACTTGTTCCATGCTAAATTTTACTGGTGCGCCAGTACGCTCTTGATCTTGTAATCTTTGAAAAGCTGATAATTTTGCTCCCTCTGTCTCCAACCATCGCTTTCGCCATAAACGAGTCATATCTAGACTAATCTCTAATATTCGAGCAATTTCGCCGTTATTTTTCCCTGATGATGCCAGAAGAATAATTTTGGCTCGGATGACGATTTGCTGTGCTGTCTTATGTCCCTTTATCAACTCTTGTAGTTCATTCTGCTCACTATCACTCAAACTTAATTCTTTTGGAGCTAATCTTGCCATACCCTGATTCTTTGTCACCAAACAAAGCTTTTCATCTACTGACTTAATTATCCCATATAATACTCGGCTTACTTCCGCCGTCTTGTACTAGGGTGATCGATGATGAAGGAAAGTGCGATCGCAATTCTGATAAATTGGGTAGCGCATAACTGAACTACCTCAAGATGTTAGCGATCGCAGTATCGTGATGACCTTAAGCATCGCATAGCTATTTCAAATATCCCCAACGCTTTGAACCATCCAAACTAAAATTGCGAGAATTTCTTCCACAGGTGGGAGGGGATAATCCATCAGATCGATAGTGACAGTATTTTCCTCAAGCTTCAGAAATCGCCATTGCGTACCACTACTAATAGAACCATATATTACGGAAACTGGATGATTTTTTGCAGCATTGAATCGCTGTGCCGCAACCATCTCTGCAATACATTGTCCAAAACCAGTTTTTAAATCAGCTTTTTTTGCTTCCACAATGACAATTGCAGGGGCTTCAATTTCTAGCACTTCCGGCGATCGACTCAAAAGGAAATCACACATTCCATTAAGTCCAACTGTCTCATCAACTGTAAAATCTTCTCCAGAAAATAAGCTAATTTGCCGATTTAATATCCGTCTGACTTCTAATAATACTGGGTAAATAATTCCTTCAGAACGCGCTTTTTCACTTGCGGCAGAAGCTATTGACAGACTTTCTCCAAGATATGCCGTTAGTGTAGCAGATGCTTCAATAGGTTTAGTGACAGGAATGAATCTCCCGCCTTCCTGCGTTTTTAACCCGAAAGCCTCTTTAACTTTACTAATATTTGTAAACTGACTATAAGGCATAATTTCTAATTACTTGACAACCCCACATGTAGTCTAGCGAGTTAGGGTGATGTCTCAGACTGGTTCTTATATAGCGGTTCTCAATTGGATGCAATACAAAATTATATCGCCGCTTGTAGGGTCACGGCAGTGCCGTGACCTTATGAGTGTATTGGACTCAACCGATAACCGCTATATATCAGAGCATTTAAGTAAGTCGGCACAATAAAAGCAAACTATGCGAAGAAAAGTAAACAAGGCTAAAACCCTTCTACCTATACTTCGACTCCGCTCAGTACAAGTTGCCTGTTGCCTTATCCTAGAGACAATTATTTACACCGAGTTACTTATATATATTTACACTCAGAGCTATTAATTAAAATATATACTTGGTAGATAAGGCGAATTGTGCCGATTCAATGGCTTGGAGTCACTGCGATGTCAATTGATGAAGTCGAAAACCAGCAAAATAATGGTCTAGTTCAACCTGCTTTAATAGAAAACCTACTAAAGGACAAAGACAAGAAAAAATCTAAAAAATCCAAACGGATTTTTGATGGTAGCACTGAAGCTTTTGCCAAAAAAATTCCCAAAAAAACTTTTGAAACTGAACTAGAACAACTCCAGATTGAGCTAGTCAAAATGCAATACTGGATTAAGCACACTGGCTATCGGGTTGTCGTCATATTTGAAGGGCGCGATGCTGCCGGCAAAGGAGGAGTAATTAAACGCATTGCTGATCCACTAAATCCTCGTGGCTGTCGTGTAGTGGCTCTAGGAACCCCCTCCGATCGCGAGAAAACTCAGTGGTATTTTCAGCGCTATGTGCAACATCTGCCGACAGCAGGCGAAATTGTCCTCTTCGATCGCAGTTGGTACAACCGAGCCGGAGTTGAAAAGGTAATGGGTTTTTGTACTGAAGCAGAATATCAAGAATTCATGCAATCTTGCCCAGAATTTGAACGAATGCTGGTGCGATCGGGCATTGTTTTAATTAAGTACTGGTTCTCAGTCAGCGATGAAGAACAAGAAAAACGCTTTCTTTCTCGGAGTCACGATCCAGCAAGGCGCTGGAAACTCAGCCCAATGGATTTGGAATCACGCGATCGCTGGGTAGAATATTCCAAAGCCAAAGATACCATGTTTGCTTACACAAATATTCCAGAAGCTCCCTGGTTTACAATTGAAGCAGATGATAAAAAACGGGCGCGGCTCAACTGCATTCATCATTTGTTGAGCAAAGTTCCTTACGAAGATATGACACCTCCTCCCTTAGACCTTCCGTCTAGACCTGTGGCTGAGGATTATATTCGCGCCCCCCGCAATGAGCAGTTTTTTGTCCCTCAAGTGTATTAAGCAACATCTTTGGGTTACAGGCGATCGCTAATGATTAGACATCCCCAGAAATTAATTATGCGTTGACTGAAATTCTTGGTAGGGACAATTCATGTAGACGCGGAGCGGCTTCCCGCAGGGTATTGTCCCTACGTCATTTTCACTCCTATGTCTTTCGATTATTAGTGGTATCTCATCTGTCGATGTCTACGACGGGCTACGCCTACGCCTAGTTTCTTGTCGAGTGAGGGCGACGCCGAATAGCCCGTCGCAGACATCGCAGTTATAAAATCCCTAACTATGCAGTGTTTTTTTCGAGGGTGAGAGTGATAAGAGTTAAACTTAATAGTACAATTTCAAGTATTTGCTTGAGGGTATCAGCAATGACGGCGAAAGAGCAACTTCTTCGAGAAATTGAGCAAGCACCAGAGGCACTGATTGAAGCAATTTTACACCTTTTGCAGTCTGTAAAGGCGCAATCTAGCGAACACGGTTCTAATCAAGATAGTATTCAGGAAGCAGATAGCACCCAGGTAATTGCTTCTCCTCTTGAAGCAGATAACTCCTTACAAAATCTCTTCAACGAGTTCGAGCAATTTGCTCAGAGTATTCCTCCTGAAGAACTTGTTAACTTGCACACAGATAGCGCCCAGCAGCATGACCAGTATCTCTACGGAAATCCTCAAACTTCAGCATGAATCCCGTTTTTGTAGACACGTTTTACTGGATAGCGCTTGCTAATCCACGAGATGCATGGCACGTCCGCACTCAAGAAATACACAAATCGCTGATGCAAACAAAACTGATTACAACCGATGAGGTGCTGACTGAGTTTGTAAATTATTTCTCAACTGCTGGTAGATACACCCGAAGCGGAATATATCAACTAGCACAAAGCATTCTGCAAAATGATCGGGTTCAAGTTATTCCACAAACACGCGAATCCTTTTTAGGTGGTCTAACTCTGTATTCTCAACGTTTCGATAAAGGCTATAGCTTGACAGATTGCATTTCTATGCAAACTATGAGCCAACTAGAGATTATAGGGGGGTACTGACACACGATAAACACTTCACCCAAGAAGGCTTTGCGATCTTGTTGTCTGATTGAGTGTTGCAAGTAAGCAAAATATTATTGAAATAGCGATCGCAACAACAGTCTACTTCTTGTCTATCTCACAGATAATCACTAAATGTTGCCGATTTGGGGTGATCGCTCATAAAAGCAATTAAATCATCTTTATTACCTGCGATCGCCAAAATATTGCAAATTCCACGAGTCATTAGGAAATCTGCATTTCCCTCAGCACTGACGTAAATCTTATACGCAATATTAAAGTATGCTGAATTGCATTTTAATTCTGTTCCAGCAAATTTTAGACATATACTGAAATTCCTACATAACTGATTACCGTTCATTTACGTAAATGTTCGCAACTCAGTACTCTTCATCTTTCTTGGTAAAAATACTGAGGCGACTTACTAGTTACCAGATTTAAACTAAGTTGCTAGAAGCTAGTGGCGCTGACAACTTTGTAATCTTATAAAAAGGTATTCACTATGCCAGATATTCAAACCCTTTATACTTACTTACCCTCTTTAAAAATCAAACAGCAGACTAAGTGTTTTTCTACGTTGCCCCAGGGCTATGTAGCTTCAGAGGAAAATTTTTACTCGCAAAATTTATATCAACGCATTAACCAAAACGGTAACAATCGCTTTTTAGTTGATTGCCCTCAGTGTGGTAGACAGTTTCAGGTGGAACCTCCGCCATCGGGGGAGTAGTTTGCTATTCGTAAACCTGTTTTAACCCAATGTCGTCTAACGCATTTTTAACCCCAAAATCTAACCACGCCAAACCACGCCACTGTTTCAAATAGCTATACCTGCTCTATGTTATTGGCGAGTTTTGGCAGATTTATGCGTTTCAATAATTGGGTTTCTTGGATTAATGCCAACATTTAGGCTTTTATCTCGTCGCTTAAAAACCTTGCATTATGTGATATTGAGGAGCGTTGGCGTAGCCCGCCGTTCCCGGAGCGTCTCGTAGAGAAGGCATCGCTCTTAACCCTATTTTTACAAATCCTCTGGCATAATCACAGAAATTAGTTGATTGCGATTCTTCCGATAAATTGTAAAATCGCTATCAAATGTTAGTAACTCGCTTTCAGGATACAGTTGTGTCATTCTCACCAAACACGCATCTGCTAATGACATTGGAACTGACTGATATTGTCGTAGCAATTCTTTAATTACTGCCGCTTCTTCACTCAAACACATCGAAATTAATATCTTTCCATCGTCCAGTAAAGACATCACCGTATCCTGACGACCGTAGATATTTCGCAATAAAAAACAAGTCTCTACAATCACAGGCTCACAAGTAGTAAAGGCTGCTCAATTGTAGCTAAGGTGTTAATTATCCAGGTATGAAGATGCTCTTTGCGATTAATAAAAGCTACTAATGGCCCCGTATCGATGATGACTCGCCCCTTCATTCAGTTCCTAAACCTTCAAGATATTGTTTGTTTGTCGCCAAATCACCGGGGCCACCATCAACACAACCAGTAAATTGTTGATCTGCTGCCAAAAATGAAATAGGCTGAATTTGTTCAATGTTTGTATTTTGTTGTGCTAGCTGACTTTGCAGAAACTCAATAAAATTTAAGACCTCTTGTTGCTTCTCTGGCGGGAGGGATGCCTGCGACGGGCTACGCCTACGCATTTTTTCAGTAGCAGTTTGTATAATACTCAAGGGAACCTCCAGACGTTATTCATTCGTCTTTTCTGCATCCAATTACTTCAGTTTAGCAGGCTAACACTTTATGGGGCAAATGGACAAAAGAGGCTTCCTGGAGTAGATAGATGCAAATTCCAAAAGTCGTAATGTAGATGTTGCAACAATGATAACGGTAATTTAACGTAGCTAAAGATGAGCCATTTTCTAACACTTGTGATTGTTGATCACACAGAACCAAACCCAAGCAAAAAGGCTAAAGAATTGATGTTGCCATATTTTGAAACGGATGAAGATAATCCATCTCCGCAAGCAAAATGTGACGGATTTGTTATTGGTGGTCAGTATGATGGCATAATTTGGGGTAAGGAGCAGCATTACAATCTCAACCCAGAAGAATTTCAACATCGATACGGGCTAGATATTGTGCAATCAGAAGACAATATTCGTCCGATCTCTGCCCTAATGTCTGACTTAGTTTCATACGCTATCGTTACGCCTGATGGAAAGTGGCACGATCGTGAAGGAAAGTCTAATGAAGAATGGCTAGAAAATTTCCGAAGTCTTTTACGCCAATATCAAGACAATATAGTGGTTGCGATTGATTGTCATTGTTGATTAAAGGGATTATTGAGGTAACTTTCCAGGAAAGAGCGAGGCAATAAAACTGATTAGTGGCTTGTTATTTGTCCCGATTAAATCTGCGATCGCTGAAATCGTTGAAGTGTATATTCAGCAACAGTAGAACTCCGTGAAATATTTCCATCGGCAGATCAAGTCGGTAAATTGACAGTATTTAACATTGGTGGTAACAAAGTTAGACTCATTGCCGCAATTCATTATAACCGCCAAAAAGTCTACATTCGTGCTGTGTTAACGCATTCAGAATATGATGTTCGCATAGCGTCTCGTTGGCGCAGCCTCTCGTAGAGAAGAGAAGGAAAGTGGAAGGAATAATGCAAAGTTTCAACCTAAATCAAACCATCACTGCTTGGTCATCTATTGCAGAAAACGTCTTTGTTCCTCACACAGAAGAGGAATATGAACGCTTAGTTGAGATCCTTGATTGTCTCATCGATCAAGTTGGTGAAGACGAGACGCATCCACTCGCATCTCTAATGGAAGTTATCGGTCTTTTAATTGAAAACTACGAAACTGAACATATTCCTGAGTTAGAGGCGATGCCTTCGGCAAGCCGCTAAGAGCGTCTACGCTTAACTTCACCCAATTATGAATATACAGTGGCGTGTTGTCGAACTGGGGCGATCGCAACAACAGTCTACTTCTTTTGCAGCGATCTCTACGACGGGCTATTCAGCGATCGCACTATCTTGTAAATTAGTTTTATTAACGCGCAATCATCGGGATTTCAGCAAGATACCCGAATTGTTAATTGAGGATTGGACGGTTTAATGCGACACCGAACAACCCGTCGTAGACATCGCCTAGTTTATTGCCGAACGAGGGCGTTGGCGTAGCCTCTCGTAGAGAAGCCCGTCGCAGACATCACTACAACAATACATCATTCCTAAATATACAGTGACTTTTTGTAAAGTTTGGGCGAATCATATATCTAACCCTAAAATTAGAACTATACTAACTTGACTAGTTAATTCTCTAGGAAAATTCATCTGTGATCAGCCTAGCAAGTGTTTCTAATACCGTGTCCGAAGTGGAAAGTGATGGTTTAGGTGAAATTGACAATCTTGATAGGCAACTGTATCAGTGCTTCCAGAGTAAATTTTTAGTTCATCCTTCATTGACACGACTTATAGTTAGTTTTCAAGCTAACAAAACTAGACCTATCTATCGGTGGTATAAATATAAAGAAGCTTTCTCTGCATCTCTTATAGAATACCTATTGCAACAATATAAAATTACTAAAGGTAAGGTTTTAGATCCATTTGCAGGCAGTGGAACTGCGCTATTTGCTGCTAGCGAAGCTGGAATTGATGCTGACGGTATTGAATTATTGTCCATTGGTCAACAAATAATTAATGCTAAAAAGCTTTTAGATTCTGAATTCACTCCTGAAGATTTTGATAGGATCAAAAATTGGTCAAAGTTACAGGTTTGGAAGCGGTGTGAGCAGAAACAAGACTTACCAGAATTGAGAATCACAAAAGGAGCTTATGCTGAACTAACTATAAATGCAATTGAGCAGTATCTTGCAGCTTGCAAACGAGAAAATCATAGAGTCCAAGCAGTTTTAAACTTTGCCTTACTGTGCATTTTAGAATCCATAAGTTATACGCGTAAAGATGGACAGTATCTACGTTGGGATTATCGTTCTGGTCGTGGACAGAGCAAGAAACCTTTCAACAAAGGCGAAATTCTAGAGTTTGATAATGCGATCGCCAATAAAATAAGTGAAATTATTGATGATTTACTGCCTTCTACACAACAAATTGAGCTTTTCCCAATTAAAAATTCTCAAGGTCAAATTCATCTTTATGGAGGATCTTGTCTTGAGATTATGCCGCGCCTAGCCAATTGCGTATATGATGCAATTATTACATCTCCACCTTATTGCAATCGATACGACTATACTCGCACTTATGCACTGGAACTAGCTTTACTTGGTATTTCTGAAAAGGAGTTAATTAACCTTCGTCAGGAAATGCTAAGTTGTACAGTTGAAAATCGCCCCAAAGATTTATTGACTATCAACTCAGACTGGAAAACAGCCTTAGCTATTGCTGATTCACAGAATTTGTTGCAGGCTATCTTGAAATATTTAGATAACCAAAAAACAAAGGGTGCATTAAATAACAATGGTATACCAAGAATGGTCAGAGGATATTTTTATGAGATGGCGTGTGTAATACAAGAATGTTTTCGTGTTCTTAAACCAGGGGCACTTTTATTCATGGTTAACGACAATGTTCGTTATGCAGGGGCAAGCATTTCAGTAGATATGATTCTCTCTGATTTCGCCGAACAGCTAGGTTTTGTTATTGAAAATATTCTTGTTTTGCCAAGTGATAAAGGTAATAGTAGCCAGCAAATGGGAAGTCATGGACGCGATCCATTGCGTAAGTGCGTTTATGTATGGAAAAAGCCATAAATTGAATTTCTATGTGTTCCTATCAAAATCATCTTCAATCCATTGATGATCTTATAACAACTTATGAAGCAATTCGTGCAGGTTTTGTGGCTCTTGCACTGGAGAAAAATCGACGTGCTACGCCATTCGTCGCAGAAGCAAGGGCACTTAAAGAAGCTGCTAGTCAAGCTGAGAGTCCTATTGAATTGCTAAAGATTAAGGGCATTGAGATGGGATTGTTAACTGCGGCAGGCTTATCTGATAAATCTCTAGCGCACCTGATGTCAGAGGATAAGGTAGAGGCTGTAAATGGTCTGATCAAAAATTTTCTTGAACCAGCAGGTGCAAACTTTCCAGAAGAATTGGTTTTTAGATTTTTACTGACTCGTGGTGACACACTTGGTGGTTCAATGCGAAATATTGGAGGCGTGTTGGCACAAAGAAAGCTGACTCGTGCCATTCTCTCCACTCTCACGATCGCAGGTACAAAATACCACTGGCAACACTCAAAAAGTAAAAAGTGGATAGCCATGACAAATAATGACTCAGAAATTGAGTTATCTTTACGAGGAATAAGCTGGGAAAGCGAGATTGGTAATCGCACACTAATTTATAACCTGACTGTCCCGCTAGTTAGAAGTAATGTGGATCTATGTTTGTTTAACTTAGCCCCAGCAGAATTAGCAGCCAACAAATCTAGCACGATTGAACCATCTGTAGTTGCACCATACGTTATCGCCCTTGGTGAACTTAAAGGCGGTATAGATCCCGCAGGCGCAGATGAGCATTGGAAAACTGCACAAGCAGCACTAAATCGTATACGTGAAGCATTTTCGAGAGTAGGGCATTCACCTCTGACTTTCTTCGTAGGATCAGCGATCGCCAGAAGGATGGCAGGCGAAATCTGGAATCAATTGGAAAACGGCACTCTCAGTAACGCTGCTAATTTAAATCAAGAGAAGCAAGTTGCATCTATTTCTCGTTGGTTGTGCAGTCTATAAACGTGTACTTAAGTGTATTGATTGTGTTTTCAATCATGCGATCACTACAACGGTATACTTCTTGTACATCTCACAGATAATCTTTAAAGGCGATCGCACTATCTCGTAAATTAGTTTTATTAACGCGCAATCATCGGGATTTGGGCAAAGTACCCGGATTGTTAATTGAGGATTGGACGGTTTAATGCGTAGGCGCAGCCCGTCGCAGACATCGCCTAGTTTATTTTCGAGTGAGGGCGATCGCAGTTCAACTTGCTGTGCAAAAGCGAGAGCTATTTAGTATAATCTCACCTCACACAGAATTTCTATACAGTAAGATTGGACTGGTGAAAGTTTTAGGCAATTGGGTCATGGCAAAATGGGTCGAGGATATTATTGCTGCACTTGCTAACCTTAACGGTATAGCTCCACTAGCTGATATTTACCAAGAAGTCAGAAAAATTCGTTCATCTCCACATCCTGAAAGTTTAACTGCAATTGTTCGAGGAACAATTGAAGATCATTCTTCTGATTCAGCCAGATATAAGGGAAAAGATTTATTCTTTTCTGTAAAAGGTCTTGGAAGTGGCGTTTGGGGATTACGTTCATTTGTTACAGAAACCCCAGAAGCGTCTGACATAGACGAGGGAAGTGATAATGAAAACAAAGTAGCTGATAACCAAAATCTTCATGCAATTGGTAATCAAGCGCCTGGGCGAACACTACAAAAAACTTATCGCATTCTTCGAGATACACACCTTGCTTGTCAAATAAAGCTTTTACATAATCATCGTTGTCAGCTATGTGATACTTCCATTGTTCTTGTGAACAAAAAAAGTTATTCGGAAGCACACCATATAAAACCATTAGGTCGTCCGCATAACGGCCCTGATATAGCGAACAATATTATTGTGCTTTGTCCTAATCATCACGTAATGCTTGATTATGGTGTAATCAAGCTTGATAATAGTAAAATTCGGATCAATATTGGTCATAGTATCAGCGAAGAGTTTATTGAGTACCATAATGAGAACATATTTGGTGCAAGCTACTAAGTACATAGTTTTAAATTACGACAAAAAAGCTGTCTAACACTCCACGGCAACTGACTTTTGGGAGTCGCTGGTGCTGAGTTCGAGCTTACTTGCCGACGCTGCTTTTTACCGTTAAAACAAATTTAGGTTTGACATACTCCAGATGAATAATTCTTACTTTTGCTAATCGCACCCCCCACTGCTCAATCATCATATTGTTCAGTGAAAGCGATCGCACCATTTAATCTAAAAAATCGTCATTATAAATAGTCTTTCATTTTACAGTTTTTCTTTGAGCAAAATGCAAGCAAAATCTAAAAACCAGACTCCATAAGAGTTATACTATCTAAAGCATCAGAATAGATTGTTCCTAAATAACCCTGCAATTTGCATTTAGGCTAGAAATAGACTCTTTTTTCTACCGCCGCGAAAAAACCTTACATTATATGATGTTGAGGAGCGATCACTAGGTTCGGAGTAATCCCAAGAGTGCATTTGACGGAAAGGAAGACCCATCTTTTGGAAGACGTACTTCTCTTTCACACCAGAAGCAATTAAGTCTGGCTTAAGTGCTTTGACAAATTCCTCGAATTCGTAAGCAGTTACGTCGTCATAAACGATAGTACCGTTTTCGATGTAGTGAGTGGTACGTTTGTAGTCGTCATTATGAGCGAACTCATAACCAGTACCAATCATCTTCATGCCCAAATCTTGGAAAGCTGGGACAACGTGGCGAGGACGTAAACCACCAACCATGATGGCTACAGTCTTACCTTCCAAGCGGGGGCGATACTTCTTAACGATCGCATCCATTGTTGGTTGATACTTAGCAATCACCTTCTCAGCGTTCGCTTGGATCTTCTCGTCAAACTTAGAAGCGATTTCCCGTAAAGATTCAGCAATCTTGGTGGGACCGAAGAAGTTGTATTCTAACCAGGGAATACCATAAGCTTCTTCCATGTGACGGCTGATGTAGTTCATCGACCGGTAGCAGTGGATGAGGTTCATCTTCACATTTGGGGTCATCAACATTTCGTTGATTGTGCCATCACCTGACCACTGAGCGACTACGCGCAAGCCGATTTCTTCTAACAGGATGCGGCTAGCCCAAGCATCTCCACCGATGTTGTAGTCACCAATGATGGCTACATCATAAGGAGTACCTTCAAACTTGAGTGTACCGTCTTTCTTAGCTTGGTCGGATCTGGTGAAAACCCAGTCACGCACCATGTCGTTAGCGATGTGGTGTCCCAAAGATTGAGAAACACCCCGGAAGCCTTCGCAACGTACAGGAACAACCGGCTTGCCAATTTCTTTCGATGTCTTTCTAGCAACTGCTTCGATGTCATCCCCAATTAGACCGATGGGACATTCAGATTGAATGGAAACACCACGGTTGAGGGGGAAAAGTACATCAAGTTCTTGAATCAGCTTGACAAGTTTCTTGTCACCACCAAACACGATATCTCTTTCTTGGAAGTCAGAGGTAAAGTGCATGGTACCAAAGGTATCAATACCTGTAGTACCGATGTAGTAGTTACGACGACCAGACCAAGACCAGTAACCGCAACCTACAGGCCCGTGGCTGATGTGGATCATGTCCTTAATAGGACCCCAAACCACTCCCTTAGAACCGGCGTAAGCACAACCACGGGCGGTCATTACACCAGGAAGAGATTTGATGTTCGACTTAACGCCGCAATCGCTCTTACCTTCTTCGTATACGTTTAAGTGTTTTTCGCGCTTTTTAGCAGCTTTTTCTGGATAAGCACCGAGAACTTCTTTAATTAGTTCTTTTCTTTCTTCGATGATGTTCTTGTTTTCTGGAGGAGTCATTTTTGCCTCTCTTGCACCTAAGGAACGGGGGGATATGAAAGGGGTTTTCCCCTGTGGGGTTGGGGACTAAGAGTCCCCTTGGGGGGATAGTAGGAATGTAGATCCATCAATTTTGGATTTTAGATTGGCGATAGCGCAGCGTTAGCGACGTAGGAGCGTCTTTTAGATTTGTTCCACTCACAAGGGAGAGCTATTGGAGTAGAGGGCTTTCCCGACTCGATCGGACTGGCATCCAGTGACATTGGGGTGTCAATTTTCAATCCAAAATCCAAAATCTAAAATCTAAAATTGGTATGGTCAAAGGTGAGAGCTATTATGTGTTACTCTCTGCCTTCTTCCTTGTGCTAGAGCATTATTTTTGAGCAGTTTGAGCAACCAACTTGGCGGTATTTTCTTCACTTTCGAGAATACCGAATTCAATCAACAATTCTTCTAGTTCTTCCATTTCGATAGGTGTAGGAATAGCCAGGTTTTTGTTGTTGATGATCTTGGTAGCTAGTGTCCGGTATTCGTTAGCTTGGTTGCTTTCAGGAGCGTACTCGTTAACGGTCATCCGGCGCAATTCAGCGTGTTGAACAATGTTGTCACGAGGTACGTAGTGAATCATTTGGGTGTTCAACCGTTTTGCCAAGGTTTCGATCAATTCGATTTCCCGGTCAGTGTTACGGCTGTTACAAATCAAACCACCCAAGCGCACACCACCTGTGTGAGCATACTTAAGAACACCACGAGCGATGTTGTTCGCAGCGTACATCGCCATCATTTCACCTGATGTCACGATGTAGATTTCTTGTGCTTTACCTTCACGGATAGGCATTGCGAAACCACCGCAGACAACGTCACCTAACACGTCGTAAGATACGAAGTCTAAGTCTTGGTAAGCACCGTTTTCTTCTAAGAAGTTGATGGCGGTAATGATACCACGACCAGCGCAACCTACACCGGGTTCTGGACCACCAGATTCTACGCAACGAACGTTACGGAAACCGGTGAGCATTACTTCTTCAAGTTCGATATCTTCTACTGCACCACGTTCAGCAGCGAGGTGAAGAACGGTTGTTTGAGCTTTACTGTGCAGCATCAAACGGGTAGAGTCAGCTTTAGGGTCGCAACCGACGATGAGGATGCGTTGGCCCATTTCTGCCATAGCTGCTAAGGTGTTTTGGGAAGTGGTAGATTTACCAATACCGCCCTTACCGTAGAAGGCTATCTGTCTAATGTTCTCAGTCATGGTTCGTGATTTCCTGCAATTGGTTGGTTGGTGGGTCTGTTGTGTTCGTCTCTGGGCTACTCACGCCTGTTGAGCTACAGCAGTGAGGGGGATGTAGAACGTCACCGGGGGCGATCGCTCCACAGCTAAAATTATTGAGAGTAGGTACATGATGTTTCCGCTTTAAATTTTTGTTTAACCTTTGTTCTTTGTCTTTTAACCTGACAAAGAACAAAGGGGTTACGCACTTTACAAATACGTCATAATGTTTGGCTGAAAACCCAAGTAGAACTTGAGATAGCGCTGTGTCTTCCTGTCAATCAGTAAGTCTGATTATTTGTTCAAAATAGAGCCTTTTAAGGCTGTGACACCTGCTAGTGCAGCCTTGGTGTTATCTGCTGATACTCCAGCCGCAGCCATTGATTCACTCAGGTGCTTCAAAATAGCATCGAAGTGTGGTTGTTGCAGACTCATCCCGGTGTGGGTTTTGTCCATTGCACGACCTTTGTATTCCTTTGGTCCTTCAAATATCTGAGTGAAGAAAGCAACTTGATGATTACGTTGCTTTGCCATATCAGTTTTAGCGAAGAAGGGTTTGAGGCTGCCATCTGCTAAGATGCGTTTGTGAAGCTCATCTACTACTTTTTCGATCGCAGGTTTGCCGCCAAGTTTGTCGTACAAGCTCATATTTGTCTCCTTTGAAGCGAGTTGGATCTATAAATTCGCTCATTAGGCGTTGTGTAGAACAGAATTCAGGAGTCAGGAGTCAAGAAGAGGCAGTGTGGAGCTACTGCTGTTCAGAATTAAAATTAGTCAAGAGGAGGCAGTGCTTGAGGATACCCCAAGTGGAGCCACTGCCGTTCAAAGGTAAAATTAGTTCTGTATCTGGCTCTTAAGTTGAAAACATCTACCTTCGCCTATGTGCATTTGCTGTTTGTGGTCAGTAGGACTCAAGTATTGATAGGAAGACAATGATGTGGTTCAAATCCTACTTTCAATTTCTAGCCGATGCATTTTAGGGCGTATTTGTAGAGTATGTAAGTGCTAATGTAATGGCTCAACTGCTTCGACTACAAGGTTCTGGCTGACGCGATCGCGCAATCTGGCTTCGATCGCAATTTTGAGGGTAGCTGTGCTGCTAGAACAGGAACCGCAGGCACCCTGAAGTAAAACTTTCACGCGATCACCTTCAATATCATACAGTTCCACATCTCCACCGTCAGCTATCAACACCGGTCTGACTTCTTCATCCAGAACTTTTTGGATAAGTGCGATTCTTTGGACGTTGGTTAATGGTCGTTGTGTTTGCTGCTTGGCAGTGACAATATCTGTAGCAACTTTTACGCCATAGTTGTTGAGGGCAGGTGTGGCTGATTGCTGTACATCTTTAATAATATCATCAATGTTGGCTAAACAAGAACCGCATCCGCCACCAGCTTTGACATAATTTGTTACCTGTTCGGCATCCGTAAGGTTATTTTCCAGAATCACGCGCCGAATTTTGGATTCACTAATCCCAAAGCAACTACAAATCAGCGCGCCTTCATCATCGTCATCATGAGCGGCGAGGGGAATGCCACGATAGTTGTAGATGGCTGCTTCTAGGGCTTCTTGCCCCATCACAGAACAGTGCATCTTGGCTTCCGGTAAGCCGCCCAGGTAGTCTGCAATGTCTTTATTAGAGACACTCAAGGCTTCATCTAAAGTTAAACCCTTGATCATCTCAGTGAGCGCGCTAGAAGATGCGATCGCACTGGTGCAGCCAAAGGTTTGAAAGCGTGCATCCAAAATCTTATCAGATGCTACTTCCACTTTCAAGTGCAGTCTGAGGGCATCACCGCAGGCAATACTACCCACCTCTCCAGTTGCAACCTTAATTCCAGATTCGCTAGTCTCTTCAATTGCTCCCTGATTCAAAGGATTGTAAAACAGTTCTAATACTTTATCTGTGTAGTCCCACATGGTCGATTTTAGATTTTAGATTTTGGATTTTAGATTGGGGTATTTAGATTTTGGATTTTGGATTTTGGATTGGGTATTCGGTAAAATCTTTCCTATTACCTATTCCCCATTCCCTATTCCCCATTCCCTATTCCCCATTCCCTATTAGTGATGCGTCAATGTTTGAGCTTGTTGTTGTAGCCAGCCTGCGTCATCATTTTTGAAGGGTGAGAGGGCGCGGAGACGTTCTACAATCTCTGGCATAACTGCGATAACTTGATCGATTTCGGCGTCTGTGGTGTAGCGACTCAGGCTAAAGCGGATGGAACCGTGTAAGGTGGTGTAGGGTAAGCCCATCGATCGCAAAACGTGGGAAGGTTCCAAGGAGCCAGAGGTACAAGCGGAACCAGATGAGGCACAGATACCGTATTTGTTTAAAGAAAGTAAGATAGCTTCACCTTCGATATACTTAAAACCAATGTTGGTGGTGTTTGGCAATCTCTGCGTAGGATCACCATTAACTTCACAGTCGGGAATCGTAGCGAGTAAGGTTTTTTCTAGGCGATCGCGCAATCTTGCTTCTCTTTTGGTCGCCTCTTCTAAGTGTAACATCTCCAGTTCGGCAGCTTTGCCTAAAGCAATAATTCCCGGAACATTCTCTGTTCCCGCCCGCCGTCCGCGTTCTTGGTGTCCGCCAATTAAGAAAGGACGGAATCTCACACCACGACGTATATATAAAGCCCCAATTCCCTTGGGTGCATGGATTTTATGACCAGATATCGTCAACATATCCACAGTGCTAGTCTTCATGTTCAGCGGAATCTTGCCGACTGCTTGCACTGCATCGACGTGAAATAGAGCGCCATGCTCTTTTACTCGCAACCCAATTTGCTCAATTGGGAAAATCACACCAGTTTCGTTGTTGGCGTACATCACTGTCACCAGGGCGGTGTTACCTGTCAGCGAGGCTTCTAGTTCATCTAGATCCAATTGTCCCTGACTATTCACCGACAGATAAGTAACAGTATATCCTTGGGTTTCTAATTGTTTGCAGACATTCAGAACTGCAGGGTGTTCAACTTGAGTAGTGATAATATGTCGCTTCTCTGGTTGCGCTAACAGTGCAGCCCGAATCGCGGCGTTATCTCCCTCAGTCCCACAACTGGTAAACACAATTTCCGATTCATCCGCACCCAAAAGGGCTGCAATATTTGCTCTGGCTAATTTAACGTCTTTGCCGAGTTGTCCACCGAAGGTGTGCATACTTGAGGGATTGCCATAATATTCTGTCAAGTAAGGCAGCATCACCGCTGCAATTTCTGGATCTACCTTAGTGGTGGCATTATTATCGAGATATATGCAGTTATTTTGCATTGTTTCTAATCTAAAGTTATGAAGTGTGAAGAGTGAAGGGTAAAGTTTCCTGTTCTGAACTCGAAGTTTCCAGTTCAAAGCTCGAAGTTCCAAGTTAAAAGTGTGAAGTTTCCTGTTCTGAACTCGAAGTTTCTAGTTCAAAGCTCGAAGTTCCAAGTTGAAAGTGTGAAGTTTCCTGTTCTGAACTCAAAGTTTCCAGTTCAAAGCTCGGAGTTTCATACTTCAGACTTCAGACTTCATCCTTCAGACTTCATACTTCATCTTGCACCCATGATTTCGGGCTGACGTTTTTGCAACTGCTCAGAGAATTTCTGCGAATAACAATCAAACCACCGCTCCCAATAATCTTCTTTGTTTGTCAACTTTGCTAAGGAACGGTTGTAATTAGCAAACCAGCCTTCCCAATAATCACTAGGCTGTTTGACGCAACCATCACAAGTGGGGCAACCAGCTTTGCATTGAGGTACTGTATGAATACTACCAACGCAGTTTGTGCAAAGGCTGGGGTCAATCCAGCGATTACCATCAATTATCTTAATTGCATCAGTGGGACAGACAGACAGACATAGATCGCAGGAAATACATCGGCTAGTAATTTTGTAAGCCATGACTATTCTCCTATTTGGGTACTGGGTACTGGGTGCTGGGTACTAGGTATTGGGTACTGAGTATTGGGTATTGGGTATTGAGTACGGGAAAATTCTTCCCTAATCCCTATTCCCCAATCCCCAGTCCCTATTCCCCAATCCCCAATCCCTATTCCCCAATCCCTAATTCCTTGACATATTGCTCGTAAAACTCTAGAGCAGCTTTCTCAATCACGTCGTATGTTTCAACAGTCTGGATGCCAGCTTTGTGCAATTCTTCTTTGGGACAGTTCCCAATTTTGGAGACTAAAACCGCTTTGCAATCTGCGATCGCTTTAATAATATATTCTAGAGTGGCTTCCTCTCCAAATCCACCTTGGCAATAGTGGTCAATCTTGCGGTGACTGACAAAGCGAACTTCGTTACCTTCCACTTCATAAATCTGGAATTCTTTCGCATGACCGAAGTGTTGGTTAACTAATCCACTGCCTTTAGTTGCAACTGCAACTAAAATCTTCGGACTGTTGACAAACTTCTTAGTTTGTGCTTTTTCTTTGGCTACTTTCAGTTCTTCTTTAAACTTCTCAATACCTTCGTGAACTGTGGCGCGTTGTTCTAGGTTATATTCGGGGGACATTTCCAAGAATTTATCTTTGGTGAATTCTTGGCTACGGTCTTCTCCTAATAATCCTACCGCATCTGCTCGACATTGACGACAGTGGCGCATCATTTTCATGTTGCCGGCGCAGTTATCTTGAACTTCTTTGAGTTCTTTGGTTGTGGGGCCACGCTGACCGGTTAAGCCGAAGTGAGTACCATGTTCTGGTGCAGAAATCAACGGCATGATGTTGTGCAGGAATGCGCCATTCTCACGAATGAATTTATTCACTTCCACCAAATGCTGGTCATTAATTCCAGGAATCATCACGGAGTTGACTTTGCATAAGATGTCAGCTTCTTTGAGGGCTTGCAATCCTTCCATCTGCTTTTCGAGCAGAATTTTCGCCCCTTCAACGCCTCTGTAGCGCTTACGCTTGTAGTGAACCCAAGAATAAATCTGTGCGCCAATTTCTGGGTCTATGGTGTTAAGTGTAATAGTTACGTGATCTATATTCAATTGTTTGATGCGATCGACATATTCGGTCAGCATCAAACCGTTGGTTGATAAGCAAAGCTTAATATCTGGTGCTTTATCTGCAATCAACTCAAAGGTGCGGAAAGTCTTTTCAGGATTCGCCAGTGGATCACCAGGCCCCGCAACTCCTAAAACGGTCATTTGGGGAATCTTACCTGCAATCACCAACACTTTATGTGCTGCTTCCTCTGGGGTGAGCAATTCACTAACTACTCCAGGGCGGCTTTCGTTGGCACAGTCAAATTTACGGTTGCAATAGTTGCATTGAATGTTGCAAGCTGGGGCAACTGCAACGTGCATTCTCGCGTAATGGTGGTGTGCGTCTTCGCTGTAGCAGGGATGCTTGGCAATGCGTTCTTTGAGTTTCTCGTCCATTTCCACGGTGGCGCTGCTGTCGCATCCGCAACCACCTGATTTTGCTTGGGTAGTTGTCGGTTCCTGATGGTTGGAGGAGAGGAGTCCTGTAGCAGGTAGTGTCATTGAATTTCGCAAAATGTCGGTGGACTGGATGCCACTGTGAGAGATGTCGTCGCTACTCTTGATGCCTAGGAATTGAAGCCGCGTCTGATACTTATGCTGCCTGTAGGAGTCTACTCTCTTGCCGTAATATAAACGCCAAGAGGACGGTTAATTACAGAGTAGAGCAGGCTGACAATCCTTGATTTTCGGCTGGTGTGTGTCAACGCTTGGGTCGTGGGTAGAGTTTTTGTATACAGCCGCGACTTCTATTCACAAAGGCATGGTGCTATCTCATCCCTCCACTCACTTTTCGCTGCCGTTTTTATCGGAGCGTTAGGTGATTGGCGATATAAGATTTATATCAGCCGTTTCTCAGGTGGGCATTGGGTCCATCGAGGATAGAATTTATTGGATTTATTAAGCTTGTACTCAAAACTTGAAACCCTGACACATGGGGCTTTCAAAGTATAGAAATAATTTTTTTGGGTAGGGGTGCTAGTATTTTTTGGTCGGGGTACGAGTATTTTTGAAGAGGGGTACAGGATGTGTTTGTACTCAGCTAAAACTGAATGCTAGCAAAGGTTAGAGTGCGATAGAAGCTAGTTTTAAGATATGCCAAATTGTACTCAAAACCTCCCTAAATCTAACTTAAAGTGATGGTTAGTTAGGGATTTAAGGGGGAAAAACTGGAGTAAGCTACGTTGCTTGACTCCAGATACGTGCGAAATTCAATTCTGTATCCAACATATCATTTTTTTTCAAGGAAAAATGTAATTCATATTTTTTTAATTTTTGTCATGGAGACGACATTAAATTATCTTCAAAGTCTTACTGGATGGGTCAAACAAACTTTTGAGGGAGACGAAGTAAAGCTGATAAATTTGATGGCAAAATATTTAATTTTTATTGCGTCTTTCTTAAACTTTGTTGGGCAATCGTCTAAATGCAATGTATAGACAAGGATTTTTCTGGTTTTGGGTGACTTACAAGGTATTTTTGCTTATGCAAGAGAACCGTTATTGATAGAAGGTAAAAGCAGTTTTGTACAGAGTATTTCTGCTTTAACCTTGCGCTAGGGTCATCTTGGTCAGGTGAGATGCGGAGTGTCTAGGCATTGCTGGCGTTTTCCCATAAAGTTCCCTCAGAAATTCTACTCCACAATTGATTTTATTTATCATTTATTTTCCGAAGAGCAGGCAATCTAATCTTATATAAACTCTCTGCTATTCAGCTAAAATTGCAACTTTTCGTAAAAATAGGTGCAAAATTTTTAAAGCCGCCAGCAACATTTTCGAGGTCAAATTGTGTACAGTTATGTGGTCAAATATATGCCTATTAACTGCGTATAAAATTTATGCTGAATCACACAATCATTACTGCAAGGAAAAAATCTGATGTTGTCGCTACACTAAATTTATCAATCACAAACAAACTTACTTTATAGCAATTCTCAGATGAATGAAATACACTTTCCGCAAAGGAGTCAGGAGCCAGAATATTTAACCCTGAGCGCAGCCGTTCGCGCAGCGTCTCCGATAGGAGAAGGTTGAAACTCTCCTGAATTCTGAATTCTGATCACCCAATCCAGGGCGTATTGCAACAGACTGAGAACCGCTATATCAAGTCAAAAATGCAGGGTAGCAGGAGGAATAATATGAAAGCTGTCGTTATTCGTCAATATGGAACCGCCGAAGTATTGCAATATGAAGATGTGGAGCAACCAACAATTAAGCCCATGCAATTACTGGTCAAAGTTCATGCTAGTAGTGTGAATCCTATTGATTGGAAAATCCGCAAGGGTATGTTGCAAATAATCACAGGTAATCGATTTCCGATGATTTTGGGCTTCGATTTAGCGGGAGAGGTAGTAGAGGTTGGCGTTGGTGTGACGCGGTTCAAACCAGGAGACTCAATTTATGGTAGTACTAGCTTTCCTGGGGGCGCTTATGCAGAATTTGCCGCTATTCCCGAAAATTTGGCGGCTCTCAAACCGATAAACTTGACTGATGAACAGGCTGCTGTTGTACCCTTAGCCGCTTTAACGGCTCTGCAAGCGCTGCGCGACCAAGGTAATATCCAATCAGGACAAACTGTGTTAATTAATGGTGCGGCTGGCGGTGTAGGCATTTTTGCGGTGCAAATCGCTAAGGCTTTAGGGGCGGTGGTGACGGGAGTTACCAGCACGAAAAATCTGGAATTTGTGAAATCGTTGGGAAGCGATCGCTTAATTGACTATACACAACAAGATTTCACCCAAGAGCCAGTAAAGTATGACATTATTTTTGATGTGGTGGCGAAGCGATCGCCTTCTGAAGTTAAAAAAGTTCTCAAACCTAACGGAATTTACATCACCACCTTACCCAGCCCCGAAAGCTTGGTACAAAGTGTTTTAACTGCTTTTCTTCCTGGTCAAAAAGTCAAATTTATCTTGGAGAAGCCAAATACTAGAGACTTGGTTTATTTAAAAGATTTAATTGAGGCGGGCAAAATTCGAGTTGTGATCGATCGCACATTTCCCTTACAAGAACTAGCTGCGGCTCATGCTTATAGCGAAACTGAGCGAGCTGTGGGTAAGATAGCGTTGGCGCATCCCGTCTTAGACATCGCTGTTACTAAGTAGAGCGCCGCATCCCATTCTGGAGGACTACCTACCTGCAAAGCATGAACTATTATCTCTTCAATGGGGCGACGTTGCGCGCGGGCAGTGTTGACTAAACGTTGATAGATTATTTCTGGAATTTGCAGGGTAATTGTTTCTGTTGCCATTGTTCCATTCCCTAACCATGCCTTGGTTAAACCGTCTTAATTTTAGTTTAGGTGAATTTTTTTGTATCTAGCTAGATGTATTAGAACACCGGGATGATATTGAAGCTATGCGATCGCTGTTTCATTATCCCAGTTTGAAATGGAAAACTATGCCTCCATTTGTTACAGCAGATGGAACGCCAATAGAGGAAAATATTCGCATAGCCTCCGAAGCGATAACTTCTCTTCTCTACAAGAGGCTGCGCCAACGAGACGCTACGCGAACGTTAAGCTCCGCTAAGGCTCAAAGAATCCAGCAAGAGAGTAATCATCAGGATGAATAGTCCTGTGTTGTTGGTAAATTTTACTTGTTACCTGTGCGTTGGCAAAGCCTTGCCGTTCGCGGTAGCGTCTCTGAAAGAGAAGGCATCGCTCTAGTACCTATCCATTGCTAAGTAATAATCAAAATTAACCGCTATAATTTTGGTGAGTTTTAGGGAAACCAGCCATGTTAGAGTACAATCTGCCGAGGTACTTGCCAAGCGCCGAAGAACTACCCGACTCAGACGAAACGCCTGTGGATAATGAACTGCAAGAATTAATACCAGGCTTGCTGAAGGCAATATTGCTTATACTTTGGGCGGAACGCATGGACTGGTTCTTTAGCATAGATATGGGCATTTATTATCACCCCGATCAACCAGCGATTGTACCAGATGGGTTTTTGAGCTTAGGGGTAGAACGGTTTTATGATGAGGAATTGCGTCCTAGTTATGTGTTGTGGGAAGAAAAAGTTGTACCGAGTTTAGTGTTAGAGGTGGTATCTAAAACTTACCGGAAAGAATATACAACTAAATTAGATGAATACGCAGACTTAGGTATACTTTATTACGTAATTTATTCTTCTCGCCGTCGCCGCAAACCGCGTTTAGAAGTGCATAAATTAGTCAATGACAAGTATGAATTGCAAGCAGGAAATCCGGTTTGGTTACCAGAAATTGGCTTAGGAATTGGCTGCGATCGCGGGAATTATTCTGGTGTCACTAGAGAATGGCTTTATTGGTATGATGAATCAGGAAAACGCTATCCTACGCCGTACGAGAAGATTCAACAAACTGAACAACGCGCTCAACAGATGGCAGAAAGGTTGCGTAGACGCGAAGCGGCTTGTCGTTAGACATCGCTTGGTATAGATCCAGATAATCTTGATTAATGTGCGATCGCTTACCTCGCATACACCAGATGTTTCATTTTGCTATGCGGAATTCAACAAACATGACATAGCAAGACCCTTTTCAAACATCCTCTAAGTCCTGTTTTAAATAGCAATGCTGTAATTAGCAGTAAATAAATCTGGAATTTTTGAATAGGAAAATCAAAATGAGCAATTCATCCGTAAATATGTTACTAAAAGAAATTGATAATTTAAGCAGAGAAGAAAAGATACAATTAATCTATTATTTGAATAAAAAAATAGAAAAGCCATACCTCAAAACTGAATCAGAAAATTTAGTTGAATTATTTCAAAATTCTCCTCTAGTTGGTGTGGATATAGATTTAGAACGTCAAAGAGACTTTGACAATCGTCAACTAGAATTATGAACTATATTTTAGATACAAATATTATTTCTGAATTGATATCTGTCCAGCCAAATCAAAAGGTAATTGGGTGGTTGAAAGGTGTAGATGCGAAACGAACTTTTTTGAGTGTATAGCGTTTCTCGCTCCAGTAAGGTACGGTCTAAAATAATTAAACGCAGATAAACGCAGATAAACGCAGATAAATTTGTACTTCAGTAGCCTAGGAAAGGCTATAATCACTATTGGTGAAATTAGAAAGGGAATTGAGAAACTACCTGAATCATTGCGAAAAAAGAATATTCAAGATTGGTTTGAGAATGAATTACTTGTGCAGTTCGAGGAGAGAATTTTACCCTTAGATTTATCTGTAATATTGTTATGGGGTGAGTTGGTAGGAAAATTAGAGAAAAAAGGGCGAAAGTTACCTCCTTTAGATTCTCTTATTGCCGCTACAACAAAATATTACAACTATACTCTAGTTACTCGTAATGAGAAAGATTTTGATGGGATAGAAATTGGGGTTTTTAATCCTTTTGAAGAAACATAAGATTAAAACATTGTCAATTGCTAATCGCTACATCGTGCAGGTGTTTCTAAAATATAATTTTCTTCCGCACAGAGTTGACGTAGTTCTACAAAAGCATCTGCGAGAGAAGAGGCTTTTTGTTGCTGATACCAAGCTAGAAAATCTTGGAAAAGTTTAGGTTCTACAATCGCCGCAACTAATTTGTCCTGGTTGAAGATTAATTGAGGTTCTGAGGCGATCGCATCAATCACCTCTGGCAGTTTTTGTTGTGCTTCGTCAAGTTTCCAGTTCATTGGTTTTAAATGTTGGACTGCTGATTATAACTTAACGTAACTTTAGATATCGCTTGGCATAAACCCAGATAATCTTGATTAATGTGCGATGTCAACAATCATCCTTGCTTACAGCTTACAATGGAGTTAATCCTGACTCTGAAAAAATTCTATGCAAATCTTTTTGCCCCCAGAGGTAGAAGCCCTGCTACAACGCCAACTAAAGAGCGGTAAATATCATAATGCCGTTGACGTTATTGTTGCAGGAATAAAACTACTAGAACAGCAAGAAGAAGACATATATCAAGGACGACTGGGAGAGCTTCAGATGGAAGCACGCATTGGATTGGAAGCATCCCAGGAGGGTAAAGTAGTTGATGGATCAACTGCAATGGCTCAAATCCGTGCCAATTTGAGTAGGCGTAGCCCGTCGTAGACATCGCGCTACGGTGTCTCAGACGAAGTATGACTCTACAATTTCGCCTCACTGAACCTGCGATTCAGGATATCGAGCAGATTGCAGATTATATTGCCAAAAAGTTTGGTTTAACTCAATCAGAGTTGTTCTTGAGTAAACTTGATGCTAAATTTAGCAAAATTGCTCGGTTCCCAAAATTAGGACGACAGCGTGATGAAATTTTACCAGGTATCCGTAGTCTTCCTATAGATAATTATCTCATTCTTTATATGCCCATAGGAGAAGATGTCGATATTTTCCGTGTGATTAGTGGTTATCGAGATTTATCATCACTATTTCACGATGATGATGATTAAAATTTTTTCACGGTAATGACAACAAAATTCTAGAAATAAAATAACCATTATTACTCAATTACAGATAAATGATAATGAGCGATCGCTCAAAGAATCCAGCAAGAGAGTAATCATCATGATAAATAGTCCTGGGTTGTAGCTAAATTTTACTTGTTACCTGTGCGTTGGCAAAGCCTTGCCGTTCGCGGTAGCGTCTCTGAAAGAGAAGGCATCGCTTGGCATAGATCGAGATAATCTTGATTAAGCTATTAATTCAGATTCTATTAGTCCAGTAATTTGGCTGACGCTGAAGGTGCATGATTGCAACTATTAAAATTTGCTGCTCTTTGATGGCATAAATTATCCCATAGGGAAAACTGGCTATGCGGCAGCGTCTTGTATTTTTTGATAATTGAGTCCATGCTTGTGGGAACTGTTCAATACGATTGAGAGTGCGTTCAACTTCGGCAACAAATACATCTCACGGCTGATATTGTCATAGTAAGCAACAGCATCATCTAATTCCTGTTTGGCATCAGGATGAAAATTATAAGCCATTACTTACTCCTAGAACGTAGCTCTCGCAATACTTGTTCACCAGGAATTAAATTAACTTCGCCTTGTTCAACAGCTTGAAATCTTTTCTCTGCTTCTTCTGCCCAAATAGCATCTATTTCTGCTTGATTTTCAGCATCCAGACTTTTAAATAAATGTTCAGCAAGCATTGCTCTTAACCCTGGAGGTAAAGACAGTGCAGTATTGAAAATGTCGTCATAAGTATTAACCATAGTTTTTTCCAGATTTAAGAGCAAGTCATCTTGATTTTAGTTTAACGCCGTGTGCGACTTTCTCTCAGACCTAACCCCCAACCCCTTCCCTTGTAGGGAAGGGGAGCAAGAATCAAAGCTTCTCTCCGTTTCGGGGAGAGGTTTGGAGAGGGGTTTCAAGAATAAGCCGCACACCGCGTAGTTTAGGTTACTTTTACTGTGTCTAGCTAAACCACATCTATTTTGAGAACCATAGTTTTAAAAGTAGTGGGAGCATCTTGCTCCCATATCTTCGTAGCAGGCAAGATGCCCGCACTACTCCGGGTTTCAAAATGGACGAGGTTTAGATACTCAAAACTCCTAACTCAGCACGGACTAAACGCCGAGCTACCGTTAACACTACTTTAGTCGCCAAATTTTGATAGTCTTGTCATCACTACGACTGGAAGTCGCAATTTGGGCTAACCGAGATTTTTTAACCCTGTAAGGCTTAATATTATTTATGTCACAATTGAGGAAAACACTATATATCCCAATGCACAGCAAGCTATAACTTGTTTAATAGTTTGTCAGATGTTGTCTAACTGCTATCGTGACATCCGGTTGTTCAGATTTGATGACAAAACTGGAGATGTCTATATTTTGGCAGGTGAGGATATACAAATTATCGTACCCTCTCATGAACCTTGGAGGTTTGTAGATGAAACCGAACTTTGAACAGATGAGTGTACCTGAGTTGAAAAAATATGTATTAGAACACCGTGATGATATGGAAGCTATGCGTGTGCTGTTTCATCATCCCAGTTTGAAATGGAAAACTATGCCTCCACTCGTTACAGCAGATGGAACGCCAATAGAGGAAAATATTCGCATAGCCTCCGAAGCGATAACTTCGTTAAGCTCCGCTAACGCTCAAAGAGTCCAGCAAGAGAGTAATCATCAGGATGAATAGTCCTGTGTTGTTGATCAATTTTACTTTTTACCTGTGCGATGATCGCTTGCTAGTACATCTCCATCGCTCAAAGAGTCGAGACAGAGAATAATCAGGATTAATCATGCTGTGTTGTTGGTAAATTTTACTTATTTTTTGTGTTTTCAGCTAAATACTCAAAACAGCGAACTCAGCACTCACTACTTTAGCCGCCAAATTTTGATGGTCTTGTCACCACTACCACTGACAAGGGTTTTGCCATCTGGGCTGAAGGCGACGGAAATAACCTCGTCAGAATGCCCTGTGAGAGTGCGAATTTGCTCTCCGGTTGCCAGATTCCACAGTTTGATGGTTTTGTCACGACTACCACTGGCAAGGGTGTTGCCATCTGGGCTAAAGTCGACGGAAATACCCCAGTTATAATACCCAGTCAGAGTGCGGATTTGCTCTCCGGTTGCGAGATTCCACAGTTTGATGGTTTCGTCATAACTACCACTGACAAGGGTTATGCGATTTGGGCTGAAAACGACGGAGCAAATCGTGTCAGAATGCCCTTTGAGAGTGCGAATTTGTTCTCCTGTTGCGAGATTCCACAGTTTGATGGTTTTGTCATAACTACCACTGGCAAGGGTGTTGCCATCTGGGCTAAAGGCGACGGAGCAAATCTTGTTAGAATGACCTGTGAGGGTTCTTTCTAGGAAAGAACTGCTGGGAAAGCTCTTAACTAAAAATATTGGACTACTTGGAAGTAAGCCATAACGAACATAGCCATAGATTTGAGTTCCAACTATTGTAATAGCAGCACCTACTAGGAATCTGGTTCTCCAATTAGTATTTTGTCTAGATGCTTTTTGTAGCGCTACTTTTGGCTTTACTGGTGCTGGCGATTTTCCAGTTTGAGGCTCATAGGGTAATGTAGCAGGGAATGATGATTGTGATTGATTTACACCTACTGCCTGAGTTGAGTGTACTGGTGAAAGTGATGGTAACAGTGAACTAAAATCCTGTAAAACTTCTTCAGCCGATTGGTAACGTTGCTGATAATCTTTTTGCAGTAACTTATCAAGAATCTTCTCCAATTCGCTGCTTTGTGGTTGTTGCAAATGCTCCCGCCAAGAAGAAACCCACCCATAACCTTGTTGTTCCCACATTATCCAAGGGTGAATTCCACTCAGGAAGTGAAAGCAAGTTGCACCAACACTATATAAATCACTCGCTGGATAAGCTTTACCATCCTGTATTTGTTCTAATGGCGCATAACCAGGGGAACCAATTGTTGTTCCTGGGTTAGTGATAACTGTCATGGTGAGTTGCTTGGAAATCCCAAAATCTATCAACACTAACTTGCCGTCAGTGCTGCGACGAATGATATTTTCTGGTTTGATATCGCGGTGAATAACTTTGTGCTGATGAACCGTTTTCAGGATATTTAATAAATCAAGCAAAACTTTCCTGATTTTTTCTGCGGTGAAAGTTCCCTGTTGTTTTAATTCAGCTAATAAATTCTGCCCGTTGATAAACTGCTGCACTAAATAAAGATTATTTTCTTCTTCAAAATACGCCAACAGCGTGGGAATCTGCGGATGTTCTCCTAGTTGTTGCAGTCGCCTTGCTTCTTGCTCAAATAGTTCTGTGGCTTTGTTTATTGCCGCAGTTCCCTGTACTCGTGGCGCAAATTGCTTGATAACACAATATTCATTCAGCTTGTCTAAATCTTCTGCTAAATAGGTTTTCCCAAATCCCCCACTTCCTAGTAATTGAATTGGGCGATAGCGATTTCTCAGCACTATCAAAGGAAATCGGCAGTTAGAGCAAAACGTTGTGGATTCAGAATGGGGTGGGTTGTGGCAAGCTGGATTTAGGCAGCAAGTCATGACTGTGCTTTTATAGGCAAATGCATTTATTATCGCTTAACTACAACCTATTCCTCAGGTAAATCGCAAAATAGTAGATAAATTAAATTATTCGCAGCTAGCAGGTTGTAAGCCAGTCGCCATCTAGGTTTATATTATCTATGTCACAATTGAGGAACAGACGATAAACCCGACAAACGAACAAGCCTTAGCCTGTGTGCGTGTCTGCCAAATGCTGTCTAACACTTATAGAAGTATTGAGCTATTCCGCTTTGACGACCAAACCAGAATAGTGTTTATTTTTGTCAATGAGGAAATTCAAATCATTGTACCCCCTGATGGAAATTGGAGGTTTTTCAATGCAACCGAACTTTGAAGCGATGACTACTAAAGAATTGATAGCTTATGCGCTTGCACACCGAGAAGATATCGAACCTTTGCGGGTATTGTATAGCCGCCGCACTCCTGACTCGGAAGCAACATGGTATGGGCCAATGACAACTGAAGATGGTACGCCAATTGAGGAAAATATTCGCATTGCAGAAGCAGCGATTAGGCAGCGTGTTGAGCAAGCAGATAGAAGAAAGCAAGATTCTTAAATCAGTTATCAGTTATCAGTTATCAGTATTTGTAGTGGAACGACACAGCTAAAATGATGCAATAAAATTGTAGCGACTGTCTTAAAAGTCAAGCGATGGCTTCGCCAAAGCCTTCGGCTAAAGTTAACAAAAAACCGGGACTGTGAACATTGACGCAACTGGGGAACGCTGCGCTAGATTCGGTGGTGGCTGGTACGGGCATTGAGATTTTACATTGGTAGCCAAGACAGTTGCAGCCCGCACCAGCCACTCCGCTACGCCACCGAATCTTCCCCAGTTGCTGGACTTCCCGTGGAGGCAAAAAAGAGCATGAAAAATTGTTCGCATGGCTGCGACGCCGAATAGCCCGTCGTAGACATCGGATCAGTAAAGATGCGATACCATCCGCTCAAAGGCTAATAAAAAGTATAAAAACGTTTGCAAGCCTTACGCGTTAACAATTGGTTGAAAGTTATCAGAAATGCACCAAGGCAAATTATCTCGAACCATTGCATTTAAAATGACTAACATTTTATGAACGCAAGCGGTCAGAGCAAGTTTTTTGGATTTACCACGTTCAACAAGACGTTCATAAAAAGCTTTGATTACGGGATTATGACGCATAGCAACCACAGCACCCATATAAAGAGTGGCACGAACATGGGCGCGACCACCATTAATCATACGCTTACCTTTGTGTTGCCCACTATCATGATTAATTGGTGCAACGCCAACTAGACGCGAGATTTGTTTGGCAGTTAGCTTACCCAGTTCTGGTAAATCCGAAACCAGAGTTGTCGAAATTACTTGGCCAATGCCTGGAGTAGTTTTGAGTAAATTAATTTTATCAATCCATTGTTGATTGTTTTGCGTCAATTCTTCAATTTCTTGATTGAGTTGTTTTAGACGTTGCTCAAGATATTCAATATGAGCTTCAATATCAGCCAATGCTTTTCCACGAGCGCGTGAACGGCGATTTTTTTCTGCCGTCTGCATTTCGACTAATTGTCTTCTCCGACTAATTAATTCGCTCAATTGACGCGCAGTTTCTGATTCAATTGGTAATCTTTGGGGTTTCATTGCTTCCCCAAAATGTGCCAAAATTTTGGCATCAATAGCATCAGTTTTGGCAAGCTTTCCTGTAGCTTTAGCAAAATCTCGCCCCTGGCGTGGATTGATTAATGCAACTGGTAAAAATGCAGCTTGTAATTGAATTACTAGCTCTGTTTCTAACCCTCCTGTTGCTTCCAATACAATCAGATTTAAATTAGCGGATTTGAGTTCCTCTACTAAATGAGATATTTCTACTTCTGTGTTTGCTACAGAGAATGCTTTACCCATTGGACGGATATAAACATCTAGAGTAGCTTTACTGACATCAATGCCTACCCATTGAGCAATGTTTTCCATTTTTTTACTCTCAACTACTTTGTCAAGAAGTTTTTGATTCCTCCCCTTGATTTCACTCATCCTTGCCCGATACGGACTGTATACTTTAAATCTCAATATTTAAAGTTTTGACCCCGGCGACTGTTCGAGTTCTGTCAAAGAGATTGTTGTAGTGACCCATGCTACAAAGCGGTCTATTTTGACCAAGGTTGGGACGGTCTACTACTATTTCTAAGATACAAGGTTGGGTTGAGGCTTTGCGTAACCCAACGCCCTGATCAATGTTGGGTTGCGCTCCGCTTCACCCAACCTACTGGCTACTGGCGTGGCAAGCCTAAATTTGTGCATTATATTGGGATGGAATTAAACGCGGATGAACGCGGATGAACGCGGATAGGACTTATATTATTGCAACATTTTAGTCTAGACACGCCACTACGTCTAACGCACTATTTTAGTCGTGTCGCACCACCACTACGAAATCAAGAATTTTATTACTGAAATTTACTCTAAGATGTGCGATCGCATCCTCTTCTGGGCATTCTCTAGCGATAACTGCGATCGCTATTTCACCAGCGTCATATTTATAAAAAGTATACAAATTTACAGACAACTAAAGACTAAAAGAAAATAAAGAAATTCGTTTTTTCCCTAGCAAAATTATAAGATAAGAAACGTGACTGGATATACAGACATCCCATCTGTCGCCCCGTTTACCTCATTTTATAAGCATCTGAGTACAACTTAATATATCTCAAAATATCTGGTCTAAATAGCGATAAAACTTTACAGATAAAGAGTTTTGTGGCGAGTACACAAATGCTTTATCCCTTACCCCAAAAATACTAGTACCCCCACTATAAAAAGCTAGCACCCCTACCCCAAGACAAATTTTAAATTTAGCTTAAATCTGGGTTGGAGGGTTTGAGTACAATCTTAATCAATCCAATAAATCCAATCGACATTAGATTTACTGTCCCGTTGAGAGCTGCCTGATATAAGCAGAAAAATAACACATGGCTCTTTTCACCAGACAGTACCGATGCAACAGACTTTAGACAGTGTCAAGAATCCGCAGCGGAATTCTAAAAATACTCCCCTACTGAAAAATTTACTCTCGGGCGATTTTTTTGAGCCGTTATTGAGTGATTTTCGCATCATCTTTGAGCGCGATCCGGCAGCACGTAATTGGCTGGAGGTGGTGTTTTGCTATCCTGGGTTGCACGCTATCTGTTTGCATCGTGTGGCTCACTGGTTGCACTGTCGGGGAGTGATATTCATCCCCCGCTTGATTTCTCACTTAGGGCGATTTTTCACAGGAATTGAAATTCACCCAGGGGCAAAGATTGGTAAGTCAGTATTTATTGACCACGGCATGGGTGTTGTCATTGGCGAAACTGCTATAGTGGGTGACTACACGCTAATTTATCAGGGCGTTACTCTTGGTGGGACTGGGAAAGAAAGTGGTAAGCGCCATCCGACTGTAGGTAATAACGTCGTGGTGGGAGCGGGTGCGAAAGTTTTGGGAAATATTCAAATTGGCGATCGCGTCCGTGTTGGTGCAGGCTCGGTTGTATTGCGGGATGTCCCCACAGATTCCACTGTGGTAGGAATTCCCGGACGAATTATTTCCAGGAATCAGAGCGATCGCCTTTCTCCCCTAGAACATGGCAAACTACCCGATGTCGAAGCAACCGTGATTCGCTCTTTAATCTCTCGCATTGAGCAACTAGAACATCAACTACAAGAGTTAAGAGTCAACAGTCCAGAGTCCAAAGTCCAGAGTCTATAGTTTTTTTGACACTTGACACTTGACGATTCGACTACGCTCACCGTCAACCCTTGACTCTTGACAAAGGACAAAGGACACATGACAAATGACAAATGACACTTTAGGCGATCAAGTTTTGCAGATACCGTTGAGCGATCGCTGGCGAATTTATCACCGGTTGCAAGAATTAACGATTAACTGTTCCTGTCACACTGATGGTTCTTTGCGAGTACAGGTGAACAATTTACTAGAAGCAGTCCTGATCCGTAGCACAGTTATGCAACTTCTCGGTTCTCGCCACGAATTAGTGGACTGGCTGGAGCGTTGCTGGCGCGATGAACAGTGAACAGTTAACAGACTGATAACTGTTCACTGATAACTGATAACTGATAACTGACCAATACTGATTATGGTAGTCCGTAACAGCGATAGAGAATTCCTCAATTTTTTGCATAATGAACTTGAACTTTCCAGAGCAGATATTTCTGTGGCACTGCGACATCGTGAGTTCGACAATGGGCCTTTATCGATGCTCCTCTGGCAGTATGGTTTAGTTGATTTGCAGCAGCTTGAGCGAATTTTAGATTGGCTAGAAGAACAACTTTAGTTGATAGTGCAACGGGAGTGGGGGAGTGAGGGAGATAGGGGAGATGTGGTTCGGCTGCGCTCACCAACCGGGAGAAAGAATTAATGCCAAATGCCAAATACCCAATGACAAATAAGCAATTAAATTATACCAATTTTTGGTTCTCTGTCATACAGATATGGTGTGAGAGATCGGATAATAATTAATAATCGAGAATCATGAGTTATTAGATTCTTTAGCATTTACCAATCCTCATTTAGAACTTATATAAGCATTTACCATTACCAGGGATTGCAACCAACAAAGGATGCAATCAAGGAAGCATATTAAATCAGTTAACAGTTAACAGTTAATTTGATAACTGTTAAGAATAATTCCCATAGAGAGATGTTTGAAATGCATGAAATCCTAATTAATGACACTACATTACGTGATGGCGAACAAGCAGCTGGTGTTGCTTTTACCTTAGAGGAGAAAGTTGCGATCGCTAAATTTCTCGATAGCATTGGTGTTCCCGAATTAGAAGTCGGCATTCCGGCTATGGGTGAGGAAGAAACCCGCGCCATCTCAGCAATTACTAACTTGGGTTTGCAAGCCAAATTGCTAGGCTGGAACCGCGCTGTCATGTCAGATATCAAAGCTTCTATCGTCTGTGGTTTGGAGCGAGTGCATATTGCTATTCCTGTTTCTGGCATCCAAATAGCTGCTAAATTTCATGGCCAATGGCGAGTAAGTTTGCAAAAACTCAAAGACTGCGTCAGCTTCGCTGTTGATAATGGTCTTTGGGTAGCAGTAGGAGGAGAAGATTCTTCAAGAGCTGATGAAAACTTTCTCTTAGACGTAGCACTTTATGCTCAAGAATGGGGTGCATCAAGGTTTCGATTCTGCGATACGGTAGGAGTACTTGACCCTTTTACTACCTATACCAAGGTTAAGCGATTAGCTTCATCCTTGAGAATTCCCCTAGAAATTCACACCCACAACGATTTTGGGCTAGCAACTGCCAATGCTCTTGCTGGTATCAAAGCCGGAGCATCATCAGTGAATACCACAGTCAACGGGTTAGGCGAAAGAGCGGGAAATGCAGCTTTAGAAGAAGTTGTCATGGCTGTCAAACGCATCTACGGCGTTGATTTGGGAATTGACACTCCTCGGTTACTTGAACTATCTCAACTAGTTGCTTCTGCATCAGGTTGCAATGTCCCACCTTGGAAAGCAATTGTTGGCGAAAATACCTTCGCTCACGAATCTGGGATTCATGCTCATGGCGTGCTGCAAAACCCCGTTACCTACGAACCATTTCCTCCAGAAGAAGTGGGTTGGGAACGTCGTTTAGTACTTGGCAAACATTCAGGACGGCATTTAGTCTCTAATGTGTTAGAACAGCACGGAATTTTTCTTGACTCACAAGAAACCCAATCTGTCTTAGATGCAGTGCGCCAACAATCAATCCAGAAAAAACGCAGCCTGACTACAGAAGAACTGTTGAATTTAGTACGAGAACAGAGGTATTCTCATGCCTGATGAAATAGAGATTAACTCGCCACCCACTTTTGAAATCGGCGAGAAAGTCAGACTCCGCAAGCTGGTTAAAAACGATGGTACATTTCCGGGTAAAGAAATCGGAGTTGTTTTAGCTAAAAAGGGAGATATTGGCTACGTCGCAAGTATAGGTACATATTTGCAGCAGTTTTATATTTATGCCGTGCATTTCTTAGATACAGGGTATGTCATTGGTTGTCGCAAAAAAGAACTAGAATTTGTTGAGGAATCCCATGAAAGTAATGCTACGGATGAATGATGCCGGCAATTTAGTTGTATATGTTGCTAAAAAAGACCTGGAAGAAGAAGTAGTCAAACAAACAGACGGGAATGAAGGGAAGATCCTAACATTAGCAAATGGCTGGGAATTAGAATTTCGTGATTTGCCAGATGCCGCAAATTTACCCCAAACTGTAGAAGCTAAACGTCTCGCGTAAAGAAGCAAGGGAGCAGGGAGATGAGGAAGATAAGGAAGGTGAGGGAGTGAAGAAGATAAATAAATCAGTCCCCAATCCCCATTACCCCTTATCCCCAGAGGGGGCCCCGAGTTCCCCAATCCCCGATCCCTAATCCCCAGCCCCCATTCCCCTTTGAGTGACTAAACATGGGCGAAAAATATCTGACAATATCGGAATTGAACCTTGAAGGACAGTTCTTGGGTTTTGTTGGTGATGCAGGAAAATTTAAATACTTGCGATTAGGAATTCCCTCTGGGGATGTGCAAGTTAAACTTCCTAAAGAATTGCGTGCTGATTTAAGTTTATCTTTAGTACAAGGTGAACAAATTCGCGTTGATGGTATTAGTAAGTTAAATCCACATACAGGTGAAATTAAATTTAAAGCTTATCGGGTGAAACCAACTGATGTTTGCCCAAATCAAAATCTGACACCCCAAACCAAAGCCAAGATTATGGTTTGTCAAAAGTCAGGTTGTTTGAAGCGGGGTGGTAAAGGTTTATTATCAGAGTTAGAAAAGACTTTGTGCGATCGCGGTTTGTCAGACAAAGTCACCATCGAGCATACAGGCTGCCAAAAACGCTGTAGCAGCGCCCCCAACTGCGTAGTACGAATTGGGAAAAAGCACTATAAGAAAATCCATCCAGATGCGATCGCATCTTTGTTAGAGAATCATTTCACTTAAAGTTACAAAAATATGAGAACCTTAGCAGGCATCGCTCGCTCCAGATTGTAGCATTTAGCTTCTATTTCCTGGCAAAATCCCAAGGATTAATAATAGAAATACCACACCCTTCAAAATCCGAGACATTGCGTGTTGCTATGGTTGCCATATGGGTGTGACAAATAGCAGCAATTTGAGCATCGGGTTGAGAAATAGGAATACCATTGTACCTTCTTTGGGAGGCAATATTAGCGAAAGCTACAGCAGCAACTTGATCAAAGGGCAGAATACGCCCAGCAAAGTCTTCTGAGAACATCAGCTGTGCTGCTTGACTGAGTTCATCGCGCCGTTTTCCCGCAGGGAGTAGGGCGATACCGTAGAGAATCTCTGCTTGAGTAATTGTTGTGGTAAACAGACTCATTAAGGATTGTTGAGCAGCCCAATCACGAACTATTTCAGATTTTTTAGGCTTCATTAATTCTGACAATACATTTGTATCAAGAATAATCATTCTTCAAATGTTGATACTGTGCGGATAGGTTCTCTCTTAATTTCTGGTAATTCAAAGTCTCCCAAATCTGCAAAACGCTGCTCAATCATAGTAGCTAAGTTTAAGGGATGTTCCTGATTTTCTAGCAGAGCCTGATGCAGAATTTCTCTAGCTTCTTCTTCAAGAGAACGACCATGTTTTTCTGCTCGTTTTTGCAGACGAGATTTAATGTCATCATCAAGGTTAGAGATAGTGATATTATTCATGAATACAAAATTGCTTTACTATTGATTTGGGTGTTTTTGCTCTGCTACTTGCTGGACTTGTGCAACATCTAAATCTAACGCTTGTGCTATCTGTTCCACAGTTAAGCCTAGTGCTAAGAGTCTAGGTATAGCTGCTAATTTTGCTTCTTGTTCACCTTCTTCTCTCGCTTCTTGATAAACTCGCGTTTGCTTTAACTCATTGAAGCCAAACATTGCTTTGATCTCCTCTCGACTCATTTGCGGAAATTTATAAACCAAAATTGTTTCGATCAATTCTCATAACTGCTGCTGTTGTAATTGTAGGTTAACAGCTTGCTTAGTGCGGTTGATTAATTCTCTGGCAAACAACAAACGACAAATGACAAATGACACGCACAACGAGTAAAGCGAGGTAGTGCGGGTGTAGCACTGCTTTCAAGAAAGGTGACTCGGACACTATGATGAACTCAAATTGATCTCATAAGGTTGAGTTAGGCTCTTGAATGCTGCATCACCATGCTTTTTCAGTACAATGTCTACTTTGTTTTTCTAAGTATTACTGCGACCATATCAGCCATCGTCGGCTTCGCAGCTTGGCAGCAGCGCTCAATTTCTCCAGCTAGCAAGCCTTTTATTTTGATGATGTTGGCGATCGCTTTTTACGCTACAGTTGCAGCAATGGAAGCAGTCGTAATTACGATCCGAGAAAAAATATTTTGGTCAAAGCTGGAGTATGTCGGATCTGGCAGTGTAATTACACTCTTCCTGATATTTGTCATGCAGTTGACAAACAAAAATCGTTGTTTAACGCCTCGAAATACAGCGTTGCTATGGGTTATTCCTACTTTAAATGTGGTTTTGGTAGCCACAAACGAATGGCATGGTTTAGTTTGGTCTGGATTTTTGCCAGATCCTCAGGGAACTCATGCTGTGATTTATCAACACAGTCTCGGTTTTTTTTGGATTATGGCCTGCATTTACGTCTACACACTTACAGGCGTAGTCATGCTGATTCACAAAGCCTTACTACCATCAGTTCTCTATCGCCGACAATCTACCATCGTTTTAGTTGGTGCAGCCTTACCACTACTGGGAGCTAGCTTGTATATGCTACGCCTCACTCCTCCCGGATTAAATATCACGCCGATGTGCTTTATGCTGACGGGACTATGCTCTTTTGTGAGTGTTTTTCGCTTGCGGATATTAGAACTCGTACCTATAGCGAGAGATACAGTAATTGAGATGATGAGTGACGGTGTGCTAGTGCTGGATGTCAAAAACCGCATTATTGACATTAATCCGGCGGCAAAACGGCTAATTGGGGCGAAAGAGCAACATATTGGCCAATCTCCGGCTCAAGTTCTGGCAAAGTGGCCAGAAATCGCCAAGATGTATCACGCTCATGAAAGCCTCAAGATGGAGATATTCATAGATGCGGTAACTCCTTGTTATGTAGAGCTGTTAATTACTCCATTACACGATGAGCGCAAACGGTTAACAGGCCGTCTGCTGGTTTTGCGTGACATCACCCAACGTTATCAAGCTGAATCAGAACTGCGACAGGCCAATGAACGGTTGCAAAAACAGGTAATCGAAATTGAAACTTTACAGGCTGAGTTACGAGAACGAGCTATACGGGACGGACTGACAGGCTTATTTAATCGGCGTTATTTTGACGACATATTCCCCAAAGAATTAACAAAAGCAGCGCGGGATTCTGCACCAGTCGTCTTGATTATCATGGATATCGATTATTTTAAAAAGATTAATGATACATTCGGTCATCAAGCTGGCGATCGCGTAATTCAAGCATTTGCCAACCTGCTTGGCTACTATAGTCACCCTGAGGCGATCGTGTGCCGCTATGGTGGTGAGGAATTTGTCTTGGCTTTACCTGGTATGACGTTAGAGAATGGGTTCCAGCACGCTGAACAAATCCGATTATCTTTTCAAGCTGTGCTATTGGAATTTGCAGGTAAGGAAATATATTCGACAGTTTCGGGTGGGGTGGGTGTGTTTCCTGATCATGGAAAAACCAGAGATGAGTTATTGCAAGTAGTTGATCAAGCCTTATATGCTGCTAAATTAAATGGGCGCAATTGTATTAAATATGTGCAATCTCATAGTTCTGAGTTGGGTAGTCAAGCAACAGGTAGATGATCCCCTCGCCAACGGAGTAACAAAGCAGATTGGGCTTTACAAAGCATAAAATCGGTCAGCTTCGTGACGCAGTTTTATTAGTTCTAATTGTTCTGATCTGTAATGTTACCACTAGAATTACGCTCCAGCAGAAAGTTGGGATTGGGAAATTTTATCACTTTAGCATTGGCTAAATCTTGATAATGTTGTCCACATCCCACTCTCCCCCTTCTCCCCTCCGTCAACATAGGAAAATTGAATATCTCACAGCTTAACTAGGCTAATGAAGAGTCAAATCAAACCCTCCAGCGCCTGCTGTAAATCATTCGTCAAATCAATCACAGATTGCTTCGCCGCCAAGCGATTACCTTTATAAGCTGAATAACGTTCAGAAACAGATATCGGCGCACCCACAGTCAGTTTTACTTTTTGTTTACCTAATTGTGGACGTTGTAAGGGATTACCGCCCTGAATTTTATTTACCATATCTCGTAAAAGTAAGGTTGTTTCGGCAAACCTTTCTACTGTTGGTTTGGCTTTAATGTAGTTACCAGAAACGGCGACGAAACTTTCTACTAAACGCATATGCCACATGCGAGAATTGGCTTCTTCAGCAATGCGATCGCCTAAAGCTTTTTCGATAGAAGATAATGCTGTGAGATCCTTAAAGTCTTCTCTAAAGATATAATTCCAAGCAGCTTGCTCTACTCGCCGACAACGGTCATTTAATTGACCTTTGGGCGGTAAGTCAAAATACTGTTCTGATATTTGGAGTGCGACATTTAATACAGCTTGTAAACGAGCTGCTAAAGCTGCATTGCGATCGCTAATATCTCCTGATGTGTTCTGGTGATCTGTCAGCTTTTGATGATAGAACCGCGTATAAAATTTTTCCATGATTGACAGTAAATGTTCTGCCAAACCCAATAAGCGGGGATAAAGCGACTCTAGTGAGGGATTACTATCACCGGCTGCATTCACGGGTAAACCGCTAGCCGCTTCTAATTCAGTTAACAGCTGGGCGATCGCACTCCAAGGAGCATCCACATAACTATATTTAATCCCAACTGGTACAATTAAAACCTGTTCAGAGCGTCCAGCTTTTTGCAAATCTTCGGCGCACCAAAAGCCTAATTGGGCGATTCCCGGTTCTAAGGGGCTAATCAGCTCCGACAACCCATTAGTAGCACCTTCTGGCGCTGCAGCCATAGGGAATTTGCCATTAGCAAACAAATCTCGCGCCGAACGCAAACCATTCCAATCAGCTTTACCCCGCTGAATGGGAGTCCCACCTAAATGAGAAGCGATCCAACCAACATGGTTTCCAGCCCATAGAGGAATACCGCGATCGTAGATAGCATGAGCATGAACTGGAGATTGTAGCCCTATGCCCTTTTCTCGTGCTACCTTAGGCACGAGTTGTGAAAATAAGTAGCCTAAACAAAGTGGATCTTCCGTTTTGGGATGGCGAAATGCCAGCATAAACCGGATTTTCCCCTCCTGAAACTGGCGATATTGCTCTGCTAAAATTTCGACGTTGTCTGCTTCAATTTGAGCGATCGCTGTTTGCCAGTTAATATAACTCGGTAGGAACAGATGGACAAATCGTAAAAACAAAGGATTGAACGCAGGCGGGATAAATTCTAATGGTGGCTGTGCTTGATAAGTTACATCTGACAAGGTATTGTTCTCCTAAGTTTGTGTGCAAAAAAGCTGAAGGATAAAAGATCAAGGATGAAATTTTATACTTTATACTGCATCTTTTATAATTCATAATTCATAATTTATACTTCATAATTCACTAGGGAATAAACGATGCGACTGTCACAAATGTTATTCGTTACACTCCGGGACGATCCAGCTGATGCGGAGATTCCCAGTCATAAATTGTTACTCCGTGCTGGTTATATTCGTCGCATCGGTAGCGGTATTTATGCTTATCTACCCTTGATGTGGCGGGTATTACAAAAAGTTTCCCAAATTGTCCGGGAAGAAATGAACGCCATAGGCGCACAAGAAACTCTCCTACCCCAATTACAACCTGCTGATTTGTGGCTAGAATCAGACCGTTGGGATACTTACACCAAAGCTGAGGGAATTATGTTCTCTCTCATCGATCGCCGTGAGCAACAATTGGGATTAGGCCCAACTCATGAGGAAGTCATCACCGTCATTGCTCGTGATTTAATTCGTTCCTATCGCCAATTACCGCAAACACTCTACCAAATTCAAACTAAATTCCGTGACGAAATTCGTCCCCGCTTTGGTTTGATGCGGGGCAGAGAATTTATTATGAAAGATGCCTATTCTTTCAATCCTGATGAAGACAGCCTGAAAAAAACTTATCAGGATATGTATCAAGCTTATAGTAATATCCTGCGGCGTTCTGGTTTGGCTTTCCGCGCTGTAGATGCAGATTCTGGGGCGATTGGCGGTTCTGGTTCCACCGAGTTTATGGTGCTGGCGGAAGCTGGGGAAGATGAAGTTCTCTACACTGAAGATGGCAAATACGCCGCCAATGTAGAAAAAGCGGTTTCTTTACCAGCTGATGCCGAAATTTCTCCGTTTACGAGCTATGAAAAACGGGATACACCTGGAACGGAAACGATTGAAACAGTTACTAAATTCCTCAAATGTTCTCCCACCCAAGTTGTGAAGAATGTCCTTTACCAGATAAATTATGATAATGGGATAACTGTGCTGGTGTTGGTGAGCATCCGGGGCGATCAGGAAGTGAATGAAGTCAAGTTGCAAAATGAGTTGACTAAATTAGCTCACCATTACAATGCTAAAACTATTATTGCTTTGAGTGTCCCCACTGCCGAAGCCCAACAAACATGGGCAGCCAAATCTCTACCGTTAGGCTACATTGCCCCTGATATTGCTGATGAATATATTAGTGGTAATAAACAGGTGCATCCGCAATTTGTCCGGTTAGTCGATCAGACAGCCGTTGATTTAAAGAACTTCGTTACAGGCTCAAATGAAACTGGCTTCCACGTAGTTGGTGCTAACTGGAATGAGCAATTTAAAACACCAGAATTAGTTGTAGATATTCGTAAATCTAGACCAGGCGATCGCTCAATTCACAACCCAGAACAAACCCTCAAAAGTGCCCGGGGGATTGAAGTCGGGCATATCTTCCAATTAGGTACGAAATATTCTCTAGCAATGGGAGCAACGTATACTAATGAACAGGGTGAAGAAAAACCCCTAGTCATGGGTTGTTATGGCGTGGGGGTGTCCAGATTGGCACAGTCGGCTGTAGAGCAATCCTACGATAAAGATGGGATTATCTGGCCAGTAGCGATCGCCCCATATCATGCGATCGTCACAATTCCTAACATTAAAGACCCTCAACAAGTAGAAATTGCCCAAAAGCTTTACACTGGGCTTAATCAAGCCGGAATTGAAACCCTACTTGATGACCGGGATGAACGAGCAGGTGTGAAATTCAAAGATGCTGATTTGATTGGTATTCCTTATAGAATTGTCACTGGGCGAGCGATCGCTAATGGCAAAGTCGAAGTTGTCGAAAGAGCCACCCGTAAATCGCAAGAAATTGTCATTGATGATGTTATAACGACACTCAAACAGTGGATTACGGCAGCAATTGAAGTCTGAAGTCTGTTCGCGTAGCGTCTCCGCAGGAGAAGTCTAAAGTCTGAAGTCTGAAGTCTGAAAAAAGAGCGCGTTTTTCCGAATTCCCTGCAATATCTCTTGAAGTTGTAAATATAATTTTCAACACTCTCAAAATTAATCTGTGATTTACATCGTTTGAAAGGTGACGGAATACAAGTATAAATTCTAAAATTGGAGATGCACTCCACAAAATCAGAAATTGCTGCATCTTAAATCAGTGAACAGTAAACAGTAAACAGTTAACAGTTAACAGTTAACAGTTAACTTGATAACCGATACTCCGACTTTGGTTCCATCGAGCAAGATCGAGATTCTCAGTGCCAGTAACTGATAACTGATAACTGATAACTGATAACTGATAACTGATAACTGTTTTAACCAGGCTGCTCTTCACAATTAAGACCATCTCAGCCCTCAGGAAGGTTTAGAAAATGAAAGACCAACAAGGATCTAACCGTAATTCATCAGGTGTTATAGCAAGTGTCGCAGCTGCGGTGGTTGCAGTCAGTGGTGGCGTGGCGTGGCTAACTTGGCAATCCAGCAACCCACCAACACCCTCAAACCCCACTAACACTGTCAAACAACCTGGTGATCCCAAGACAGCGCTACCAGGTAATGAAAAAACAGCTAATGTTTATTGGCTCAAACCAACAGAAAAAAGTTTTAACTTAGTTCCCCAACCCGTTAAAATAGCAGCTACCCAGCCCAATCAAGTTTTAGAAACGGCTTTTCAAAGTTTATTAGCAGGCCCAACAGAAGGTACAGATTCTACCACTATCCCCAAGGGAACTAAGCTGCTGGGGCTGAAAGCGGAAAACGATCAAGTCCGCGTTAATTTATCTCAAGATTTTACGAGTGGGGGCGGTAGTAGCTCCATGATGGGTCGCATAGGGCAAGTTGTCTTCACTGCTACAACTTTAAATCCCAATGCTAAAGTCTACGTTGATGTCGAGGGCAAACCCTTGACCGTTTTAGGCGGTGAAGGGGTGGAATTAGAACAGCCACTAACTCGCAGCAGCTTTAAGAATAATTATCCACTATAGTCAGTTATCAGTGAACAGTTATCAGTCAACAGTTAACTGATGACTGTTCCCTAACTTAATTTTTACCATTTAACACACGAAAATGACGGGCTTGCTGTTCTAACCTAGTAGCGAGGCGATCGCAAACCCGATTACACAATTCAAAAATCATTTCATCTTCCACTCGGTAATAGGCACAGGTGCCTTCACTGCGGCGGCTAAGGATACCTGCTTGCCACATTACCTTGAGGTGTTTTGACACATTGGCTTGCGAAGTCTGTGTTGCCTCTACCAACTCTTGTACGCATTTTTCTTCATCCCGTAATAAGTGTAAGAGCCGCAGACGCATCGGCTCACTTAATAGGCTGAAGTATTCAGCTACTTGTTGCACTACTTCTGGTGGTACAGGCAACGTTTGTTTCATCAGGATTAACCCGCAAGGACTGACAATTTTAACAGCTATCAGTTATCAGTTATCAGTTATCAGTTTCATGGCTCGGCGAAATACCACACCAATTGACGGCAGCGCTAGCCGGGTGGCAGGTCTAAACCTACGCCGATACGCTTGATCACTGTTCACTGTTCACTGTTCACTGATTTAACAATGACTCATGTCATATATAGATTAATACTTAATCAGGGTTAATTCGCATCAAAGGCTGATTATATTCCACAGGTTCGCCATTTTGGAGCAGAATCTCCATAACTTGACCCGATACATCAGCCTCGATTTCATTCATCAGCTTCATTGCTTCAATGATACAGACTGTTTGACCTTTGCGGATGCGATCGCCCACTTCGACAAATGGTGACTCCCCTGGTGCAGGTGCGCGATAAAACGTCCCTACCATTGGCGAAGGCACTTCCACCAACCTTTGATCAATCGTTGAGGGGGCATTTACTGACAACTGCACCGCAGTAGCCGCATTGTCTGGAAGGCGTGTCCCAATTTCCGGAGTCAATCCTGTCTGGGTTCCAATAGGTGAAACCGATGTCAATCCCGAACCAACCACACCACCTAAGGCCGCTTGAGCAACCGACAGATGATTGCTGAAACTCACAGCTTTACGTACTGTGAGTTCAAAATCTTCGCTTTTGAGCGTAACTTCAGCAATATCAGTTTGGGCGATCGTTGCTAGCAGCTGGCGAATTTCATTAAAGTCCAATGGCACAGTTTTTATTACCTCAACCTGTCCGTAAACAAGAATTTATAAGTGTGGCAGGGATTTAATCCCTTTACAGGGATTGAAATCGATATTTGCATCTTCGGTGAAGATAAAAGCTATTCCCTGCTGATATATTTATCTTCACTAGTATCAATTCGGATGCGTTCTCCTTGGGTGATAAACAAGGGAACCATAACAACCGCGCCCGTTTCCAGAGTGGCTGGTTTTGATCCACCCGTGGCAGTATCACCTTTTACACCTGGATCGGTTTGGACAACTTCTAAAGTCACAGACTTAGGTAATTCTACACCTAGCACCTGTTCATCCCAACGGACAACCTCAGCTTCCATACCTTCTTTGAGGTATTTTACGCGATCGCCAATTTGCGTTGCGCTCAATCTGCTTTCTTCATAAGTTTCCATATCCATAAAGACAAACTCATCGCCGTCTTTATAGGTATGCTGCATCGTGATTTTTTCTATATTGGCTTGCGGTACACTTTCCCCCGCCCGGAAAGTTCTTTCCAGCTGCTTCCCCGTTTGGACGTTTTTAAGTGTCGTTCGCACAAAAGCAGAACCCTTGCCTGGCTTGACGTGGAGGAAATCTATCACTCGCCATACAGACCCATCTAACACAATTGAAACACCGGGTCGAAAATCGTTACTGGAGATCATGAAGCTTTCAAATTTTGGAAGACAATCGGCATTTATTGTACCTTTCCACAGGAGTCATTGGGCATTTGTCATTTGTGATTGGGCATTTGTCATTTGTCCAGAGTCAAAAGTCGAAAGTCCAGAGTCAAGAGTTAGTAATCTTCTACCCCAGTCTCCAATCCCCAGTCCCCAGTCCCCATGCCCCAGTCCCCAATACTGTGAGAAGATGATTGATGGGTTACGTACAGTCAACAATTTGATGCTGCATTTGAGCCATCCCATGATTAACTCATTAAAATCCTGGCTGAATCACAGCCTCATGGCAATACTGCTGGTGACAGTATTTTTAGGCATAAGTACAGCCGGGTGGACTCCCTCCAGTAGCGCCGCCCTACCATCTGGAAATGCGATTACTGACGGCAGAGCGCTGTTGCGGTATGCACTCCCGATAGATAATAAACCCGTAAGACAACTACAAGCCAGTTTAGAAGATATCTCCAACCAACTGCGGGCGAATCGGCGGTGGGGTGCTATCTCTAAAGACCTCAGCAATGCATCCAGAGTTCTTGATAAACCCTCCCAAATCCTAGCAAGCGTTCCCGCAGAACGCCAACCCCAAGCCGAAGCTTGGATTGCTGAGTTAAAATCTGGCGTGGGTGAATTACAAGAATTGGTGAAAGTCAAAGATAAGGAAAAAATTAAGTCAGAAAGAGCAAAGTTACTAGATATAGTGACTCTACTCGAAGAGGCAATGGTCAAGAAATTTCCTTTTGAAGTGCCTACAGAGTATAGTAACCTACCCCAATTAAAAGGTCGTGCCACTGTGGCAATCAAAACCAACAAAGGCAACCTGACTCTGGTGGTAGACGGTTACAGCGCCCCTGTAACTGCTGGTAATTTTGTTGATTTAGTGCAACGTGGTTTTTATAACGGTTTAGAATTCACCCGTTCTGAAGAATCTTACTTTTTGCAAACTGGCGATCCTCCAGGGAAGGACGTAGGCTTTATTGACCCTAACACGGGTAAATACCGCGCCGTTCCCTTAGAAGTCCTAGTTGAAGGTGACAAAAAACCTACCTATGGCATTACTCTCGAAGAAGCTGGCCGTTATATCGATATGCCAGTTTTGCCCTTCTCGTCCTTTGGTGCAGTAGTTATGGCGCGTCCTGAAGATGAAGTGAATGGCGGTTCTTCGCAATTTTTCTTCTTTCTGTTTGAGCCAGAACTCACCCCAGCTGGACGTAATTTGTTAGATGGACGCTACTCTGTGTTTGGCTATCTCACAGAAGGTCAAGAAATTCTAGATAAACTGAAGGCGGGTGACAAAATTGAATCTGCAACCGTCGTCCAGGGAATCGAAAATTTAGTAGAGCCACAAGCAGCGTAATCATGGAGTCAGAATTTAGGAGTCAGGAGTCTTGTATAGGGGTTTTCAGCCAAGTGCAATACATTCCTCATCGGGGAGTCAGAATTCAGGAGAATTTTTCTGGCTCCTTTGAGGAAAAGTGTATTTCATTCATCAGAGAATTGCTATATATTCATAACTCCTGAATTCTGACTCCTCTGCTCTCAACTAAAGATTACCTGCACTGAACACTTGATCAACAGTTATGGCTAATTCTGGGAAAGTCCGTGATATAACTTGTTGGTTGCCAGTAAACACCGTCTCTTCGTAAAATCCTTCTTCCAGCCACAGCACAGAAATCTTTTCTTTTAGTGGGTCTACAATCCAATATTCCGGTATTTCAACCGCCGCATATTCAGACCGCTTATAGCGATAGTCCCGCTTGATAGAATCTGGGCTAACTACCTCTACAATTAGTAATGGTGGTAATTCAAAGACTGCTGATGCATGAATCAATTCTCTTGCTTGCTCCTGCGTCACCACAGATAAGTCAGTTAACCTAGACTTATTTTTCCCCGTCCTCGTCCCAGTTTCCCGAAAAGTTAACCAAGGTAAACTCAACCGCTGGATTTCCGCGATGAACGCGGTATCTAAAAAAGCGACAATCAAGAAATGTTGAATTGTAGGGGGATTCATTAATTCCAGTCTGCCATCTACTAGCTCGTAGTGAAAACCACTGCCATCATCATAAATTAAGTACTCTTCAAATGTGAGCTTTTTTACTGGTGTAGTTACCATTCCCAAATCCCCCTAGACGATACTTTTATCGTAACTTAAAGAGTTAGAGGTACAGGGGTGTAAGGGTTTAGGGAAGATGGGGATAAGCAAAAATAAGATGCAGATGCGAAAAAAGTATGAAGTATGAAATTTCATTCTTTAGTCTTGTACTTTCTGCCTTTTGACAAATGACAAATGATCAACTAAAAAATATTGGCGAACAAGGACTGTTAGCAAGATTGCAGCGTTTTTGTCCTCCAGAGATTATTGGGGACGATGCAGCAGTACTTGTCACTGCGCCGGAAAAATTTTTAGTAGTGACAACAGATGTATTGGTAGATGGCGTGCATTTTAGCGATGTTACCACCTCCCCAGAAGATGCTGGTTGGCGGGCTGCGGCGGCTAATTTATCAGATTTGGCGGCGATGGGTGCTTCGCCACTGGGAATCACAGTTGGGCTAGGAATTCCGGGTGAAGTGAGTGTCAGTTGGGTGGAACGCTTGTATGAGGGAATGACACAATGCCTGCAAAAGTACAATACTCCAATTGTGGGCGGTGATATTGTGCGATCGCCTGTAATTACTCTAGCCATCACCGCCTTTGGTGAAGTCAACCCCGATCACATTATCCGTCGTTCATCTGCAAAAGTGGGAGATGCGATCGTGGTGACAGGTGTTCATGGAGCCTCCCGTGCGGGCTTAGAATTGCTCTTACATCCCGAATTAAGACAAAACCTCAATGATGGAGACAAGGCAGCTTTAATCGCCGCACACCAGCGTCCCCAGCCACGTTTAGATGTCTTACCTACACTCTGGGAAATTGTTCTACAATCAAAAATTGCGATCGCTGGTATGGACAGCAGCGATGGTTTAGCAGATGCAGTTATGCAAATTTGCCGCGCCAGTGGTGTTGGTGCTATTCTGTCAGCGCCACAAATTAGCTTACCAGTCGCCTTTGACCACTGGCTGACAAAGAAGCAAGCCCTGGAATATGCCTTATACGGCGGCGAAGACTTTGAATTAGTGCTGTGTTTAGCAAAAGAACCAGCATCTACTTTAGTAAAACATCTGGGACATGGTGCTGCGATCGTCGGCACCATCACATCCGGAACACAAGTACTACTGCACCATGAAAACCAAGAAATCCCCGACCAAGTACTGAGTCTTAGCCAGGGATTTCAACATTTTAGTCAGTAACCAGTTATCAGTTATCAGTTATCAGTTATCAGTTAACAACTCAAGAACCTTGATAACTGTTCACTGTTCACTGTTCACTGATTATTGCCACTTCACAGCTACGAGTTCAGCCAAATCCAACACGCGCTGGCTGTAGCCCCACTCGTTGTCATACCAAGCCATGACTTTCACTAAGTCATTACCCAATACCAAAGTTAAGTTAGCATCAACAATCGAAGAAGCGTCACTACCTTGATAATCCGATGATACAAGTTGTAGTTCGCTGTAGTCCAAAATCCCTTTTAGTGGCCCTTCCGCAGCATCTTTCAGAGCTTGGTTGACTTCTTCCGTAATAGTACGCTTTTCAACCTGGACTACGAAATCTACCATTGATACGTTCGGAGTAGGAACACGTAAGGCAACGCCATTCAGCTTGCCTTTCAGGTCTGGGATTACCAATGCCACAGCTTTTGCTGCACCGGTGGAGGTGGGTACAATGTTGATGGCTGCTGCTCTAGCCCGACGCAAATCCCGGTGAGAAGCATCTAGCAAGCGCTGATCACCTGTGTAGCTGTGGGTAGTGGTCATCGTACCTTTAATGATGCCAAATTTATCATTCAACACTTTGGCGATCGGCGCCAAGCAGTTGGTGGTACAGCTAGCATTGCTGATGACGTTGTGTACGTTGTGGTCATAATCGTGATGATTCACACCCATCACAAAAGTACCATCCTCATTTTTACCAGGAGCGGTGATTAACACCTTCTTGGCTCCAGCATTCACATGCTTTAGTGCCCCTTCCTTGCTAGTAAAAACACCCGTTGCTTCGATAATTAGGTCAATTCCCCAGTCTCTCCAGGGCAAGTTTTCTGGATTGCGATCAGATACACATTTAATGGTTTTACCGTTAACGGTGATGGAGTTATCATCAGCTGAAATGTCAGCATTCTTTAACTTCCCTAACATCGAATCGTACTTTAACAAGTGAGCGTTGGTTCTAGGGTCTGACGTGTCATTGACAGCAACAAGGTCGATATTGCTGTTTTCTCTACCTAGCCAGCAACGTGCAAAGTTACGTCCAATGCGCCCAAAACCGTTGATTGCAACTCTAATCACAGTGTCTTGCCCTCTGTATTTATGCTTATAAGTTGATATCTTGAACCCAATCATATCGCAAAGGGGGGGAGCATTAATAACCATAAAGTGTTTAATCTAGAAAAAAAACACATAATTTATTCAGATTTATTTGAGTAAAGCTGGTGAGCGGTGATGTAAGACCTTACCGATTCGGGAACTAGATAGCGAATCGAGTGATTTTTGCGAATACATTGACGAATTAGACTTGACGAAACTCCTACTAAGGGTATATTCAGGAATTGCCAGTGAATAGTAGAAGACTGATTTTGCAGTTGTTGCTCCACTTGCTTGCAGATCAACTCACTTTGAGCTATAGTCTCACCACCTAAGAGTCTGGGTGCGATTAACCAATCACACATTTGTGCTAGTTCGTATCCACGATACCAACGGGGTAAGGTTTGGAAAGCATCCAAGCCAATAATCCAGTACCAGTGAGTATTTGGGTAAAAAGCAGATAAGTCGGTCAGGCTATTGATGGCATAGGACATCCCAGAGCGATTTAACTCAATTAGTGAGACAGTAAACGCGGGATGATCTTCTGTGGCTCGTTGTAGCATTTCTACTCGATGCTCAAATAAAGCCGCTTGTTTATGTGGAGGATTTAGCGATGGTAGCCAAATTACTTGATCTAGGGATACTTGATGCAAAGCTGTCTCGGCTACGAGCAGGTGTCCCCAATGAATTGGATCGAATGTGCCACCAAAAATTGCTATTTGCTGCATCCAGTTAGATTGGACTTATATTCAATTGCAAAATAGTTTCGTTATCTAATGTACTATTGTAGTCAATTCTGTTTGAATCTTTTGATGTAATTTGAAAGTAGTTTCATCATGAGTCTGCTCTTCAAGCCAATTCCAGTAAAGAAACTCTAGATATGTATTTGACATTACAAGAATTTCTTTCCCGATGCGGCGAAAATTATCAGAATAGTCATAAGATACAGTTCAGAAATAACAAAAACCTCCAACAAAGGTAAAATCATTCTGAACAACCAAAACAAGAGGAGAAAAATCAAAAGAACATTAAATATAAGAATGATACAGGAGCAGTTACAGTAAAAATCAAATTCCTGTTATGATACGCGTGTCATTTGTGATTATGGTGTGGTGTGGTGTAAGAGGAGAAATCAATGAGTAACTCTGTAGATTTTAACGGTAAACCGTTTCATTTCATTGGAATTGGTGGTATAGGGATGTCCGCGCTTGCTTACGTGCTAGCAAAGCGGCAATTGCCAGTGTCAGGTTCGGATCTTCGTCCTAACCACATTACGCGAAAATTGGAATCTATCGGGACTCATATTTTTGGTAGACAAGAGGCAAGCAATCTCGAATTCTTTCGTCCCAAGGTATCGGCTGAAGTAGGTTTAAACTTACAAAAATCACAAGCAGAATTACCTGCTATTACTCAGTCAATACTGCCACAAGTAATTTGTTCAACAGCAATTAACACAAACAATTTAGAATACAGAGCAGCGCTGGAATTAGGCTGCCCAATTTTACATCGTTCGGATGTACTAGCTGCTTTAATTGCTGACTACTACAGTATTGCAGTTGCTGGAACCCACGGCAAAACTACAACTAGTAGTATGATTGGTTATATGCTACTAGAAGCTGGATTAGATCCAACAATTCTTGTGGGTGGAGAGGTGAATGCTTGGGAAGGTAATGCCCGACTAGGAGAAAGTCGCTACTTAGTAGCTGAGGCAGATGAGTCAGATGGTTCCTTGGTAAAACACGCTCCAGAGATAGGTATTATCACCAATGTCGAACTCGATCATCCAGATCACTACGACACATTAGAGGAAGTGGTGGACATCTTCCAAAGGTTTGCCAAAGGTTGTAAAACTTTAGTTGCTAGCATTGATTGTGAAACAGTACGCGATCGCCTAAAACCAACAATCAGCTACAGCTTACACCCAGAAACCAACGCCGATTACACAGTTACCAATATTGACTATCGCGCTGATGGCACCACGGCTTTAGTTTGGGAGAGAGGCAAAGCCTTGGGTGTGTTGAATTTGCGGCTACTCAGCAGACACAACCTCAGCAATGCCTTAGCCGCAGTGGCAGTAGGTCGAGTTTTAGGTTTAGAATTTGGAGAGATAGCTAAAGGTATTGCTAGCTTTGAAGGAGCAAGACGCCGCTTTGAGTTTCGGGGAGAAGTCGGAGGTATCACCTTCATCGATGACTATGCCCATCACCCTAGCGAAATTCGTGTCACTCTGGCTGCGGCACGTCTCCAGGCAAGACCAGGGCAAAGAGTCGTTGCAATCTTCCAACCCCATCGCTACAGTCGCACACTGACATTTTTAGAAGAATTTGCCGAGTCTTTTTCTCATGCTGATTTGGTTGTCATCACCGATATTTACAGTGCAGGGGAACCAAATTTAGAGCAAATCAGTGGTGAACTGTTGGCTAAGGCAATTGCCAAGCATCACCCACAAGTGGTTTACCAGCCAACCTTACCTGACATATGCGAGTTCTTGCTGCAAACGCTGCGTCTTGGGGACTTAGCGCTGTTTCTGGGTGCAGGGAACTTAAATCAGGCGATTCCTGAAGTCATCGCCACCCTTTGTGAACCGGCGAAAGCCACATCTTAAAATTGAGGACATTAGTTGGGTGCTAAATCCCATTGTCCATCTTGCAAAAGCTCCATAACAAGATTTAGTTATGTCCGTATTATTACGGCAGATAAATGTAAAAAAATTACCGATTGACCTAAAAGATGATAATCTCCCAGGTGACTGGCAAAGTTTGCACAGTTTCTACTTTGACTACAGAGAAACAAGAAACAGCTAATTCCGTCAAGGGTGAGGTAATTTACTTGCCGGGTACTGATTGTGTGATCAAGTCCCAGGCATCCTTGTCAGCGTTTACCTCCTATAGGGTTGGTGGTGCGGCCGAATGGTACATTTCTCCCAGGAATATAGAAGCATTACAAGCAGGTATTGAGTACGCAAAAGAACGTGCGCTCTCAGTAACAATACTAGGTGCTGGTTCTAACCTATTAGTGAGCGATCGCGGTCTACCAGGCTTAGTGATTGCTACTCGTCATCTCCGTTATAGCCACTTTGACCCAGAGACAGGTCAATTAACAGTCGCCGCCGGAGAATCAATCCCTAGCTTGGCGTGGCAGGCAGCAGATTTGGGCTGGCAAGGATTGGAGTGGGCTGTGGGTATCCCCGGAACCGTTGGGGGAGCCGTCGTTATGAATGCAGGCGCACACAGTAGCTGTATCGCAGATATGTTAGTTAGTGCCCAAGTACTTCTACCTGACGGTACACTACAAACTCTCACTCCCTCAGAGTTAGGTTATAGCTACCGGACTTCATTACTGCAAGGCAGCCATGCTCCGTTCTTAGGGGACACTGCGCGCACCGAAAAGCAGGGTCAACGAATTGTTACCCACGCCACCTTACAACTTCAACCTGGTGCTGATCCCGCACAAGTTTTGGCAGCAACCAAACAACACAAACAGCATCGACTGTCCACTCAACCCTACAACTTCCCTAGTTGTGGTAGCGTGTTCCGCAATCCTAAACCTCAGTCCGCAGGATGGTTAATCGAACAAACTGGACTCAAAGGGTTTCAAATTGGTGGGGCACAAGTGGCACAACTCCATGCCAATTTCATTGTTAACCGTGGTGGGGCAAAAGCTAGTGATATCTTTTGCCTCATTCGCCATATTCAGCACCAAGTACAAGACCGTTGGTCAGTTTGGCTAGAGCCAGAAGTTAAAATGCTGGGAGAGTTTCAAGCTGCTGGTTAAGGGCATGGGGCGTTGGGCATGGGGGAATAATCCTTGACTCCTAACTCCTAACTCCTGAGCAATCTCCAGCAAACGGTACATTAATTACGAGTAAAAAAACAGGCAAATTACTCACCGCATCTATAATTGAATTTGATTTGTAATTCAACGCACACGCGGACAATTGATTATGACAGGAAAAGGACAGGGATTTGGCTTTGGCTTAGGAAAAATGAAAGAACTCGCCGAAGCTTTCAAAAAAGCACAGCAAGTTCAAGAAGGTGCGAAGCGACTCCAAGAAGAATTGGAGCAAATGGAGATTCTAGGAGAATCAGGCGGTGGTCTGGTCAAGGTGATTGTCAGTGGTAATCAAGAACCCAAGCGAGTAGAAATTGCCCCAGAAGCCCTAGCACAAGGAGCAGAAATACTTTCGGATCTTGTGACAGCAGCCATGAAAAATGCCTATGAAAAATCCACAGCAACAATGCGGGAACGCATGGAAGACTTGACCAGCGGGCTAGAGTTACCGGGGTTTTAGTCAACGGTCAAGAGTCAAGAGTCAAGAGTCAAAATTAAGAACTCTTGACTTTGGACTCTTGACTTTTGACTTTGCGAAGCGAGATATTTATGCCTTATAAGCTGCTGTTTGTTTGCCTAGGAAACATCTGCCGATCGCCATCGGCAGAGAACATTATGAATCATCTGATCGCTCAAGCTGGCTTGAGCGAAAGTATTTTGTGTGACTCTGCTGGTACATCGAGTTATCACGTCGGTAGCCCACCTGATCGGCGCATGAGTGCTGCCGCATCTACAAAGCTGGGAATCAAACTGCGTGGTCAAGCACGTCAGTTTCAAAAGTCAGACTTTCAAGACTTTGATTTGATTTTGGCGATGGATCAAGAAAATTATGAGAATATCCTCTCTCTTGACCGCAGCCAGCAGTTTAACCATAAAGTCCGTTTGATGTGTGATTTTTGCTCTCAGCACACCCTCAAGCAAGTTCCTGATCCCTATTACGGTGGTTCAGAAGGATTTAATCAGGTTATTGATTTACTAGTTGATGCTTGTGAAGGACTGCTGGAATATGTTGTGAGCCAGAAAAACTGTTGACTGTTGACTGTTGATTGAGATTGGGGGGGGCATGTATCGGTTTTTTTAGACTTCAGACTTCAGACTTCAGACTTCAGACTTCAGACTTCAATCTATTCTACTAAACCGTGCTTAATTGCAAAACGCACTAGTTCGGCTCGGTTACTAGTTGTTGTTTTTCTCAATAAGCTGCTAACGTACTTTTCTACTGTGCGCGGACTCAGGTGCAGCTGATGACCCATTTCGGCATTAGAAAGACCATGAGTTAACAGTTCTAGTACTTCTTGTTCTCTGGTAGTTAGAGAAGAAATTAGCTGAGACTGGTGAATATGAGTATACTGGGAGTCATATCCTTCCACTGCTCTGGTTTGGGTGGAATTGTCCAAGTTCTCTTTATGAGAAAAGCGGTACTCGGATTGAATTATTTGCGATCGCTCCAAAAGATTGCGAATCGCTGCGGCTAACTCCTCTAGTTCAAACGGCTTCGGCAAATATAAATCGCACCCTGATTGATATCCCAAAATTCGTTCCTGAGTCTTAGTTCGTGCTGTTAATAAAATTACAGGTAATAAACGATATCCTGGTTGTTGACGCACTCGGCGGACTAATTCATAGCCGTTCATCCGTGGCATGACAATATCGGTGACAATTAAATCAGGATGATACTCCATCACCATCGACAAAGCCTCTTGACCATCATTAGCCGTAATCAACGAGTAGCCAGACAGTTCAAGATAGTCGCTAATAGACAGACGAGTACCCAGATCGTCATCCACTACAAGGATCTTCAAGGGCATTGATGGTACACCCCTAGCATTTTTTTGACTAACAAATTTGCTTCTATGAGCGCTACTAGTGAACACAGGCAAGAATAGTGTTCTCATGTTTCATACTATGACAGGATTACCTGCTAATGACTGCCTGACGGTTAATTTATAAAGAAAATATTAAATCTTTAGAAAGTATTAATAAATTGTAACGTAGATTCCCCCGCCAGTGCTTGTGAGGTGAAAAAAGCTTGTTACTTTGTTACAAATAAGCAAGTTACATAGAGTAATAGCTCATTTTAATGTAAATTAAAATTTACCTGTTACATATTTTCCCCAAAATAAAAATTGCGGAACCACTTTTAATTGGGAACTTGAAAAAGCTACATTAGATTAAGATAAGCCTGATATCCAAGTAACCATTTATGCCAGTTTAATATTCTCCCAATAAGTTTACCAGCCAGTCAATCACGGGAAAAACCCATAACAAAGGATAAAAATCTCTATCCTCCATCCCTTATTCCCCATTTTCAAGCCATTTCAAACGATTTGTTAGACATATTTAACGCACGCCGAATATTCAATGAGTGAAAAGAGCGAAAGTTTTAAAGTTATTAGTGACAATCGACAAGCTCGTTATTTGTATGAAATCCTAGAGACTTACGAAGCTGGAATTCAATTGGCAGGAACCGAAGTGAAGTCGATTCGCGCAGGCAAAGTCAATCTCCAAGATGGCTATGCTTTGATTCGTGATGGTGAAGCATGGTTAATTAACGTGCATATCTCCCCGTACACAGCTAGCGGACAATATTTTAATCATGAACCTCGCCGCACACGTAAGTTGTTACTACATCGCCAGGAAATCCGCAAGTTAATTGGCAAAGTGGAACAGCAAGGTTTAACTTTAGTTCCTTTAAAGATGTATTTCAAACGGGGCCGAGTGAAAGTGAGTATAGCGCTGGGCAAAGGTAAAAAGCTCCACGATAAGCGAGAAGACCTGAAACGACGCCAAGATCAACGTGACATTCAACGGGCAATGAAAAATTATTAAGCGATCGCGTAATTAAGTCGGCAAGAATAAACTCAACTATATTACGAAACGTAAATACACCTGAAACCCTGACAAATGACAAATGACAATCCTCACCAGTTAGCTTTATTTGCGTCACCCTACTGTTCAAGCATGTTGTATATCCTGAGCGTGAGTTAAAAAAACTCCTAGTCTATAGCTACAGATTGATTCTGCTTATTTTGGGACTCGATAGAGTGGTGAATAACTTTGGTCCCAATGAGGAACTTTCACCATGTCACATAGTTTTAGCAAAGCGGTTGGCGCGGGTGTTCTCACCTTAAGTATGGCAATTTTGCCTTTAACTTTACCTGTGCAAGCCCAGGTTACTACTACTTCACCCAGAACAGACGTTGCTCCAAGGACTACAACCTACGATCGCCGGGATGATTTTGATTGGGGTTGGCTAGGATTAATTGGTTTATTAGGTTTAGCAGGTTTAACAGGTAGAAGGCGCGACGATGAACCTACTCGTTATCGTGACCCTAATGCTCCGGGGGCTACTAGCTATAGGGATTAGGAATCATAGGATGAGGGGGATGAGGGAGAATAATAATTTTTTGTGACTTCCTCATCTCTCCCTACTTCCTCATGAGTGCAACTTGGTACTAATTTGCAGCAGGTTCTTGGTTGGGTGAATTAATTTCTGGAGTGCGGTCTTGGGTTAAAGGTAACCAGTAACTAGCAATCAAAGCAACCATTAGCCACCAAAGGCTATTGACTTCAGGACGAAACCAGACGGTATCAACAGCACCATGAGCCAGCATACCTACCATAGAAGCGATCGCCCCAATCAACCAAAACCCCTGTACATTGGTCGACTCTCGCAATCGCCGCAGTTGGAGATATCCTGCATTCAAACTCACAATGATTAGCCACAAGAAACAGCCTAAACCAATAAAGCCAGTTTCTACAGTCACTTCTAGCAAAACTGAATAGGCACTCAAAGCCGTATAGCGAGGGTGTTGGTAGAGAGGATAGACTTTATTGAACGAGTTGTGACCAGGACCAATGCCAATAATTGGGCGATCGCGTATCATCTCAAAGACAGCATCCCAAACATGGCGTCGAAAATTATTACTGCTATCTCGGCGATCTGCAAAAATACTCACAACGCGCAACCGTACAGGCTCAACAAATATTACCGCCAGCAGCAATGCCCCAATCAAACCTCCAAAGATAATTGGTAGCGACCAAGTGCGCCAAAAAGGAGGCATCTGTACACTCCACCAATAAATTAGCAATGCCATTACGATTAAAATAGCTGCTAATAGTCCAATCCAGCCACCACGACTAAAAGTTAAGATCAGACAAGATGTATTGACAATAAACATGGTTAATGCTAGGGCTTTTTTGCTCCAGCCTTGCCACGCAAAAATTGCTACCAAACTAAAAACTACAGCCGGCAAAAGATACCCAGCCAACAAATTAGGATTGCCCAAATAACTATAAACCCTTGTAGTCTTTGACAAAGGCGATTCAGGATCAACCCAAGTTGCTAGCGCCGTCGCACCAAAAAACCATTGGCGCAACCCATACACACTAGTAATTAGTGATGCGTGTAGGTAAATGGCAATAATCCAAGACCGCAAGCGGGGCGACCTCAAGACCCTTGCACAAAGAGCAAACAGCAACAAATAGAGCGTCAAAGTTCCTAAATCATTCAACGCCGCCTTTTTTACTGGCGATAATGCCGTGGCTACTACAGCAATTCCCCAGTAGAGCAACACCAGCAGGTGAATGGGAGTAACCAATGAGGTTCTAGGTGTTGTTTCATCCGATAAAGTTAGCAGTAGCCAAAACGCCACACAAGCAGCCAGTAGCAAACCCATGAGGGTAGTGGAGACAAACGGTGCAAGACCATACACCAGACTGAGCAAGACAGCCGCTATCGGGTCCCCCCACTGCATTAAGACACTACTTTGCCGCCAGGAACGCAATAGCCCCGCTGCATAACGGTGCAGGTAGCTGGTAGCAAGATATTCTTGAATCGGGAAATTAGATAAAGTGAATTTTTGCCAGACTAAATTCATAAAAAACGTTGTCACCAATTAGCACGACCGCATAGAACTTGGACTTGATCATAATGCGGGTAGTTATAAAAAGGTAATAACGAAAATTAAAAATTGGGAATTTATTCACAGATAACAGGAAATCCCTATATTTATAGCAGGTAAGAGGTAAGAGGTAAGAGACTTAAAAGTCCCTTGGTGTAAGGATTTTATGCTCAGTTTATGTCCTAAGAAAGCTCTGGGTTTCAACCTGGAGGCTCAATTGATACCATTTTGGATTTTAGATTTTAGATTGTCAGAGAGCTTCTGCTCATTCCATCTGTCGCACTATGACATCAAAGTAAATCTCAGCAAAAAGTCCTGTAGGAGGTTTAGCCCGATGGGGAACGGAGAGTTCCCCATTTCCACATCGTACTTCGTTGGGGATCTTGCTATGCAGAGCGATCGCACTAGAAGGGGCTTGGTCATGAAACATCACTCAACTGCTTCTGGGGAAGTTGTCGCTAGTTGTAGTGGCAAAGCCAGTACATAGCGATAGCCTGACTCTGGTGAACCTTGAATAGAAATTTGTCCACTGTGTAATTCTGCCAACTGACAGCTAAGTAACAGTCCCAAGCTTTCGCGGGATAAACTACTATGCGGTTTAGCTAAATCTATACCTGAATTGACAGTCAATATATTTGATGGAGCATCACTCAAGTTTTTTGCCCCTTCTATTGCCACTGATGACTCTTGGTTTTCACCATAATTATTGTAGGTTGCTGCTTCATCTGCAAGCTCAATCAGAGACAAGGGACTAAGGCGAAAGAAAGGATCAACGTCTGTCATCCCGTCTCCCAGCCAAGGATGTGAAACCCAAACAGTAATGTTGAGGGTGTTTTCCTTATAAGAGACGTGAATGCGAACAACGCTACCTGTCGCAGAAAGTTGAATGACGCTAAAAATCAGGTGATACAATATCTGCCGCACCTTGTCTTTATCCAAAGGCCAAATGCGACTACGCCCCGGTTCTATAGACAGGCGAATATCTTGTTCACGGCGGTTAGCAGCTTCTTCTAAGGTATTGATAGCTTGTTGACATAGCATCTCAATATCTACAGGAGCTAGATTCAGATCAGTTGAGCTATCATCCATTGTGCCCAACTCAGTAATTTCATTTACCAAAGAGAGTAAATATCGACCACTGTGTTGAATAATTTCTACATATTCTCTTTGTTTGGTTGTTAAAGGGCCATAAATCTCACGTCCTAAGACACTAGCCATGCCCAGTACGGATGTTAACGGTGTACGCAACTCCTGAGTTAACTGTCCCAAAAGATCTAGTTTTAGTTGCTTGGTAGAAACAGATTCTTCTTGTAAAGCAGGTGGAGTGATTCTAAACTCGCTGCTAGTTTCGTCGTTGAGTAATAGGGTAGGAGTAGTTTTGGGAACACTGATTTCCGATTTCCCTTGCAACAGTCGATTCCGCTCAAATTCACTCATGCTCCAACGAGCAATGATTTGTAAAAACTCAATATCTCGTTTTGTAAAGTTGCGCGGCATTAAATCCATGACTGCCAATGCACCGAGACAATTACCCGAAGCATCAATCAATGGTGCTCCTAAGTAAGCTCGAATACCATAATCCTGAACCAACTTGCTAGCAGCGATCGCCGAATCCTTAAGTTTATGTGTATCATTAATCACTAAAAATTGATAGCTATCTACCACTTGGCTGCAAAAGGATTCCCGGCGTAACAACTGGCGGCTTTGTGCCAGATGATTCATCAGTCCTAACCTAGATAAGCCCACCGCTGACTTAAACCAATGGCGTTCTTGATCTACAAATCCCAAAATGGAAATTGGTGCTTCCAAAAAGTGGGCAGCAGTTTGAGTAGCTTCCTCAAAAACGGGAATGGTTTCTGATTGCCGTAAACCTAAGTCTGACAATGCTTTGAGGCGTTGTTGTTCTTTTGTTTCTGGGGAAGCCCAACCATCCTTTAGGGCAAATAATTTGTTTTCAGGCTCTAACATTGCCACCGCTACCTTGATAATTGCTCGGTACTGTAGTTTATATAACCGCTGTTTCCGGGTTATTATTTACTATTTTTAAGCATTCCCTAATTTTGCCTCTGATAAACAAGCTGGGGACAAAATTTTTTACTATTCCGATAAATAGGTGATTTGATCATCTACGAGTTCGTAACTACTGGTACTAAATGTTCTCAGGAAAACTCGTGCATTCACTATTAATTTAGATTTTGCTGCTAGTTAGCGTTAGTTTTAGATTCGACGAGGGTAGCATAACACTAAGAATGGAAAAAATGTTTGGACATTCTTATATAGATCTAGGAAACTTCTAGTGTTTTTACTCAAGTTATTTTTGATTGAATTGATAACTACGTGAAAGTTACTAGGAGTATTTGCTATTGAATTTTAGGAGTCATGATACAGGTGTCAGAATATTTAAATAATACTAGGATGCTTATGTCTAAAAAAATGTGCATGTGGAAAATGAACTTTACTAAATAAAATTTGCTGAATTTATTTTATTAAGCCATAAAGAAGATAGCTATTTTCAAACAAGTTTTTGATATTTAATTTTGGGGTTGTCTGACAATGAATAAAACAATTACTAGAATTCCCTTTGTAGACCTTAACTTACAACATCAGCCGATTCAAATTCAACTAGAGCAAGCAATACAGGCTGTACTAAAACAGGGAGATTTTATTTTAGGGCAAGCAGTCTCAGATTTTGAGGCAGCATTTGCGGCTGCATCTGGCGCAGAATATGGTGTAGGTGTGGCATCAGGAACAGATGCGATCGCTCTCGGCTTAGAAGCCTGTAATATTGGTGCTGGGGATGAAGTGATTTTACCCGCTAATACTTTTGTCGCCACACTAATTGGAGTTCTACGTGTCGGAGCAAAACCAGTTTTTGTAGATTGCGATCGCCAAACAGCCTTAATTGATTTAGAAGCAGCAGCTAAAGCGATAACACCCCATACCAAAGCAATTATTCCTGTACATCTTTATGGTCAGATGGTATCACCAAGGCAACTATTAGATTTTGCCGATACTTACAAACTAATTATTTTTGAAGATGCAGCACAAGCACATTTAGCAGAAAGAGACGGATATCGGGCTGGTTCAGTAGGAACTGCAGCAGCTTTTAGCTTCTATCCCAGCAAGAATTTAGGAGCATTTGGAGATGGGGGAATGCTATTGACAAAAGACCCAAACATCGCCCAAAAAATGTTGCGCTTGCGGAATTATGGTTCATCGCAAAAGTATGTGCATATTGAATCGGGGACAAATAGTCGCTTGGATACTTTGCAAGCAGCGGTGTTGCGAGAAAAACTGCCATATTTACCAAAATGGAATAGCGATCGCCTAAATATTGCCCAGCAGTATGATCTAGAATTACAACCTCTAATATCCGCTGGCATCATTCCCATGCAAAACTACAGCGGTAGAGGACATGTGTATCATCTTTATGTAATTAGAATTGATGATTCTTGTCCCCTAGATCGCCAGCAAATTCAGGAACAATTGACAGCAGCTGGAATTCAAACTGGCATTCACTACCCGATCCCTTGCCATCTACAGCCAGCATTCACTAACTTAGGTTATCAAGTGGGAGATTTTCCCCAAGCAGAAAAGCTAGCAAAAGAAATATTATCATTACCCATGTATCCTGGTTTAAGCAATAGCCAAGTTAGAGAAGTAATAACAGCGATCGCATCCATTCTCAGCAGCGAACAGCAACAGTTATTGTGTATTTAATTTATTGCTGATTTATTAGCCAATAATCAGTTAACAGTCAACAGTCAACAGTTAACTGATTTCAAATTCCGCATTACTGAAAATCATGGCACTTCAAATACAGGTTAAAAATAGAAATACATCACAACTGTTAAATGTAGCAATTATAGGCATTCTATTATTACTTTATGTCCCCATATTGCTACACTGGTTAGATGGCTGGCTCCACAAAAACATTAGTATAGAACATGAATATTTCAGTCACGGAATGATTGGTCTACCATTTGCTGCCTATCTAGTTTGGTTGAAACGGAAACAGTGGCAACGTCTACCAGATACTACCCATCCTTTAGGCGCTGTTTTATTGTTAGTGGGGGGAGTTTTTTATTTAAGTGGTGTTCCTGAATGGGTTAACCTTTCCCTCCCCGCAATCCTCGCTGGATTATGCCTATGGTTCAAAGGTAGCTCAGGGTTTCGATTGCAAGGATTCCCCTTATTGCTAGTATTTCTCGCAACCCCAACAGCATTACCTTACCTGATTGTTCCCTATACCTTACCTCTCCAAAGTTTTATAGCAGGGACTGCAGGCTTCATCCTAAATCAATTTGGCATGGAAGTAACTGTTGACCAAACCAATCTATATGTTGGTGGACGAATTGTAGAAGTAGCCCCTTATTGTGCGGGGTTGAAAATGTTATTTACAACAATCTATGTCAGCTTAATGCTGCTTTATTGGACTGATGTCTTATCTTCACGCCGCATAACTATTTGGTTTTTATCCATTGCTGTTATCATTAGCATTAGTGCCAATATTGTTCGCAACACAATACTCACCTTCTTTCACGGTACAGGTCAAGAAGCAGGTTTTCATTGGTTGCATGACAGTTGGGGTGGCGACCTCTATTCTACTTGTATGCTGATGTTACTAGTACCCCTGTTGAACCGGATTAATAGCTATTTCTCTACAAATGTAGAAACTACAAAATTAGAAGAGACTTAGCTCGACTTTATTCAAAATTAAGAGCTTGGTCTTCTTTATCCGGCAAAAACCCTGGCTTTTGGCAAATACTTTTTTTCACGTCACTGATTATCGATAAATTACAAAAACTAAACCTAGTATCCGACAAGGGTTTCAGCGTCAGGTTTTAGGTTTCGCAAAAATGGATAAAGTCGAGATCAGATGCTACCCTGCGGGAACGCTAAGAGCGTAGCAAGATCCCCTACGGGGTACATTCCTCAACATGACATATAAGGAGACTTTTCAAACATCCTTCTCTAAAAGAGTACGAGAGGAAGAGGCGTTAAACCGCATTGGAACAAATGACAAATGATATGCAAAGCGAGTAAACTTTTGCCTAACTAGTGCAAATTTTACTGATGATTTCCTTATCTAAGTTGCTCAAGGGAAACCAATGGACTCAGGTAGTAGTACTGTTGTCATTGCTGGTGCTGTTGGGTGTGGGAGCAGTTCCCGGATACCTCACAGGACAATGGCAATGGCAAAAGCCATCACCTGTCTCCCATCTCAAAGAATTGAGACAGATACGCAAGACAGGGTTAACCCTCCCTGGTTGGCAAACTGTTGAACAAACCGAACAACAAGTCGGTGAAAAAAAATGGTCGTTACAAGTAATCAAGAAACCAGACTTGCCAACTCAGCCGATACTACTTTTGTTACCGCAAAATAGTTCTACTGCTCAACCAGAGGAGGAGTGGTCAGAAATTAACAGTTGGGGAAAGTCACGCTGGGGAAAGTGGGATATAGCTCAATACCGCTCCGCCGAATTTACTTTTAAACCCCCATCAGGATTAGGGTCAAATACTACAACTAAAATAGACGCTAGGTTCTTTCGCGCCTCTACACCACAGGAATCTTTTGCTGTATTACAATGGTACGCCTTGCCCGACGGTGGACACCCATCACCTTTACGCTGGTTTGTGGCAGATCAATTAGCACAGTGGCGCAAACATAGAACTCCTTGGGTTGGGGTGAGCATTCTCATACCCATAGAACCTTTAGGACAAGTGGAGACAGCCTGGTCTTTAGCTCAGTCTCTTGGGGAAACAGTACAAGTGGCGTTAATGGCAGGCCCTTTGTGACTAGCTGTTGTATAGTTTGCACATTGAGGCAGCATGGGAGAGGATTTAGAGGTTTTGCCTAATCATGATCGTTATGCAATTTGCAGGCACGACAGTTATACCAATTCATGAAAAGCTTGCTACAAGTCTTTGTAGGGGCTTAGGGCAAGCCCTAAGCCCCCATACTAATTTTCTAAAATCAAGCATCAGGTTTCAGAATTGGGTATGAAATATTACGTAAAAAACCGTAAATTCTTCATCATTTTACCCAAAATCCTAGTATCCTTTTTCATAGCATATCCTTTCAGAAAAAGGAGACACTTTAGGTATTTGCAGAGTAAAATGGCGACTCGGCGCGACTCATTATGATTTCGGCTTTACTGCACAAATGTTTATAGCTCTCAATTCTCATATACGTGCATTCAGCGCCTTGTGTTTTGTCGGGTTTCAATTAGGCGTTTTTTTGACAACAGTAACTCAACCTGTTGTTGCCCAGCCTATACCATCTCCAGAACAATCACCAGGACAACCATCCCCGCTTCCAGCAGATGCGGAACTTGTACCACCAAGTGCAAATGAAGAAAATTCCCCCCAACTCAACCGCTATCTTTTAGGTCCAGGAGATGTAGTTAGTATTGGACTTCAGCGCCCTCCTGGTGCATACCGTTTAGGACCAGGAGATGCCATTAGTGTTGTAGTTCAGCGCTTTCCCGATTTGAGCTTTCAAGCAGCTATTAATCCAGAAGGTAACGTTGTTGTACCACTACTAGGAACAGTGTCACTACAAGGTTTGACTCTACAAGCAGCACAAGAAAAAATCCGCGGGTTGCTTAATCGTTACGTTATTAATCCAGTTATAGTTCTGTCATTATCAGGGCAGCGTCAGGATTTAAATATTCAAGCGGTAATTAATCCAGAAGGTAACATTGTCGTGCCACAAGTAGGGACTGTATCCTTGCAAGGCTTGAGTTTGGAAGAAGCCCAAGAAAAAATTCGCTTGGGTTTAAGTCGTTTTCTGGTCGATCCAATTGTGGTTGTTTCATTAGCAAATCCGCGACCAGTCCAAGTGACTGTGAGCGGGGAAGTTTTTCGTCCGGGAATTTATTCTATTTCGTCGTTAACACCCCGCGTTCCTGATGCTTTGCTCTCATCTGGTGGTTCGACGACGATCGCAGACCTGCGACAAGTACAAGTACGTCGGCGGTTGCTGGATGGTTCGGTGATTTCAAAAACTATTGACCTATACGCGGCGCTACAAAATGGCAGTTCATTGCCTAATTTACGACTACAAGACGGTGATGCGATCGTTGTACCGCGTCGGGAAGTTGGTACTGATGATGGTTACGATCGCAATTTGGTAGCTCGTTCCACTTTGGCCATACCACAAATTAAAATCAGGGTCTTAAATTATGCATCAGGGGGAATCGTCAATCAAGCACTGCCTAATGGTAGTAGTTTTGTTGATGCTTTAAGCGGCATCAATCTCGATACTGCCAACCTCCGGGATATCGCCCTAGTACGCTTCGATCCTGAAAGAGGACAAGCTGTTACCCAAAAACTTGATGCAAAAAGGGCTTTGGGAGGCGATATATCTCAAAATGTGCCACTCCAAGACAATGATGTTATTGTTGTTGGCCGTAACCTCATCGGTAGAATTACTAATGCTCTGACTACGATTACCCAACCATTCTTTAATATTCAAAGCTTCATCCGCTTCTTCGACTTCTTTAGCGGTGGATCTTCAAAATAGATCCGCTTTGAGGGAGTAGCAGAGTGCGGGAGTGGGAGGAGATGTGGTTCGGCTGCACTCACCAACCGGGAGAAATAATTAATGACAAATGACAAATGACACCACCAATTGTTAAACGTTATCTTATTGCTTTTGAAAAATATAAGTGGATTGGACTAGCCAGTTTTGTTTTAGTTGTGGCGGGGTCAACGGTTGTCGCTGTACAACCAGAGCCACCCCCCATATACATAGCAGACGGCGCACTTACATATACGCGTCCACCAGTTTCATTCTCGGCAACTGGTACTGAAATTCAGCAGCAAGGACAGGCGCTGAGTGAGGAAGTTTTGCTATCTAACCAGATTATTGAATCTGTGGCAGCGAAGGTCAATGTTAAACCAGACAAGATTGGTAAAAGTGTTGCACTCAGTCTGCCCAAAGCAGCAGATAGTAAGGAGAAAGAGGCGGCAGCATCTACCGTTATTGTCATCAAATATAGAGATACTAATGCCAAGCTAGCTAAAGAGATATTGCAAGAATTGATGCTGGAAATGATTAAGTTGAGTGGCAATATTAATAGTGGACGATTAAACGCAATTATTGAGAAGATTAACGAGCGTGTACCGCAGGTTAAAGGGGAACTACAAGCTGCGGAAAAAAGATTAGAACAATACGATCGCATCGAACGACCAGCAATATTAGCCGCTGAAAATGGTAGTCTGCTGGGTGCAGTTACTAGCAGTCAAAATCAGCAACGCCAAATTCAACTAACTATTTCGGGGCTAGATGCCCAAATTCTCAGTTTGCAGGACAAATTGGGCTTAAATGTCAAACAAGCTTCTATTTCCTCAGCTTTGAGTGCCGATCCCATTATTGCCAGCTTGCGATCGCAAATTTATCAAACTGAATCACAAATGGCCTTGCTCCGCAAAGATTTGCGACCTGAACACCCAACAATGATTCAGTTGCAGCGCCAGAAACAAGCCTCAGAGGAATTGTTACAACAACGTGCAGCAGAGGTGATTGGGGGTAGTGGTATCACTACGCCATTAGCTGGTAATGTTCAGAATATCCGTACTCAAAGCAACTTAGATCCAGCACGGCAGCAGTTAGCAAACCAGATGGTGGCTTTGCAAACCCAACGAGACACACTAAAACAACAATTAGCGCAACAAATCAAAGAAGAAGTAAAACTGCGCCGAGAATATTCTCTAATACCTAATAAACAATTAGAGCGATCGCGTTTAGAACAAGAGGTTGCACTCAAAAAAGCCGTCTATGACCAAATGCAGGCGAAGCTAACTGACGCTAAAACAGCAGAAGCAGAAACTGTCACCAGCCTCAGCGTTGCCAAACCACCAACAATACTCCCTCTGATCATCAAACCAAAAAGCCTGCCTGTCACCCTGGCTATTGGTGGTTTTATGGGATTGGTGGTTGGTGGTGGGGTAGTGTTTTTATTAGGTTCGTTAGAGGGAACTTTCAAAACCAAAGAAGATATCCGCGAGAGCCTCAAACAGCGGGAAGTGGCAGTTTTGGGAGAAATCCCCATTATGCCAGTAGATGACTTAGATAAATCTGCTGTGCCAGTTATCTTGGCATTAGATTCTCCCTATTTAGAATTTTATGAGAAATTCCGCAGTAATTTACGCCGTATTGGTGGGAAGAATTTAAAGGTGGTGTTAATAGCTAGCACCGTTAGTTCTGAGGGGAAAACAGCCACTGCTTATAACTTGGGTATAGCTTCCGCCCGTGCTGGCAAAAGAACTTTGATTATTGAAACAGATGTGCGATCGCCTTCTTGCTGTTCATCCCTCAAAGTTACCTCCGATCCTGACGCCACTATTGAACCCCTACGCTATTATGCCAGACTGAGCGAATGTATCCACCTGGTTCCTGATGTAGAAAATTTATACATTATTCCCAGTCCAGGGCCTGTGCAACAAGCCCCAGCAATTCTCGAATCCAGCGAAATGCGAAGGCTGATGGAGGATGCCCGTGAACGCTATGACTTAGTAATTTTAGATACTAGTCCCCTCAGCCTATCTAATGATCCTTTGTTAATCCAACCCTACAGCGATGGGATCATCTTGGTGACGCGACCAATTTATACACAAGAAAACATGCTGGGTGAAGCGGTTGATCAATTGATGGAATCTGAACTGGGGCTGTTGGGCGCGATTATCAATGCTACTGATAGCGTCGTTTCACTGCCTGAACCGGTTTTAGAACCAGCCACAACTTCACCACAGGAAGAATCAGCAGAAGTATCTATATAGGGAATGGAGACTGGGGAATAGGTGTTCACCAATCATCCTTGACTCCCGACTCCCAACTCCCAACTCCCGACTCCCGACAAACCCCTAATATTCTCGCCTAAATAACCCAAATAAAGGAGCAAGGATTATCCCGAAGACAAAGCCACCAATATGTGCCCAGTAAGCAACTCCGCCTGTTTCCACGCTCATATTAGCGGCAACTTGCAAACTAGCTAGACCAGAAATCACATTCTGAAGAAAGAAAATTCCGATCAAGATCATGGCCGGAATTCTGATAGTAGTGACGAAAAATCCTAAAAAAACCAAGCTCATAATCCTAGCTTGAGGGAAGCGGATAAGATAAGCACCCAATACCCCAGAAATTGCACCACTTGCCCCCAAGGAAGGAATCCCCGAATTCATGCCAATAAACCACTGGCACAAAGCGGCTAAAGCACCACATGCCAAATAAAAAATCAGATATTTAACATGACCCAAGCGGTCTTCAATATTGTTACCAAAAACCCAGAGAAACAACATATTCGATATCAAGTGCCACCAACCACCGTGCAAAAACTGGGACGTAAATAACGTCGTCCATTCTCCAGCAAAGTTGGTGGTCAACTCTCGTGGTACTACAGCATACAGCTTGAAGAATAGTTCTAGTTGTTCATTTGACAGACTATATTCATGAAGAAAAACTAAAATATTCATGCCAATCAACCCGTAGGTCAAATACGGTGTGATTCGCGTCTGATTTTCGTCGTAGAGAGGAAACACAGGTGTTTTTCCTAATCATTGATAACTGCAATATAACTTGAACGGTGGGCAGTTGATAAGTCTAGGAAATTTAACCATTTCGCTCTCGTCCTCCACGCTTATTTGAGAAAGACAAATCGGATCTGTCATTTGTCCTCTCTTTCAAAGTTCTGAGCGCCGGCTTCCGGCGATCAGACTTTGCGCTTTGTCCTTTGTCATTTGTTAAAGGTTTTAAACCTATTTACGTTTCGTAACATAATTTGGTTTATGCCCGCAGACTTATGCGGGACGTCACTTTCAGCCAACACTTAAATAATTTTGCACTATTTGCAAAATTCGCTCTGCTGCCTTACCATCCCCAAAAGGATTAATGGCGTTGGCCATTGTTTCATAAGCTTCAGGATTACTTAGCAACTCAGCCGCCGCCACAACAATGTCTTTGCTGATAGTTCCCACAAGTTTAGCCGTACCTGCCGCAACTGCTTCTGGCCTTTCTGTTGTTTCTCTGAGAACTAATACTGGTTTCCCTAAGCTGGGTGCTTCTTCTTGTAATCCACCAGAGTCAGTGAGTAAGAAATGCGATCGCCCAATTGCTCCCACCAACTCTGCATAATCTAAAGGTTCTGTCAAGAAAATTCGGGGATGATTTCCTAATAAAGCCTGTAAAGGTTCTCGTACCGTCGGATTACGGTGTAATGGTAAGAGCATTGCTGTATCAGGAAACTTATCTAATATCTGTAAAAACCCCTCAGCAATTCCTTGTAATGGTTCTCCCCAATTCTCTCGACGGTGAACTGTTGCCAATAGGGTGCGATATGAATTCCATTCCAAGCCTGGTATATTGCAAGCTGGCTCAGTTGCAGCCACATTCAACAATGCATCAATTACCGTGTTACCAGTCAAGTGAACTTCACCCAAAACACCAGAACGCCGCAAATTTTCTACAGCCAAAGGTGTCGGTGCAAAGTGCAACTGGGTGATTTGAGAAATTAGCCGCCGATTAGCTTCTTCTGGATAAGGATTGAATAGCTCATCAGTTCTTAAGCCAGCTTCTACATGACCCACAGGAATTTTTTGATAAAACGCTGCCAAGGCTGCAGCAAAAGCTGTGGTAGTGTCTCCTTGTACAATCACCAAATCTGGCTTGCTTTCTTGGAATAAAGTCTCCAAGCCTCGCAAGCTGCGACAAGTAATATCACTCAGAGATTGTTGCGGCTGCATAATTTCCAAGTTACCATCTGCCTTCAGGTTGAACAGCTGCATCACTTGCTCAACCATCTCACGATGCTGTCCAGTCAAAATTACTCGCAATTCAAAATCTGGGGAATTTTGAAAAACCTGAATTACCGGAGCTAGTTTAATTGCTTCCGGACGAGTGCCCAAGATAATGTAAACTCTTTTTTGCTCAGTCATTAGTGATTAATTAATAGTCATTCGTCAATCATCAATATAGCAATCTGGAATCATGTGTGAGACGATTGGGTAAACAAAAATCGCTACTACACGAATAAGTCCCACCTACGTATACTTTATAGTAATAACCTATGGAGTCAGGCTTTGTCTGTTTATCCGAAATTTGTCATTGCTAGAGTAGAATAAAATTTTACTTGTTAACTAGAGCTTAAACCTAAGTATTTTACCGCCACTCAACTCTGTCTATGTAAAGAGGAACTAAATTTATCGATGGGGTTTTCCCCCTGCTCTCTACCCCCTGCACCCTTCAATGATTCCTGACTCCCCAAGACAAATAAACATGAAAAAACCCGGGTGAACCGGGCGCACTGTTTGTCGAATTTAGCTGTGATGACTATAGTTTGAGATCACAAGTTAAAGGGCAAGCAGCGTAGACACTAGTCTGCATTTGCTCGGCTTCACCATGCAACCAACTTAGCCATTTAATTTGTTTTGGGTGTACGCCCTTAAAGGTTAATACACCAGCAGCGATCAAAACTGCCATGACATTAAACATAATCAAACCGCCTGCTACCAGCAAAACAGCGCTAACAGGCATGACTGATTGCAACACAATCGACAACAGACACCCGACCGTAGCCATTAAAACTACTAATGGAAAACCAACAACCAATAAGCATACTGCCAATGTGAAAGTCCAGATCAAAAAGCTTTTGATCATCAACAAGGAGTAGGTCTTACCTAGATTAGAGCTATCAGCCGAAACCATGACTTTTCCTCCCAAATACACAGCAAGAAAATTAACTTCAGTCTTATTTCGCTTTTGACAAGCAAAATTTATCTTTTAGTGAAGTTCAGTATATAAAAACCATCTGAGAAAATGAGCATTTGTTTACTAAAGTTTACAGTCAGTTTTTTGTAATTATGAATGTAAAGTCAGGTTTACTTCTATGGGAAACGCTAGTTTTCTACATCTATCTTAGGGCGTAGACCACAAAGATCATTAGTGGATTAACTGGGTTGCCAACCCACTAAGCCGATTTTGGTTAACATTTCTTATAAAAAAGAACTGGGATTCTCATAATTCTCTAATAGGGCTGAATAAATGCTCTGTTAATGATTTTGCAGTTAATTGCTAGCAACTTGTGTCTCGACTTGAGAAAAATTTCTCATCTAATAGGCTGAAGTTTTCATAATACAACTCTAATGCTGTATTAATCACATTTAATTATCCAGGTAATTACTGAGGCTTTGTCTGGTATTGGGTGTGTTAAACAGGTTTATGGAGAGTTAAAGCATTGCTATTGAAATCTTAGCTGACGTATTCAAAGAGTCACAAACTATACTTGCAATTATAGTGAAATGGCACTGACCGTTACTTGAAAGTTCTGAGCAGACAGACACTGACTACTCTGCCTTTGGGCGTCCTGATGGCGTCTTCTCAATAAATCAACATTTTGCCTGCAAATTATAAAGATATATGACAGAAACACAACGTCCATTAAGTTCCAACTCTGCTGCTACACGTAATGCGCCACCAATGCCACCACCACCCCCAACGCCAACCATAAGTACGCAGCGTCAGGCGACGCAAACGTTGGATATGTCAGCAAATAACAACTCCAGCCACTCTACTGCTCAAGCTGCACCGCCTCCACCCCCTGCTGCGGCTCATCGTCCAGGAACTCCACCGCCAATTCCGCAAACTGTAAGCGCCAAACCCAATAGTTCAGGAGTGACTTTAGAGCAGTTAATTAAGGAAGCTCACGACAAAGGAATTTCTGACCTTCATTTGGGCGTAGGTGAACCCCCCCGCTTCCGCAGCCGAGGCGAAATCGTTGGCACGGAATATCCAGAAACAGATAAAGAAAGTTTCATGAGTTGGTTGCGGGAGGTGATGACTGAGGCGGAAATTCAGCGCTTTGAAGAACATTTAGAATTTGACGGTGCTACTCAGTACGAATTTGCCCGTGTGCGGATCAATGTTTTTGGCTCTCTCAAAGGACCAGCAATGGTTTTGCGGTTGATTCCGCTGAAAATCTTGACGATGGAACAGTTAAAATTACCTCCGGTGTTTAGGGATATCTGCCATTCTCACAAAGGTTTAATTTTGGTAACTGGGCCTACTGGTTCTGGGAAGTCCACAACGATGGCAGCCATGATTGACTACATTAATAAAGAGATGGCCAAGCACATCATTACCATCGAAGACCCAATTGAATTTGTCCACCAAAGCCGTAAGTCTTTAGTCAAGCAGCGGGAAGTGGGAATGCACACCCGGAAATTTGACAATGCTTTGAAAGCAGCTTTGCGGGAAGACCCAGATTTGATTCTGGTGGGGGAAATGCGGGATAAAGAAACAGTCAACACTGCTTTAAAAGCTGCTCAGACTGGTCACCTGGTAATGGGTACTTTGCACACTAATAGTGCTGTGAAAACCATTGAGCGGATTCTCAATCTCTACTCAGCAGAAGAACAGGATTCAATGCGGGTAGCAGTTTCTGAGTCCTTAGTCGCAGTGATTGCTCAAGGTTTGTGTCGCACGACTGATGGCAAGCGGGCTGCTTTTCACGATGTCCTGATCAACACTGATGCAATTAAAGAATGGATCAAAGATGGTAAGTATGATGAAATTGGCGAATTGATGAAGCAAGCCGGTTTTGATGGCATGATTACAATGAACCAGTCTCTGCTCAATCTCTATCAGGATGGCCGTATCACTGAAGAAACTGCCTTAGAAATGTCGCCTACTCCTAACGAAATGGCTCAATTCCTCAGAGGGCGAGTTTAATCGGAGTTGGGAGTTGGGAGTTGGGAGTTGGGAGTCGGGAATTAGGAGTTGGGAGTCAAAGTATAATTCCCCCTGTTCCCAGCCCCCTGCCCCCAGTCCCCAGCCCCCAGCTCCCAGCTCCCAGCTCCCTGCCCCCTACCCCCTGCCCCGTTCCCCACTCCCTGTAAATAACTTGACTACAGATAAACTATCTAGACCCCAGTTGTTTAAAGGGATTGCCTTATTTACACCTGGAGGAGATTTAATTTACTGCATCGACCCTAGTAAGCATGGTCGATGGCATTTGCATTTGTGTGCTGCTTTACAGGAAATTTTAGACTTACCAGAACCGCCTCATTTTTTAGTGCCTTGTTACACAGCGACTATTGACCACTGGTTAGATCCACGTAACCAGCAAGCGCGAACTTTTGCGGAAGCTTATCCGGCTGTTATACGACACCAGGCTGTGCTGAATGCTATTTTTAGGACAGGGGATCTAGTATGGCAAGCGGCTCCTTGGCAGGAGGGAATGTGCGATCGCATGGTGTTAGCAACTTATCGCTCTTCGTTTCCTCAACTTTGGGAAGACCACGATTTAATTGTCCGCCTAGACCTTGCTGAACCAACACCAAAATATCGTCACGCTGTGACATCAGCACAAAAGCTGCAACTCAAAACACAAGGTTATGTTCTGCGCTTGTTTGTTGCCGGACATAGTGCGAATACTGAGCGTATCCTGCACAATCTGCACGAACTGTTAGAGCGATCGCTCGGACATCCTTATACTTTAAAAGTGGTTGACGTGTTGACAAATCCAGAGCAAGCAGAAATCGATCAAGTTTCAGCCACTCCCACCCTCGTCAAAGTCTGGCCTCACCCAATTCGGCGAATTGTGGGGGATCTAGACCATGCGGAAAAAATCTTACAGATGTTGGGCGCTCAATAAAAATAGAGATTGCAGATCAAAGTTTATATTAGAGGCGATCGCTTTGTTTTTTGCCCAGTTCACTACCCTAGAGATAGGGTTTAAAAGAATAGCAGTAAAAATTTATATACTAATGCTGTCAATATTGAAAGTTTTTTTTATACATATTGCAATAAAACACTTAGTAGCATTTTTAACAAACATCAAAACGTTATAAAAGAGTTCCAGTCAAACTAAGGGGTATTACCCCTCGATATTATCCAGATTTAACAGTGTAAAATGAGACTGGGTTTAAAGAAATGTTTTGATTAAAAATCCCGCTCAAAATTTTTTGAGTGGGATATTTTTGTAATCATGTTGATTATTGATTGGCATCTCGCTACCGCAAAACGGAATTTGTCATACTTGCTAAAGAAGTGAGCAGCAAGCTACGTAATTCGTATACCGCAAGCATTATTAGCCATCTCCAGCGCCATCACTGGGATTTTTTTGACAGCAAATAAATCTAAATGGCGCAAGTTGTCAAAATTCGAGCCAATATGGCTCCACTAGCAGAATAAAAGTTAGTAGTATTTAGAAGACTTAGCTTATAGTGTCCTCTTTAAAGAGCCTCTATCACTAAAGCTCTCACATCCATAGCTTATGATTAAGCCCTCTCATCATCAGTGAGGGCTTTTGCTTGCAAATATTCGATAAGGGGAGGGTTAGGGTGGGGTGACGAGGATAGTCATGGTAAGTGAGTAGTTTTCAAGGCTTTCACTTAAGTTGACACAGATGGGCAGTGCCGTGCTACTACGGATGTACCTCCCGCTTGTCGGGAAACGCTATATATCAGAATTTAGGAGCTAGAATTCAAAGTAAAATAGGCTTTAGTCCTGGCTTTGAGACTACAATATTTCTATGATGATGAATAGTGCCAAATTTGATAAAATTCTTCATATTTCATAGTTCCTGCACAGTGCCAAATAAGTTTATAACACTCGCGGAATTGTTCTAATTCATGTTCGCAGATTCCATCATCAAAGTAATTTTTTAATGATGCAATAACTACTGGCATTTGTGCATCGAGGAGTATTTCTTTTAAATTATCTGCTGTACGCTTGCGAACTGATTCACTATTGCTTGACTTGAGGAGTTGCAATAAGGTGTTAAATGCCATTTGATTCCCTGGATCAAGCTGTGCCAATTTGTAGGCTTTGCGTCTGCGGGTATCTTCATCTTCACAGGATGTGATGCCGCGAACTAAAGAGGAAAGGCGGGCAGGGGAGGAGGAAGGAAGAGGGGAAGATGGGGAGGGTTTGCTCAAGTCTAAGGGTTCAGGTGAACGAAGTGCTTTGAGGTTTTCTGTGGCTTGTCGTCGCTGGGATATATCTGTGGCAGATGCGGCGATTTGCTCTAATGTGGAAATGGCAATCGCATTCTCAAAATCAAGTTTCCCTAAACTGTAAGCGGCTTTGCGACGGGTTGATTCATTTTTGGTGGTAGCAATAATTTCCACTAGGGCTGTAATGGCTGTTTGGTTGCCAGGGTCTACCCTTCCTAGATTATACGCCGCTTGCCAACGAATTGTTTCATGGCGGACTGTGGCAGCGAGTGTTTCTAAAGCAGCGATCGCAATTTTATTACCTGGATCAAAGACTTTACCCAAGCTATAAGCGGCATTCCAGCTATCGAATACGTTCCGGTTGGACTGGATAAACTGCTCTAAAGCAGCGATCGCTTTTGGGCGATCGGTCTTTAATAAAGCTACCCGCGCCCCCTCAATAATTGGCGGCGGATATCTCCACCACTTTTGTTTTTTCTCATGGAAATAGCCAAAACGCCACTTAATCAATTGCTGAACAATATCATCAGCTTTGAGGCAATCTGCAAACTCAGCAATTCCTTGGGCTGCCAGAAAATAGGCTTGATAGTGATAGCATCCCCCGCAGCCATCAGAAAACTCAATTAATGCTTGCATAAATTCCTCTTTATCTGCCCGTGGGATATCCTCTCTACCTAACCACAGCAGAATTACCTCCCGCCATTGTGACTCGAAAATGCGGTAACTGGGGATTGGGGATTGCACTTCGACTTCGCTCAGTGCCCAGGGATTGGGGATTGGGTAATCAGGAAATTTTCCACTACTTCCTAGTCCCCAGTCCCTAGTCCCCAGTCCCCAGTCCCTGCTTCCTAATGTGTGATTTAAAAAGAAACGCCAATCAGTGACAGCTTGAGCAGCAAAGTATTCTTGAAAAGTGGGATGGTAAAAGGCATAAACTTTTTCCCCTTGAGTTTCTGATATACCCACCTGATTGAGCCAACCTAACTGTAATGCCAATGAAAATAAACCATCATCAGCAGTGCCTAAAACCTCACAGATAAAGCGATGTCGCAGACGAAACTTGGTTTTTTCTTGGGCTATAGCCAACAGTGCTAATTCTCCTAGCCCATGATTTAACCGCTGTCGTTGGGCTGGAGTTGTCGGAAAGCGATCGTGTTTCCACTCATAAATTGACTGCACAAACTGCTCATACAGCATCGCTTTGGTGTTGGGTAATCCTCCTTGTCCTAATCCCCAAATACGACACAACAGCGCCAAGCGTAGGGGGTTTTTGACTGCATCTTTCAGCCGTCGTCGTTCTGGTTGATTTAATTCTGTCCGCAGACTGTCTCCACAGGTGGGATTGTCTTGAAACCACCGTTGAATGAACTGTTCTACTTTGTTGGAATGGGGAGAGAGTTCATGACTGTAAGTAAAATTCAGGTTGCGATAGACATTAAAAGACTCTAGTGCATTTTTACCTCCATCCCAAACGTTGAGCCGACAAGTGAGGATGATGGTGGAATCTGCTACCCAACCTTTTAAAAAGCTGGCAATTTTGGCTAGGGCGTGGCTGGATTCAATAGCCATTTCATCAACAGCATCCAAAAGTAACCAAACCCTTCCTTGATTGAACTGTTCGCAAAATGCTTCTTCTATTTCTGGAGGAACGCGCAGCTTACGGGTAGCGGAGGGTAGCCAATCTTGAATGAGGTATTGCTCTAAAGTTTTACCTTGTAAGTCTGCTAGAGACACCCAAATGGGCAAGTCTTCAGTGTTATCTAATATCCATGCGGCAACTTTCTGGAGCAAAGTAGTTTTTCCTGCCCCTGGTTCTCCGATAATGGCGATGCGCTGGCTGGTTTTTTGCTGGGCGCAATGTTGGATAAATTGATTATGGTCAAAAGTTGGAGTAAATTCAGCGTCTTCTGGTTCGTATAATCGTGAACCCTCTTGAGGAGTCACATCACCCCGATGACGTAGACGTTGTTTGCGTTCCACTAATCCCAAGGGGATATAAACCTGATCTAGTTCAAAAGTGACACCATCGGCGCTGGTGAGGGGATTGGTGGTGAGTCGTCTGTGATTTTGCGTTTCTAAATTGCTGCGGCAAAGTTGCTGCCAATTGGGAAGATGATGGGAGGATAAGCGATCGCGCTTGCCATTATTAGGCAAAACCTGTAAATCCTCTCCCTTGCTCCCTGCACCCTTGTCCTGAGCGAAGTCGAAGGGCTGCTCCCCTACCTCTTTTTTGGTGTCTCCAGTGACTTGTTTTGACTTTTCGGGGCGGCGGTGTTCCCATTCAATGTCAAATTGTTGCAAGTTGGCTGCGATGTTTTGGCGTTTGTGCCACAGTTTGAGGGTGAAGTGCCAAGTTTCGGAACCGCTACGAGAGGGACGATTATCTTCGAGAATTTCTAAGAAATCGGAAAATCTTTGTAAGGCTTCTTTGATTTGTTGGGCGTTTAATTGACTTTCATCTGAGGCTAAACCTGTCAAAGCCTCCAAGAATCTGACTTTTGTCCTGACAACCAAACGATGTTCTGATTGCCAACGAGTGAGGATTTGGGGGCGCAAGCTGGCTAAGACTGATTCATCCCGACAGTCTGTTTCATCGTTAGCATAAACTAACAACGCTCCTAATAAGCGACGCGATCGCCTTTTTACTTCTGGGCCATAACTCGTTCTTGCCATCGCTATCCACAAAGTTCGGGGAATCCCCCAAGTTTACCAACTTCCCCCAGGTGTCTGAACCTGATTGTACAAGCCTTTCCCAATGCTGAATACCCTGGTGGCTTGGGGGAAATTCCGCAAGATATTCTAAATTTATAGATAAACAACGCTGAATTCACAGATAAATAAACCGAAGCATACAACTGCCAAGTTGAATGTATACATAAGCGAACCGCAGCCGACAACTAAAAACAGGATGTTAATTAGCCATTATGCTAAAACTTACCTACGCCGAGAATAGCTTTAACCTAGAGCTGATCAATGAACCTTGGGAAAATTGGGTGAATAAAAGAGTAGTCTTGGCTTTGAGTGCTGCTACACAAATTTATATGAAACCTAGCACGGCTGCTTTTGTGATACCTGCTCAATTGTCGGATCTAGCTGATTTAGAAAAGCTAGCTCCAGCCAATATGATTGAACTTTGCCCTTGTGATGCCTCGTGGGTGGAAGTTATTCTCAAGGGTATTTGGTTAACATCTGATGCTAATAGTGAAGTTGGTGTTTTCGTGACTTCCTTGAGCAAAGCTGCTGAGTTATTACTTGAGAAAATTGCACAAAGTGAACAATTTTGTCATGTTTAAATCAGTTTTGCTGTTCGCGGGACTCTGGTACGACTTCCGTTCCAACCTGTTAAGTTGTCCAACATAGTCGTGCTGTCCTTTCCCCGAACAGCAACCCCTCTGGGGAATGCAAAATTTAAAATATTTAATATAGCAACCTGGTTTAATTGTTGAAAAAATCTAAGTATTTGTAGGGTGGGCACTGCCCACCATATCCAGGTACTTTACTGTAGAGATGTGATTAATCGAATCTCTACAACTGTACACTGATTCAGTCTTGCTGTTCGCGGGACTCTGGTACGACTTCCGAACCCAGATTGTAAACCTGTCCTAGTCAGTCGTGCCGCCTTTCCCCGAACAGCAACCCCTCCAGGGAATTTAAAATTTAAAACATTTAATATTTTCAGAGGGCGGGGTTTCCCCGTCCCTACCAATTGATTATGAATACTAACTCTATTAACCGTGTTGAACAGGTGGCGCGGGAAGATTTGGTGATGTTTATCAATGCTTGTCTGGCTTGCACTGGACAACGTGAGTTTTATGATGATGCTTATGGGCAGCGGGTATCAATTGACTTTTTACACGACTATATTTTGGGTAATTACCGTCTGTTATATGCCCGTTGTTTGGCGGTGGGTATCAATCATTTTAATCAAGTGGAGATTATCCTGAAGTTGTTGGCGACGGGACGAGATGTCGCTAAAGAACACCGGGAAGAAGAAGGGGCGCTGATTGCTCATGCACTCAACGCTTTACCTCCACAACGAGCTTGGGGTGTGTTGCAACAGTTACGTCAACGCCATATTAATAACCGTCGCAGTCGGGCGATCGCTCGTGATTATCTGAGTATGCGCCGGGATGTGAGTTTTGATGCGGTGAAGTATCGCCCGAAAGTGAGAGCGATCGCAGCTCACGCACACCTCAAACTCCAGGGGGAATTAGGTACTTTTCTCTTCCGCAACTGGAAACAAAAGGTGTATGAAACCAAATTATTTGAGCAGTTTCGTCAAGCACACTATAGCGCTGAAGCTGTTTATCATCTGCCTTTCACGGTTGCAGAAGGATTAGCAGTCAAACACAAAATTCCTCGTCATGTTTTTTTGTCGGGGATTCAACAACAAATGACTGTGGGGGAAAAATTGCGTTTCCAAGGTGCTGCAGAACGTACTGAGAAAGTAGAAATTGACTTAGATTTTGGACGTTTGCCCTTGACTAAATTAGCTTTATATATACTTTCCTTGCCGTGGGAGACTCGACAACAGCAGTGGGATATTTTCCATCAAGCTTTAGAGCGATCGGCGCGATCAGTGTTGATAAAAGCACCTTTAAAACTAGGACGAGTTGCAGCTGTCTTGGATTGCAGCTACTCCAGTTTTGGATCTAGTGAAAAACGCCGTCGTCCTTTGGGTGTAGCGCTGGCTAGTCATTATTTACTCCAAGCTGCTGCGAAAGAATATCGAGCTTTTTGGACAGTACCCGTAGAAGATACCTTACAAGTCCGTCCCCGTGGACAAACTGACTTAGCCACACCACTGTTAGCAGCCTTGGGTTCTGGGGCGGAGTTGGTAGTGATTGTTTCCGACGGTTGCGAAAACTCTCCGCCTAACGGCGCTGCGGAAGTACTGCGGGTATTCCGCACTAAATTAGACACTGGGCGGCGTACTTCCATCATCCACTGCAACCCTGTGTTTAATTCTGAAGATTTTTCTTTGCGTAACCTCAGCCCAACTATCCCAACGGTGGGGTTGAGAGACGCAGAAGATTTACCAACCATGCTGGGTTTTGCTCGATTTGCCGACGGTTCTGCGCCTTTGTCGGAATTGGAATCATATTTGGCGGAACGAGTTAAGGAAATGTTGGGGAATGGGAAATAGGGCATGGGCTTGAAAGATGATTGGTGTAAGGTTTTGCTATGCCACTATTGACTTCAGGCTCAGAACACGAAACTTCTCGTTCGGAACACGAAACTTCTCACTTGGAACACGAAGCTTCTCGTTCGGAACACGAAACTTCTCACTTGGAACACGAAACTTCTCACTTGGAACACGAAACTTCTCGTTCAGAACACGAAGCTTCTCACTTGAAACACGAAACTTCTCGTTCAGAACACGAAACTTCTCGTTCGGAACACAAAACTTCTCACTTGGAACTCTAAGAGGGTGTTTGAAAAGTCTAAATTAATACTACCCCCAGCGATTAGAAATCGCGGCTACACAGACAAAACCCACCTACGTGGGTTAAAAACCTTGATTTTGTGTTAGTCCGCACCAGGCGACTTTGCTTGTGTAGTAGCGAATTATATTCGCCCAAAACTTTTCAAACATCCTCTAACCTTTAAGCCTACAAATTCCCTATTCACTGATAACTGTTAACTGATAACTGTTCACTGAAAAACATGGCATCCAAAAACAAACTATTAACAGATATATCTTTAAAAGGATTAGAAATTGCACCTTCTCAAGTACGTGGTTCAGTGCGGATTGTGCCATTGCTGCGGCGAAAGGTGCGGGGAGACTTGCGTTTATTTCGCCGTTCTTACAATGAAGATATTACTGCTGTCTCTTTAGAAGGTAAGATGACGGAACCAGGGATGAAATACTTTTCTTATGTACCTCATGGCTTGGTGATGTCTTGGAGTGATGATGGTAGCCCGGTTGCAGCCTTTGGTGGACAGATGATGAAGGCTGACGGTAAGCGGTTGGATTGCGGATGTGCGAGTGTGCGGTTGATGCATCGCATGGCGAAGCGAGAATCAGCTAACCAACTGAGATTTTTACCTCTGCATTTGGCGATGGAAGGATTTTTATCCTTGTTTTTTTCTGGCCCTGATATTGCTTGGAGTGAGTATTCTAAGTATGCGCTGGCTCACGGGTTGGGTTCACGCTACGAACTCTCTATAAGTGGACGTTATATTGCGGGGTTGGAAGATGCTTTGCGGGTGTTTGAGATTCATCAACAACAGGTGGGAGTTTTGGTATTTGTGGCGGAAACTTTAGCCTCTGCTTTTGTGGTTCCGACTCCAGAAGACTACCGAGTTTTGCATACCAGTTTGCTAGAAGACTTTTATGGTGAGTTAATTTACCAGAATAGCTTGTTTTGTGATGCGACTTCCCCTATGTCTTTATCTGTAGATGATGCCAAGATTCATAGTTTGGCAGATTTGAGGGGTGCGATCGCGCAAATGCGATCGGATTGGGCATCTTTTCAAGGGTTTATGGCTGAGGGATTATTACAGCGTTCACTGCGATCGCAAATAGTTTACACTGCTGGGCCGTTTATGCTGCAACGGTTTATCACTAACCTCAATCCCAAAGATGAAAACCACATTGGAGAAGTGATAATTCGAGAAGATGGCGAACTAGAATATCTCAAAACTTACCGCTTATCAGCCGCCCAAACTCGCCGAGTTTATTTACTCAGTCAGCTAGACTTATATAACTGGAATATTGACGCTACTGCTAAAGCACTGGGTAATACCCGCGAAGAATTTGTTTCTCGTTTAGAGTCCGTCGGCTTTGGGTATTTATTAAATCAACAAGTGCGAGATAAAGCAAGGAAAAAATCCAAAAAATCTTGATTTATCTATCTAGAAAATAGCGATCTCCTTATTCAGTTAACAGTTATCAGTCGATTGGAGCATTGTAGGTTTGTGGAAAAGAGCGATCAGTAATCGCGAACAGCGTCTCATAGAGAAGCTTCAGCCTTTGGCGATCGCCTGAAAAATCTCTCTACCACAGCCGCTGAATTGGATAATTATCAAAAACCGCATCAATGCTGATAATAGGGATTTGTTCCACAGTAGCTTGAGCTATTAACAGTCTGTCAAAAGGGTCACGATGATAGTTAGGTAAATTATTTAAAGCGTAAATATGAGCTAGCTCAATAGGTAAAAGTTGTAGATTATTCACACGCTGCTGATTGTCTATCAACGCAGGGAGATTTGAATTTAGATTGAGCTTACCCAGTTGAAGTTTTATTTGTATTTCCCAAATACTAGCTATACTCAGCATCCATGTATTGCTAGTATCAGTCAATAAATCTGTCACCCTCTGAGATAATCTTTCTGGATTTCCTGTAGACCAGATAAATACGTGGGTATCTAACAATATATTCACTGCTCACCAGTCCAAAATTCATCTGGTAAAGGATCATTGAAGTCCTCACTCATCCAAATCTCTCCCTGGTTCAAACCAAGCACCCGTTGTTGCACGGGTTGGGGTTGAGCATGTTTCTGGGCTAAAAATTCTGCAAAATCTAGGAGCGTCTGTTGTTGCTCTGGTGGTAGGGATTGCAGTTTAGCAATTAATGTCTCAGTTATATTCAGTGTTTGGGAAGTCATTTCAACTGTCCTGCATTAGCACCTCCTAGTATTTTAAACCAGATGATTGTGGATACTGCGGCTATAAGAGCGGTCAGCGTCTCGTGGAGAAGCTTCAGCCGAAGGCGATCGCCTGAACAATACCTTATCTCATGAAAAATGCTTTCCCTTGTAAGTGATACCATATTGGAGTAGCTGCTTGACTCCTGAATATCGATGAATAAACCATTGGATGAAGCGCTTTCGGTTGAGATTTCGCAACGCATCAACAGCAAAGCTAGTAAACCTTTTGATAATACTTACAGAGCAGCACTAGCCACAGAAGGAGCGGTGTATGTCCAGGGATTTTTAGTTTTTGTAGGGAAGCCATACCAACCCGTTGAACACAGTTGGATTGAGCTAGGTGACTCGATTATTGATCCCAACTTACCGCACTTACAAAAAAATCCCCAAGAACTCTGGTATTTTGCAGCACAACGTCTAACCATTAAGCAACTGAAAGCAGTTATCGAAGAATCTCAAGAAGATTATCCAGAAGATGACCCATTACCAATTTATGGTGAATCACCTTATGAATATTATGGCGATGTGATGTTGGGTGGTAAAGATTATTTAGCAGCGTATCAAGCCGCAGAGATTAAATGCAAAGAAATTAATAACAATAATTAAAGTAGAAGGGAATAGGGGGTCAAGGGTCAACCCTTCGGCTACGCTCAGGGCAAGGAGTCAAGGGTCAAGAGTTAAGAGTCAACAGTCAACAGTCAACAGTTATTCCCCCTGCTCCCTGCTCCCTGCTCCAATCCCCAATCCCCAGTCCCTTAATAAGATTTACCATCGCTACCAAAGTATTCTCGATAGCTACAAATTTTGTCTCCACGCACATCAAAAGAAACGGCTACTCGATTTTTATAAGGTTGTTCTAATAAAATTCCTTGATCGCGAAACTCAAAAACAACTGTTGTCTCATTGCTAGTGAAACGGTCTAATGTTAGGGAAAGTCCGCCTTTGAAGGATGCAGAAACATATTGAAAAAACTCGTTAGCTCGGTCTTTTCCCTCATTCAAGCCGTGGAATTTACCCATAGGAAACCAAAAGGTAAAATCTTCTGTAAGCATGTCAAGAAAGCCTTGCCATTCTCCTGTTGCTAGTCCATGAGTAAACTGCTCAAATGCTTGGTGAGCGATTTTTAAAGTATGTTCTGATGTTTGTGACATATATCAGTTATCAGTTATCAGTTATCAGTTATCAGTTACTTGTACTGACTTATGCCTGATTTAATTTGAGGTTTCTGTCGATCTACTTCATTAAAACTTGACTACTACTTTGCCACAATTCTGACCACTGAGTAGATATTCGACTGCTGCCGGAATAGATTCTAAACCTAGAAATGGGGTGGAATCAACAGCAACTTTGAGTTTACCAGTGTAGAAGAGGTGAACTAAGCGATCGCGTGCTTCTGGAATATATTCTTGATAATGTGGCATGAGGAAGCCTCGAATAGTAGCAGCTCGCCAAAATAGCTGGTGATATATTCGAGGTTGTGTAATTTGTTCTGGCACTTTAGCATATTCAGAGATAAAACCGACTACAATCAAACGTCCTCTAACTGCTAAGTTTTCTAAACAAGTATCAAATACTGCTTTGCCTACACAGTCAAAAATCAAATTAATGCCTTGGGGGTATTCTTGCTGCAGGACTTGATGGAGATTTTCTGTGCGATAGTTGATAATGCGATCGCATCCTAATTGTCTCAATAACTCGGCTTTAGTTTCGGAACTACAAGTGCCAATTACATGATTACCTGCTAGCTTCGCCAGTTGTACGGCGATGTGTCCTGTTCCACCCGCTGCTGCTGTCACCAAAACAACTTCATTACTTTTCATTTCCCCGGCTTGCTCTAATGCTACCAAGGCTGATACACCTGTAGGCATCAGGGTTAATACCTCTGGTGTCGCTGCTCTGACTTTGATGGCTAAGTTTGCATCCACAACCTGAAATTCCCGATAACCACTACCACGGTGAGTAGTTACCACAGCATCACCAACTTGGAAGTCTCTTACATTATCTGCGATCGCCACAACTTCTCCCACGGCTTCGACACCCAAATCAAAAGGGGGAGTTAAATTAACATAGGGAATTTCACCTTGGCAAAGTAAGGTGTCAAAACCACCATTAATTCCCGCAAATTTGTTTTTAATCACAATTTGATTACTACCTAGTTCAGTTAGAGGTAGTTCTACAATCTCAATAGCTGATTTAAAATTTTGGGCTAGCCGTTTTGCAACCAGTTTTTTATAGTTACCAGAGTTCATTTCATATTGATGATTGAAAACCTAATCAAGAGTTTATTGTACCTGACAGATAACTCCTAACCACCTGAATAGGACAAAACTGTTCCAGGTTGTGACAGATCTCTATCAACTCGAACAAAGAATAAACAACCATCATCTGTTGTGTGTCTAGGAACAGTCGTAAAGCTGGGAACATACCCAAAGTGGTCTTTTGCGAAATGGTAATTTCCTACGTCACAGTATCCAGATAAAGCATAAGACTCTTCATTATATGATTGAATCATGGGATATCTGCCATCATAATGCGGAAAAATAACCAGCAACCATGTTCCTCTGCCGCTACTATCTTTCCTCAGCCACTTCTTATTTGCTTGGATAAATTGAGTTGTATCTGTCTTACCCCACGGGAGCAATTTGCTATCTAATACTGGAATGAAGTCGTGCAACCTAGCATCTGGATGATTAGTTTGTGCATTTTTATATTGCAATGGGACTGAACCATTTTCCATCCAGAGAATTTCTGCTTCCTCACTACCCAGTACTTTCCAAGGGCCAACTTTCACACCTGCAGGGATAAAGGAGTATCCATGCTTGCTTAGTTGCCACTCACCCACTTGAATTGCACCCCGAAGCACAAAAATCTCTAAGTCTGCATTAAATATGCCAGATGGGGCCTCAAAATTCGGTGGTAGCGATACTTTTGAAGTTGATGCACCAAATTCGTGCCATGTTAACAATCGACGACTGCCAACTGCGACATTCTCTGGCATTCCACTCACTCGCCAGCCATGTTCTTCTGGTACAGCATTTGTGTCGAAAAATTGGTATTGGCGAGGTAAATAATCTTGGGAAATGGCTGTCTGCCTTCCTGATAAATTCATCCGCCCTCTACCGTCTCCACCCCAATCTTCTTTGATAGACACTACATCCAAAAAATCATCGGTTTTTTTTTCGTATGCAGAATTGTCTTGATTTTTCATGTATTTAGATTTTACACAGTTAAGGTTCAATAGCAATACATTTAATTTTCAAAGATTACTAAAAGAGAGCAGGCTAATCCCCTTATTATTAGGTTTATTAGTAACACTTTTTACAGTATTTTAGCAAATAAATAATCTATTAATACGTTAGGTCTGATAGCAAATAAGTAGGGAGATATTTTGTACAAAAAATTATTAGCATTTATAGGTAGTTTGATTTTCAGCATTGCAGCAGTAATTTTAATTAAGGCTTTGATTAAAGAATTTAATATACCTATATTTACTACTGTCACCATCACTATTTTTAGCTGTTATGGTTTGATGTTTTTTAGTGTAGTACAAAATACTATTTTTAAATCTAAAAGGAAAAAATAATCTTATTCCTCTATCATGTGTGCGGATTGGGAGAAGGGCGGGGAAACCCATTGGTGTCAACTTAACGCAAAACCCTTGTCAAAACGTGGATTTTTAATTAACTCACTTACCATCACTCTTCGCGTCACCCCTCCCCTTAGCAAGGCTACCGTGTACACACAAGTGATTGAATCACCCCAAAACCTTTAAAAGTAGGGGAGCCAGTCACGTGGGCGGGTTTCCCGACTTGAGGGAACTGGCGTTGTGTTATGCCGGAGGCTAACGCACCATCCGAGATTTGCGGTGCGTTAGGACTTTAGTCCATAACGCACCCTACCGAACGAAAACGAATGCAGGTGAGATTTTCCGACTTGTGTGTACACCGTAGCCTTAGCAAGGGGAGCCACTTGTGTGGGCGGGTTTCCCGACTTGAGCAAAGTGGCGTGAGGGGTTGGGGGTGGGGTAAAATGTATGTCGGGTAAGCGTTGTAGCTCAATTTGACACCAATAGGGGAAACCCCACTCCTACTGATTTGAAAACCTCCGTAACTGATGGAGAAATTAAGAGTAGAGACGGCGATTGATCGCGTCTTTCTAACTAAATAATCAATTTTGCGGCTTTTCCTCGGATTTCTCTTCCTTTTGGGGTTGATTGTCATCAGTTGGCACCACTACTGCAGGAGGATCTAATTTTTTGGATTCCGCTGGTGCTGGTGTGGGGATAACCACAGAATTTGGCGGCTTTACAGGTTGGGGTGAGTCCACATCCTTTGTAGAAGATGGTGAGGGCGAAGGATTCCGAGATGAGCGAACCGCCCTAAGTTTTTCCACTAAGGACTGTGAAGGGGAAGAACTGGGTGAAGCTTCAGGTTGGGATTCTCCGGAATTATTTTGGGGTAATTGTTCAGTTTTATTATCGCTATTTTCAGCGACAGGACGACGATTGCGCTTGCGTCGTGAGGATGTAGAAACGGGTGCAGTATCAGATGGGGCTGCGGTTGTCGTTTCTTTGCCTAAATCTGAGGGTGTAGGGTTGAGAGTAGGTGTTTGCTCGACTGTAGGATTGGCAAACTGCGGTTGTGAAGGTGACTGGCTGGGAGATTTGGGGAGTATACTAGTGATGCCAAAACCGGCGATCGCTGCAACCACAGCTACACCACTACCAATAAATGCTTTTGATGATGCTAATTTCTGCGCCGATGCACTCACCTTGGCGATCGCTGACGATACCGGAATGCGATTTTTGGTAGTTCCCCCAAACCGATTTTCTTGCTGTTGGGTAGATAAATCGATAGTGGCGACTGTGTGAGTTGGTACTGCTTGTGGTGCTACATTCACCCCTGTTCCCGGTAACAGCCTCAGCCACTCTGCAACCGTTGGCGGACGAAAGCGAGATTCCACCGCCATACCACGCATCACCGCTTGATTGACAGCAGCACTCAGATGTGGTTGTAGTTCACGGGGGGATGGCATTTTTTCGCGATCGCGTAACAATGCAGGTAAAGGAACTTGTGCTGTTAATAGTGCGTACAAAGTAGCTGCCAAACCGTATACATCGGTTGCAGGTGTGCGCGGCGCTTGTGTCAAATATTGTTCAATCGGGGAATAACCTTCAGAAACCATCCCCGTGTGAGTCTGGCGGACACTACTATTAAATTCCCTAGCAATGCCAAAATCAATTAGCACCACCTCCTGAGTTCCTTGGCGGAGGATAATATTATCCGGTTTAATATCCCGATGCAGCAAACCATTATTGTGTACTACCTGCAATGCGGCGGCGATTTGTCGGATGTAATGAATTGCTGTTGCTTCTGGTAAAGGTATCGCTGGTAACACAAATGCATCTCCCAAAGTTTCCCCAGGAATGTATTCCATCACCATGTAAGGCAGCCCAGCTTCGACAAAAAAGTCACTCACCCGGACAATATTAGGGTGGACACAAGTAGCTAATCGTCTGGCTTCATCTTGGAATTGACGCTCGAACTTAGCAAAATCAGCATGTTGTCGCAGCCGTTCGTTGATGGTTTTCATCACCACCTCCTGATCCAAGTAGTGATGAGTAGCCTTGAATGTAATGCCAAAGCCACCCCGACCTATTTCCTGGTTGAGGGTGTATTTACCACCTTGTAAAGTTGTACCTGCTAACATAGAGAGTCCTGATTCCTTAGTCCTGAGTGAGCAGATCGCTACTGCGTCCTGAGTCTTAAGGGATTTCCAAAGAAATTTGCTTTCCTTAAATAGGAAAACTTCCCCATCATCGCCACAGTTTTGTCTTTTTCATGATACATTGTCATCCCCTTGACTAACTTGAAGATATGGGTAAGTCATTGGGCATTGGGCATTTAAAGTTCTGAAGTGGATAAGCTAGATGAACAAGTCTTTGAGCTAGATGAATCAAACATAGGTTAGGTAAAGAACGTAGACAATGCCCCAATCCCTGGTCACTGAGCGCAGTCGAAGTGCAATCCCTAAAACCGTTGACCTATACCCAAATGCACGCGGCTTTCTCCTTGGTCATTAATGCCATAGTCAGCCCGAATTAAGCCTAGGGGTGAGTCGAAGCGGACTCCTGCGCCATAACCAAAACCACTACCTGGTTTATTTCGCATCCCCGCTGGATTTCCTAAGACAGTGTCGCCAGAACCTAAATCTGAGCCATAATCAGCAAATAATACACCCCCAACTATGGGTAAAATGGGGAAGCGGTATTCTGCGGAAGCTAAGACATAACTGCGACCAGTACCGACATTCCCCGAATCATAACCGCGTACTGAGTTAGAACCACCTAAATTAAAAGCTTCATAGGGTGGTAAATTACCCAGAACAGTGCCAGCTTGCACATTTAAGGCAAATACTTGTGGCTGTTTGCTGCTAAATAACTGGACTGGTACATATTGGCTGTAATTCGCTTTCAGGCGATTAATGGAAATATTACCTTGTCCCAGAGGCACAGATTGTTCTGTACTCAGAGTCAGAAGGGAACCTTTGGTGGGATTCAAGACATTATCTCGTTGGTCTTTGGAGGCGGTGAAAGATACGGTGGTTAAGTCATCAGTGCCAGTTCCGCTGGCGGTGAGGGGATTACCTTTGGCATCAGTTGGGGTAATATTACCTTGGCGATCGCTGATATTAATACGGGTATAATTAAATCCCAAGGATGTATCCCAGTCGTCAATGGGTCTTTGAAAGCTCACACTCCCACCAATACGACCTTCCCGCGCCCTGTCACCGTTAGCTAATTCAATTTTGTCATCAAATGTTTGTGACAATTCCCGACGGCGAAAGGCATTGATCGTATAACCCAAACGATCTGGGTTAGTTTCTCGATAGGGACTAGTAAATTTGGTATCAAACTGGAAGTCACGCAGCCCTACCCCAACATTCACACCCAATTTATCGTTCACGCCGCCAATATTCTGATCTTGATAGTTTAACGTGCCAATCAGTCCCTGATCAGTGCTGTAACTTCCACCCACATTGACTGCACGGGCCCCAGTTTCTTTGAGTTCATAGACTAAATCTACTTTGGTTGCGTCCCCTTCCAAGGCAACATTCACGGACTCAAATAAGCCGAGTTTATACAGTTGCTGGACGTCTTGCCGTACCGCATTTTCTTGGAAGAGTTGACCAGATTTCAGCTTAAGTTGTTGCCGTAAGAAATCTGTTTTGGTACGACCTGTAACTGGATTGCCTTTACTATCAACGGTTTTACCTTCATCGTTGACAAAGCGAAACTTGATGTCTCCCACCAAGCCCTCAGCTACATTTAAAGTGAGGATGCCTTCACGGTTCGGTTTAATCGATAAAACCCTTGCTAGATTATAACCATTGTCGGCGTACCATTTGTTGAGTTGCTTTACTGCTTCCTGGAGGGCTACAGGACTGATAGTAGTACCGATTTGAGATTGGAACTGTTTTTGGACTACTTGATAGGTGAGTGCCTTAGCACCGGAAAGCTGTAGCGATCGCACCACTATTGGCTGCACCTGATACACTACATTCAAGCCCTTGGAAGTGCTACGGCTATTGACGTTAGCAGTAGTAAATAAACCTGTATCTAAAATCGCCGTCACATCTCTTTGCAATTGGCTTTGACTAGTTTCTCCACCCGTTTGGGTTTTAATGACCTGGCGAATAATCTGCTGCAATTCCTGAGTAGCTCCTACTACCTGTACATCTGTAGCTGTAACTACTAAATCATTGTTAATCACAGGGGCTGGGGAAGCGACGGGTAGGGGAGAAGAAGGGAGAAGAACGACGGGGGAATTAGCCTTGGGTTTTGATGCTATGATTGCTAACGATTTGTTAACAACCTTTGGTGCGACTACAGGATTTTGAGAAAATTGTTGAGCAACTACAGTTTCTGGTGCTGAAATTGGTGCTACCTGTGTTGACAAGTCTTCAAGCACTGGTACTACCAAGTTCCCTGCCTTTTCTGCCGGAGTCTGGTTTGTAGCAGGTGCAGCCATTGCTTGCTGAGTGACATTACTAGCAGTTAAAGTTGCTAATGTAAAAATTGCAGCAGAAGAAACTCGCATAATATTTCGCCTATATGCCTGATTAACTTAGGAGTTAGTTTTAGCGAGGTAGTCTAGGGGATAATACCAGCTTCCAGCTGCTTTGCCGATTGATACCCCATTCAACCCTCTTTCTCAAACAGACATTTAATAGTGATTTTTTGTTTCTTTGTTGGGAGTCGGGAGTGGGGAGTCAGGAGTGGGAAGTGGGAAGTCAGGAGTGAGGAGTGGGGAGTTAGAATTTATGGGTTTGAAACTGTAACCATATTCATTGATTAAATTATTTCGCCATTATTCCAATATTCCGGCTCCTGAATTCTGACTCCAGAATCGCCCTAATTTCTCAGTTGTACAGGCATAGCTAAATAGGTCATCTTCAACCCACCTAATGGTGTAAAAATCACCGGAGTCAGATTTTGATTTAAGTGCATTTGAATTTCTGAAGATGGCAAAGCTTTTAATCCTTCCATCAAATATTTAACATTAAAAGCAATTTCTATATCTTCTCCAGATACCTGAGCAGGCATTGATTCTCTACCACTGCCCATTTCTTGAGCTTCACAAGATAAGGTAATTTGTTGAGCTTCGCTATCAATACTGACTTTTACTATATTATTCTTCTGATCGGCAAGTACAGCTATACGCTCTAAAGTACTTAAGAATTGTCGCCGTTCAAGTGTTACCTGTCGCTCAAACTGACGGGGGATGAGTTGTCGATAAGCGGGATATTGCCCTTCTAAGGTGCGGCTAGTTAAGCGTTGATGTTGCCACTCAAATATAACTTGACCTTGATCAAAAGATAAGGCCACTGGTTGATCTGATGCGGAATTATGCACTAGCATCCGCTCTAGTTCACGTAAAGCTCTGGCTGGTACTGTCACTTCTATTTCACCACCACCACCTAGAGGACGCTCATTACTAGTTTCCACTACTGCTAAACGATGTCCATCGGTAGCGGCAAATTCCAGCGTGTCTTGTGTAAGTTTTAAGTGGACTCCAGTCAGCACTTGTTTAGTTTCGTCTCCACTAGTAGCAAATAGCGAACCTCTTAAGCCTTCAATCAAGGCTGCTGTTGTTAGCTGGAGTGCTTCTGCATTTTCAATTACAGGTAACTCCGGAAACTCTTCGGCTCCCATTGCGCGCACTTGATAATGTCCACTCTTGGGTGTGAGGGTGACGATTAAACCTTCTCCACCAGAGGTTTCGCCTTCGAGAGCTGATTCATCATCGAGGGTGATTTCTCCTTCTGGGAGACGGGAGGTGATGTCTACAAGTAATTTAGCAGGAAGTGCGATCGCTCCCCCTTGCCATACCTCTGCAGTGAAGCTGGTACGGATACCTAAACTGAGATCGAATGCTGTTAAGCTGACTTGGTTAGTTTGAGCATCCGCCTGTAGCAGTACATTAGCAAGTACCGGATGTGTCGGTCGTGATGGTACTGCACGGCTGACGAGGGAAAGGTTTGTACTGAGGTCACTTTGCGCGCAAACTAATTTCATAGTCAAGATTCAGCTTATGAGTGAATATCGTAGCATTCTTTTTAACTAGGGAATGGGGCAATAGGCAATAGGCATTAGGCAGGAGTCAAAGGTCAAGAGTTATTAATTATATCTCCCCCTACTTCCTGCCTCTACTTCTACCTCTACCGCTGTGGAAATTGTGGAAAACTCACCACTAGCTTATTTGAAATATGGTTTAGTTGATGACAATCTGTGGAAAACTTGTGGAAAAACCCCCTAGTTTTTCCACAGAGTAATTGTACTTATTTAATGTTCATTTAACAAACTGTCAAGTTTTCCACAGATTCATAGGAATTTTTCCACAAAGGAGTTGAAGCTTAATCAATTTTTATACGCAACTTAATATTTTCGATTGGATATGGGAGTGTGAAGATGAATATATAGTTGTGCTGCTTGTGGAAAACCAAAATTATTTTTGAGAGCGACTAGTCATGTTGATGCGATCGCTTAGTTGACGTAGAGTTTGTGCTAAAGTGCGATCGCTCTCCTGAAGTTGAGTAATTTTGTCACAACTGTAGATCACCGTTGTATGGTCTTTACCACCGAATTCTTCACCAATTCTCGGCAAACTTAAAGCAGTATGTTGCCGCATTAGATACATACCTATTTGACGTGCCCAGCTAATCTCTCGTCGTCGAGAGTTGCCTTTAAGGTCTTCAATTGAAACGTCAAAAGTATCACCAATAACCTTTAAAATCACCTCTGGGGTTGCTGCTACTTTTTCGTTTGGCGGCTCTAAAACTGGTGTGATACTTTCTACAGTCATAGGTAAACCCCAAATAGAAATATAAGCTAGTGCCCGAATTAAAGCTCCTTCTAATTCACGAATGTTAGAAGTATAGTTAGAAGCGATATACTCAATCACATCACGAGAAAGGCGGATATTTTCGTATTCAGCTTTTTTCTGTAAAATCGCCATTCTAGTTTCTAAATCTGGGGTTTGAATATCAGCTATTAAACCCATAGAGAACCGAGAACAAAGGCGTTCTTGTAAGCGCGGAATCTGATTGGGAGGGCGATCAGAAGCTATAACAACCTGTTTGCCAGCTTCATGTAAAGTATTAAAAGTATGAAAAAATTCTTCTTGTGTATACTCTTTACCCTCAATAAACTGAATATCATCAACTAACAACACATCTGCTGCTCGATAATGCTCGCGAAAACTTTGCATACTATCCTTACGGATAGCTGTAATTAGATCATTAGTAAACTGCTCAGTTGAAACATAAAATATTTTAGAATCTGGGCAAATTTCCCAACGATAATGACCAATAGCCTGCATGAGGTGCGTTTTACCTAAACCTACACCACCACATAGAAATAAAGGATTAAACTCTCTTCCAGGAGACTCCGCAACCGCTAGAGATGCAGCGTGCGCCATACGATTGTTAGCACCAACTACAAATCGTGAAAAGACATACTTTGAATTTAAATCACTAGTTTTTTGTTTATCTTTGACAGCATTTTCTGAAAGATGATTCGCCGATGATAATTCCCAAGACTCTTCTCGTTCGTGAAGATGAGAAACTTCATCACCTTTGGCAACAGTAATATAAATTTCCACAGGATGACTGAGAATATCCTGTACTACATTAGCAATAGTATTGATGTAATACTTCTGTAACCAATTACGCGCAAAAGGGTTAGGAGTACATATTACCAAGCAGTTGTTTTCTAACCGCTCCGCACTAGCAGTTTTTATCCAGGTTTCAAAGGTGGGACGAGATAATTCTAGTTGTAAGCGCTCCAGTACCTGATTCCACAAACTGTCTATAGGGATTTCCATTATCTACCACCTTTGCTGCCAATCGTCACAATACGAAA